>JAJQBC010000041.1 GCA_021203465.1 Lachnospiraceae bacterium | reverse complement strand
CGCTATGGATTTTTTAGGTGTTCAACTTCATTTTACAATCGACCTCTTTTTTTCAATTTGACTATCGCAGGATTTTTGGAAATAAACAGATTTTTTGAATGAAGATGAAAAATTTGAACCAATTTTTCGATTTTTAAAAAGAAACAAAAAATAATTTCATCCTGTCGCTCGTGCCCTTTCTTGCTTTCCAGGCACGGGCTAATTATAATGAAAGAAAAAACGAGGTGAATCAGAATGGCAATCGTATCATTAGACATGTATTCCTATGAGCTGGCCATGAACACACAGGTCAGCATGATCCTTCCGGAGCGCAGAGGCGTTCCGTGCGCAGTGCACACGGGAGACTATCCGATACTCTATCTACTGCACGGTCACGGGCAGGATCACACAAGCTGGCTCCGGCTCTCCCGCATTGAGCTGTATCTGCAGAACACCGACGTGATCGTGGTCATGCCGAACATTGGCAGAAGCTTCTATGTGGACGGCGTCAACACGCACCATTATGGGAGCTATCTCACGGAGGAGCTTCCACGCGCGCTGCGGAACTGGTTCCACCTCAGCTCCGATCGCGAACACACCTTCATCGCGGGAATGTCGATGGGCGGATACGGCGCGCTGCACGCGGCGCTGAGCCACCCGGAGGTATATGGCGGAGTGTGCGCGATGTCAGCCGTTATTCAGCCATGGAAGACAGACTTCCGGGGGAGGGCGGACAAGGGTATCGCGATTCCCGTCACGCCGGAGATCAACCAGAACATCGCAAACATCTTCGGCCCGGGAGATAGCTGCGAGGGCTCTTCCTACGACCTGCAACATCTCGCACAGCATCTGAACGCCTCGGAAGGTCCGAAGCCGCGCATCCTGCAGGTCTGCGGCGATGACGATCCCCTGTATGCAGCCAACGAAGAGTTTGCGAAATTCATGCAGGAAAAGTGCCCGAACATAGACTACACCTGGCAGCCGGGCGACGGCATCCACGATTTCTATTTCTGGGATCGAGAGACTGTCACGATGCTGGAATTTTTTGGACTCCTTCCATAAAGATGAGAAACTGGAACAATACATAGGCGAACAACAAGAAGAAGGAGATGAGACTTTTAACATGTGTAAAGCGCTGGATGATATGAGACAGGAGGCTATGGAGCAAGGCATTGAGCAGGGCATCTCCCGCGGTATTGAGCAGGGCATCGAACGAGGGGAAGTGAAAGGTGAAGACCGTTTTGCGCGGTTGACAAACTTACTTCTGTCAGACGGACGCATGGACGATCTGCACCACGCAATCGCCAATCTGACTGCGCGCCGTGAACTTTACCAGGAGTATCAGATCCGTTAATTTAAAGATTCGAAACTCTCCAATGACAGCCGTAAACAAATCTGTTATAATGATTCCTGTCATAAATTTGTAGAATGAAACCATAACATCGCGGTGAAAAGCAAACAGAGCGATGCAGCAACAGATATATAGAAAGCACAACCCGCTTTCTATATATCTGTTGCTGCATCATTGAATGACTTGCCCGCGGTACAAAGAAACAGGAGAAAAAAGTATGGCTGGTTCAACATTTGGTACAATATTCAGGGTCACGACCTGGGGCGAGTCCCACGGAAAAGGCATCGGAGCTGTCGTCGACGGCTGCCCGGCGGGGCTGCCGCTCACAGAGGCGGACATTCAGATATATCTTGACAGGAGGAAGCCCGGGCAGTCGCGCTTCGCGACGCCGCGCAAAGAGGACGACGCGGTCGAGATTCTCTCCGGCGTCTTCGAGGGGCGGACGACCGGCACGCCGATCTCCCTGCTGGTGAGGAATACCTCGCAGCGCTCGGGGGATTACAGTGAAATCGCTTCCTACTACAGGCCGGGACACGCAGACTATACCTATGACTGCAAATACGGTTTCCGGGACTACCGGGGCGGCGGACGCTCTTCCGGGCGCGAGACGATCGGGCGCATCGCGGCGGGCGCGGTCGCGGCAAAAGCGCTCGCGGAACTCGGCGTGACGGTTTCCGCCTATGTAAAATCCATCGGCCCGGTGGAGATTTCTTATGAAAGATTTGATCCGGCAGAGGCTCTGAATAATCCGGTAAGCATGCCAGATTCGACCGCAGCGCAGGCCGCCATGGAATATCTCGACGAATGCCGCGCGAAGCAGGACTCCTCCGGCGGCGTTGTGGAGTGCGTGATCCGCGGTGTGCCCGCGGGCGTGGGCGATCCCTGTTTTGAGAAACTAAACGCGAAGCTCGCGCAGGCTGTCTGCTCGATCGGAGCGGTGAAGGGCTTTGAGATCGGCGACGGCTTCGCCGTGGTAAGGGCGCGCGGAAGCGAGAATAACGACGCGTTCTGTCTTGAGGCTGACGGAACGGTCTCAAAGAAAAGTAACCACGCGGGCGGTATCCTCGGAGGCATCAGCGACGGCAGCGACATTGTGTTGCGTGCCGCCTTCAAGCCGACGCCGTCGATCTCCTCCCTGCAGCAGACCGTGAATCGCTCCGGCGAAGAGATCAGCGTCTCCGTCCGTGGACGGCATGACCCGATCATCGCGCCGCGCGCCGCCGTCGTCGTCGAGGCGATGGCTGCAATGACTGTACTGGATTCGATGCTGGTGGGGATGTCAGCCCGAATGGACAGAATACGAGAGTTCTATCGCTAAGCTCTGCCATAATTTCAGGGGCGAGAGGAAAACCTTTCGCCCCTGAAATTATGGCCTTTACAGCATGGAATCCGATTTGAACAGGGATTTCACGTGCTCGATGTCCTCCTTGCTGGCCTTCGCTGCCGGCACATAGTAGGACTTCTCACGGGCGAGCTGATAGAGCTGCTCCTGCGAAGTCTCGGTCTTGTTCCGCATCTGCTTGAGCGTCTGTTTGAGCTGCGGATCCTCGCTCTGCGCGATGTAATCCGCGTACATTTTCAGCTCACTGTTGATACCGGTCAGCGCGTCGCTGACCATCGTCTTTTCATCCATCATTTTCGTCGCCCTCCTACTTCAAAAATCCCATCAGCTGCTGCCGGTTTTCCTTCGCGGACTGAACCGCCTGCTGAAAATACTGTTTGACCTCTTTGTCCGAAGCAGCCTCGGCATAGGCGCTGTACTTGGACTCACAGGTCTGGGTTCCGCCAATCATGTGGCGTAGATTCTGGACGTCGAGTTCTGACAACTGTGACATAGAAAAACCTCCTTGTTTTCATTTGCTGGTACAATCCCAGTATGTGAAAACAAGGAGGAATTTATTCGCAGCGTCTGAGAATTACCCCAGCTTCTCGTAGAGCTCCTCGTACTGCTTCGAGGAATTGCCCCAAGAGAAATCTGCCGCCATCGCGCGGTCGACGATCTTGTTCCAGTTGCGCTTTTTGTCGTAATATACACTCAACGCGTAGCGCACCGTGCCGAGCATCTCATGCGCATTGTAATTTGTAAAAGAAAATCCGGTGCCGGTTCCTTCAAATTCATTGTAGGGCTCGACCGTATCCTTCAGTCCGCCGGTCTCGCGCACGATCGGCAGCGTACCGTAGTGCAGGCTCATGAGCTGGCTCAGGCCGCAGGGCTCGAAGAGCGAGGGCATCAGGAAAGCGTCGCAGCCCGCGTAGATCTTATGCGAGAGCTCGTCGGAATAATAGATGCAGGCCGCGACCTTGTCATCATACTTCCAGGCAAAATGGCGGAACATGTTTTCATACTTCTCCTCACCGGTGCCGAGCACGACGATCTGGATATTCTCCTGACAGAGCTCGTCCATCACACAGTCGATCAAATCGAAGCCCTTCTGATCGGTCAGGCGGGAAACAATGCCGAGCAGCAGCGTCTTCTTGTCCTGCGGAAGTCCCAGCTCCTTCTGCAGTGCCAATTTGTTTTTAAATTTCTGTTTACGGAAGTTCTCTGCCGTGTAGTTCGCCGCAATCCGCATGTCCGTCTCCGGGTTCCACTCGGTATAGTCCAATCCATTGACAATACCATAGAGCTCCGCCGAACGGGCGCGCATCAGCCCGTCCAGATGCTCCCCGTAGAACGGCGTCTGGATCTCCTGCGCATAGGTGTTGCTGACCGTCGTGACGAGATCCGCATAGACGATACCGCCCTTCAGATAGTTCGCGTCACCGTAGGCCTCGAGCTTGTCCGAGGTAAAATACGACATGTCGAGCCCGGTCGCGTCCTGCACCGTGCGGATATTCCAGACGCCCTGGAACTTCAGGTTGTGGATCGTCATCACGGATTTCATGTTGGCATAAAATTCGCTGTCATGAAAGCTGTCCTTCAGATAAACCGGTACGAGGCCGGTCTGCCAGTCATGGCAGTGCACGATGTCCGGTTGGTAATCCACCACCGGCAGGATCGACAGCGCCGCCCGCGAGAAAAATGCAAACTTCTCGATATCCTCGTGTATGTATCCATAGGGTTTCTCGCCCGCGAAATAGTATTCATTGTCAATAAAATAATAGTGGATGCCCTCGTAATCCATCTCCATGACGCCGACATACTGGCTGCGCCAGGCCATGTCCATGTAAAAATTCGTGACATACTGCATCTGATCCTTCCACTTCTGCGGAATGCAGTGGTAATTCGGGATGATGACGCGCACCTCGTATTTTTCTTTGTTAAAATATTTCGGCAGAGAGCCGATCACATCCGCAAGCCCCCCAGTCTTGATAAAGGGCACGCACTCCGACGCGATAAACAGTATTTTTTTCATGGCCGACCTCCAACATTATTTAAATTTATCATAACACATTCGGATGGTCTTTGAAAGCATTTTCGACAGCAAAACTCAGGCTCTCTTTTTGTAATCCAAACGAATCCGATCGGCAATCAGCGCGATGAACTCAGAATTCGTGGGTTTACCCTTGGAACCGCTAACCGTGTAGCCAAAAAGTTCTTCTATCGTATCCATCTTCCCCCGACTCCAAGCCACCTCGATCGCATGGCGAATCGCCCGTTCGACGCGGCTCGGCGTCGTCTGGTGGTTTTTCGCAATCGTCGGGTAGAGAATCTTGGTGACCGCATTCAGCATGTTCATGTCCTCAACCGCCATCATGATCGCGTCGCGCAGGTACTGGTAGCCCTTAATGTGCGCCGGCACGCCGATCTCATGGATCATATTCGTCACATCTGTTTCCAGATCCTGCTCGTTGCGGGCACTCTTCACGTCCGCAGCCGCGGGACGCCGTACTTCCGTCTTTATCCGATGCCGGTCTCCCTTCAGGCTGCGGACGCGGCTCAGCACCATATCATGGTCAAAAGGCTTCATAATGTAGTAACTCGCGCCGAGCAGAAAAGCGTCCTCCGTGATGCGTTCCTGCCCAATCGCGGAGACGACAACAAAATCCGGCTTTTTGCGAAATTCCGCATTCTGCGCAACCCGCTCCATGACCGAGAGGCCGTCCAGCTTCGGCATAATGATGTCGAGCAGCATGATATCCGGCTCCTTCTCCCGGATCAGGCGGCAGGCCTCCTCCCCGTTCCGCGCGGTTCCGACGACCTGTAGTTCCTCGTCCTCCCGCAGAATATTGCCGAGGATCTCCACCATTCTCTCATTATCGTCGGCGATACCAACACTCCATTTCCCCATATTTCTTTCCCTCCTTGTTCTTCCTGCTGAAAAGTATAGGGAAAATGGTAGATTTATACAAGCAGATTCTGTCGAGAGAATCCGATGGGATTCGACAGTTCACGCCCTCTGCCTGCGGCTTCCGTGGCTGTCACAAACCTGCGCCTGCCACCTCCGGGTATCACAGCTGTCAGGCAAAGGCCAGACGGAAGCCACGGGCAGCGGGGCTTAGTCCTGCATCCACAGCGGGTCGGAGTATCTCGAATCCGCGTCGTCCGGCTGGCTCAGGTGCATGTTCGGCCAGACGAACTCGACGAAGTCGTCCGAGTACTGGTAATCCAGGAATTCATCGATCGCGTTTTCTGCCGGGACGCCGTCACAGCGCTCCACATAGCGCAGCAGCACGATGCCGGACAGAAGGAGATCGCAGACCATGAGTGTCAGAAAGACCCAGGTCACGATCTTGCCGGTCATCGGCGGGATGCGCTCGATCAGCGAGCTCAGGCGCGGATAGAGAATCTTCACCCACATAAGTGACATGATGCCCCAGAAAATGCAGAACAGAAGGTTCGTGCGGCCTCCAATATTGAAGGGCATATCGCTGTAGTCCCAGAAGACCGTACCGAAAACGACCTCCGAAATAACGCTGCACATATACTCATAGGTGCCGCCGATGAACATTCCCCCGATAAAGATGTAGCGATCCTCCATCTTGTCCAGACGGTGCAGCAGCATGGTCAGAATTACGCCGCCGAAGCCCCAGATAATACTGAAAGGACCATAGATGACGCTCGAGCGGTTCATCCAGACGCCCGTACTCAGGCCCACGAACAGCACCTCGAAGAGATAGCCAAACAGCGCGCAGGCGAAAAACACCCACACATATTTGTCAAAACAGAGACCCTGCGCGAAGACATAGTTGCGCCGGTTCTCTTCCCGGCCACCCTCCGCCTCCCTGAGGTTCGGATAGGCGCGGCGCAGACGTTTCCAGAGGCGGTCCGAAATCCAGATTCTGATGCCCGTCTGCTGTCCTTTGAGGCCTTCCTCCAGCCCCATGACACTCTCCGGCAACGGATGCTTTCGCACCAGATAAAAAACTGTGATGAAATCCACCAGCACAAGCGCAGACAGTACAAGCGTCACAATCTTCAGGGCAAGCACCGGCATTATTTTTACAAGGAGAAAAAGGAATGGCTGGATCAGCAGCATCGCCACGAGCGCGCAGAGCGCAAAAAAGACCGTGTAGAAAATACCACGCAGCCGACCGGCGTAGATCGATCTCTCATCCATAACCCAGAGCCGCGTCTTCGTGACCCGATACGTGATCTCACCCGCGATCTGCGCCACCGCTGAGATAATGACTACGTAGATCACCGCGGAGAGCAGATAATTGCCATCCATCGTCGGCTGCAGGAGCAGCAGAATATCCATGGCAACACCATAGGAAAGACTGAAGGGGACGTTAAAAAGTCCCCTGTTGGTAAAGCGGCCCGTGCGGGCGGCCATAAAGATGACCTCCGCGCACCAGCCGAGAAAGGAGTAACAGAAAAGGAAAAAAAGTAATTCATAAATGCTGTAGTTCATCAGTTATCCCTTTGCTTTATCTTTTTATTATATTCTTAAGTTTCGCCTCTCTTCTTCTATGATACACGATGCTACTGCTCCACGGCAAGCTCTTCTTTTTTCTTCCTGCGCTCACGGCGCGAACCGCGGCCGTACACCAGCATATAGAAGACCGGGAACAGCACAAGAATCAGGATCGTGGATGCCACCAGGCCGCCGATGATCGTGATCGCC
This sequence comes from Lachnospiraceae bacterium, assembly GCA_021203465.1. Taxonomy (GTDB): domain Bacteria; phylum Bacillota; class Clostridia; order Lachnospirales; family Lachnospiraceae; genus Hominiventricola. The sequence continues at coordinate 34,626 of JAJQBC010000041.1, read as the reverse complement.
ATGCCCTGCATCATCGCATTGCCGGTGCCGATGCCCATCGCCATCGGGATCATCGCGATGATCGTTGTCAGCGTCGTCATCAGCATCGGGCGCAACCTTGTCTGGCCGCTCTCCACTAGCGCATCCTCAAGCGACACTTCCTTTCGAAACTCTGCCACGCCGTCCACATACAGGATACCGTTATTCACGACCGTTCCGACCAGCGTCAGGACACCCATCAATGAGGTGATGCTGATCGCCTGTCCCGTGATAAACATAAGCAGGAAGGCTCCGATCAGACTGAAGGGAATACTGATCATAACCATCAGCGAGTATTTCGGGGACTCGAACTGCATGGCCATCATGAGGAAGACGAGGAACAGCGCCGTCGCGATCGCGGTTCCCATGGAGCCGAACATCTCGCTCATGGTCTCCTCCGTCATGCTCTGCGTCAGCTCCACCGAATCCGGCAGCGTGAGATCCTCCACCAGCGCGTCCAGACCGTCCTGCACCGCGTCTACATCATCGGAGAGGCAGACGGCTGTCACGGACATGGTATAGCGCTCATTCTCGCGAATGATCGTCTGCTGGGAATCCGTATAGCGCAGCTCGGCCATCTCGGAAAGCGGTACGCCGTTCACCGACGCGTCAAGCAACGAACTCGCATCGTCATAGGTTCCTTCCGGGAACTCCAGCATGACGCTGTACTCGTCGCCGTTCGAGGTGATCGTCATCACCTCGGTGCCGCTGATCAGGCTGTAGAGACTGCCCGCCACCTGATAGGCCGTCATGCCGTGCGACATGGCCTCCAGCGGGTCAATAACCACTTCAATCTGCGTAGACGATTCTCCCGCGCTGTTGTAGACGTTCAGCACGTCCGGCACCTCCCAGGCCGCCTCCTGTATCGCATTCGCAGCCTCTACCAGATCGTCGAGGTCGGTCGACGCCAGATTGACCTCGCCACCGGTATCGGAGGAAATCAGAGATGACATCATGCTGCTGACCGTAATCTCCAGCTGCATGCCCATAATATCCTTCGTCGCCTCCGTCCACTCGTCCGCGACCTCCTGACTCGTCATCTTGCGGTCGTCCTTCAGGTTGACGGAAATAGACGCGGAGCCGGACTCCACGGTCACTGTATAGCTCTCCACATCCTCATGAGCCGCCACCATCGCCTCAATCTCAGCGATCTGCTCGTCGACGTCCTCGACCTTCGTACCCGGACGCAGCGTAGCCTCGATGCTGACGGATCCCTCGTCAGTGCTTGGCATGATCTCCATGTCCAGCCCGAAAGCCGCCAGCGCAAAGGAGCCAATTAGCACCAGAATTGAGACCGTAACTGTCAGGATCTTATGCCGCAGCAGGCAGCGCACCATCGGATCGTATTTCTTCCTCACCGCATTCAGCGCTCCATTAATCTTCAGCTCCTTGCGCTCCTGCGGCTTAAACATCGTATAGAACAGCGGCACCAGTGTCAGCGCCGAGATCAGGGACGCCGTCAGGGAGAAGATGATCGTGTAGCCCAGCTGCCCGAGCATCTGCCCCGCCATCCCGCTCTGCAGGCAGATCGGGATATAGATGACAACCGTCGTCAGCGTACCGGCAAAGATGGAACTGGCCACGCTCTTCACTCCAAACAGCGCCGCTTCCTTCAGATCCTCCGTCCGGTCTCGACCGCGGAAGCAGCCGTCGATCATGACAATCGAGTTATCTACCATCATGCCAATCGCGATAACCAGACCGCCCATTGTGATGATATTCAACGAGTAGCCGAGCACCGACATCAGGATGATTGTCACCATCAGAGAGATCGGCATGGAAAATCCGACGATCACGCTGGCTCTTAGATCCCCGAAGAACAGAAACAGGATCAGCATCGAGAGGATGACGCCGATGACCAGCGTCGAGGCCACAGAGCTGATGGACTCAATGATCAGCTCAGAAGCGTCGTAGGAGGTCTCGACGACGAGATTTTCATTTTCCTCCATCATGTCCTCCATGATGTCCTCCACGTCGCTGATCATTCCGAGCGTACTGGCCGTCTGGTTCTTCGTCACGGAGACCGTCACTGTCTCCTCACCGTTGAAGCGGCTGATGCTATCCGCGGCTTCCTCCTCCCAGCTCACCTCCGCCACATCGGAGAGCTGGATCAGCTGCCCGCTCGATGTGTAGAGCGGAACCTCCTGCAGCGCCTGCACCGTTTCCACATCCGCCGTACTGATCGCGCTGATGGACTGACTGCCCTGCTCGAGTGAGCCCAGCGGCACCGTGAAATCATTGGCGGCGATGTAGCTCGCCACCGTGCTCATGGAAAGTCCGTACTGACTGAGCGCCTCCTCGTCGAGCAGCACGCGGATATAGTTTTCGCGTCCGCCGGTCACATCCACGCTGGCCACGGAGCCGATACTCTCCAGCTCCGGCACGATCTCATCGTTCACATAGGCCAGTGCGTCGCTGCCGTCGGTCAGGCTGACCGAGTACATGATACTGGCCATGGAATTGATGTCCATCTGGATGACCGTCGGCTCCTGCGCGTCATCCGGCAGATCCGCCGCGTCAAGTGCCGCACGCAGATCAATGTAGGCGTCGTTAATGTCCGTATCATAATCATACCGCAGAAGCACCATGGAATAATTCTCCATGGAATAGGAATACACGGTGTCCACGCCGCTTAAGGAAGCGACATCGCCCTCGATCTCCGAGCTGACCAGAGCCTCCACCGACTCCGGATCCGCTCCCGGATAGACGGTCAACACCATCTGGATCGGCATATCCATGTCCGGCATCAGCTCGAGCCGCAGGCCCATCAGAGAAGAAAATCCGAATACGAATATGGCCAGCACGACCAGCAGCGTGGAGACTGGCCTTTTTAACGCAATCCTTGTCAAGCCCATGCTACTGTGCCTCCTCCGTCGCATCTTCGTCTGTCGTTTCTGCATCCTCGGAGGTCTCGTCGGCTTCCGTTCCCACAGCGTCGTCCTCCGCATCTTCCGTCACTTCTGCGCCCTCGGAATTCTCATCCGCCGTCTCGTCTGTCAATTCACCGTCCTCCGTCTCTTCGGAAGTCTCTTCTGTTTCCTCCACCACTACGGATTCCCCGTTCAGGGTGACGACCCCGACCTCAAGACCATCGCGCAGCCGTGAAGACCAGGTGCTGACGACCACGCTATCCGCATCCAGTCCCTCTTCGATCACAGCTTCCGTATCGCTCATCAGGCCGACCGTCACCGCCGTCTTCACGAGTACGCCGTCCTCCACACAGTAGACATAAGCGTCACCCGCCGAAAAATACAGCGCGTCGTATGGGATAATAATACTGTTATTGCTTTCCTGCGTCGTCGCATAAACCTTCACCGACACACCGGTCGGCAGCTCATCGCCGGTATCCGCCACCGCCGCTTTGATGGTGAAGAGGCTTGACGTAGCCGCCGTCGCGATCTCCGTGATTGTGCCGTCGTATGTCGCTCCGTTCCGCTCCACCGTCACATGGTCGCCAATCTGCAGCGTATTCTTCGCATCCTCCGTCACGCTGAAAGACACGGTCATCGACTCCTTATTGGAGATCGTGACTGCCGCACTGCTCGATGTCGCGATATTATTCTCAATCACATTGACAGCCTCCACCGTGCCGCTGATCGGCGCTGTCACCGTACAATAATCAATATAGAGCTGCGCCGAATCAATCACCAGCGCCGCCTGGGAAAGCTGCGCGTCATAGGTGGCGTCCGTCTCCGGATAAATCTCATTCTGCGTGATCGAGTAAGCCTCCTGCGCCTGCGTCAGACTCTCTTCTACCGTCTCGACACCGTCCTTCGCGCTCTCAATACTTGCCTTGAGCGTGCTCTTACTGCTCTGCGCGGAAGTAAGCGACGCCGTCACCGTGTCAAGCTGCGTCTGCGCAACTGTCAGCTGGCTCTGAAGGGCACTCAACTCTGCAGCAGCTGTCTTGTACGCCTCGGATGTTGTATCAGAGATAGCTGCAAGCGCACTTTTTGCCGCTCCGATCTGCTCCGTCAGGCTCGTGACCGTCGCCTGCGCTGCCGCCTGCTGCGTGGTCAGCGTACTAATCGTCTCCTTCACCTCGTCGTAGGCATCCTCCAGATCCTCCAGCGTATCCTCCGTATCCGCCAGCGAAACCGCCAGGTCGCGGATCGACATCTCCGTCTGGTAATTGGATAGATCACGCGAGCCTCCTGTCGCCGCCGTCACCCCGGCCGCCGCATACTCATAGGAAGCCTGTGCACTCGCAAGCTGCAGCTGGTAGGCCTCGTCATCGATCGTGAAGAGCGTCTCGCCCTCCTCGACCGTATCTCCCACTTCACAGTAAACCGCCGTCACGGTACCCGACACCATCGGAATCACATAGATCTCCTCCTGCGGGGAAACCGTTCCTATATAAGTCGTATCCGTCGACAAGCTGCCAACTGTGGGATTCACCGCTTCGACCATCGTCACGCTGTTGTCCGCTGTCTCCTCCGTCCCGCCGCATCCGGCCAGAGAAACGCACAAAACTACGGCAAGGCCAAGCGTCATGATTCTGTTTCTTCTCATATTCTCTTCTTCCTCCTCATTATTATTAAATGCATGCTTTCAAATCCTATTTAGATTAGGTGACAAGTTTAAACATTTTGTAAACACATGAATCACACGATTCAAAGCCACCGCCCCTGCATTCGCACTCTCACCTTTTTCGGGGCTGAGACTGCAAATCACAACTTTTTTTCGAAAGTTCACACTCAATTCACAAAGATTATATATGATTTCCAAATAAAAATAAATCCATATTTACTGTAATAACTCCGAGGTGAAAAAAATGTTCCATATTTTAGTAGTAGAGGACGACCAGGCGCTCAACAAGCTGATCTGCCGTGTCCTGAACAAAAACGGCTACGAGACATCCTCCGCCACAGACGGGGAGGAGGCGCTCACGCTTCTGGATCAGACTTACATCGACCTGATCATCACAGACCTTATGATGCCAAATCTGGATGGTTTCGACCTGACAAAAGAGCTGCGTGACAGCGGCTATCAGCTTCCAATCCTCGTCGTGACCGCGCGGGATACCTACCCGAACAAGGCCAGAGGCTTCAAACTCGGCATCGACGACTACATGGTAAAGCCAATCGACGTGAACGAGCTGCTGCTGCGGGTCGAAGCGCTGCTGCGCCGCGCGAAGATCATCTATGAGAAAAAGCTGGAGTTCGGTCCGGTCTGTCTCGATTATATCAACCTGACCATAACCGTGGACGGCAAATCTCAGATTCTCCCACAAAAGGAGTTCCAGCTGCTGTACAAGCTTTTGTCCAGCCCGAACCACACCTTCACGAGGCAACAGATCATGGACGAGCTCTGGGGTTACGATTCGGAAACCGATGCGCGCACGGTCGACGTGCATATCAACCGCATCCGTGATCGCTACCGCGACGTCCCCTACTTTCAGATCCAGACCGTCCGTGGCCTCGGCTATAAGGGAATTATCACAAAATGAAAAGAGACACCTTCTACTCCCTCTGGTTTCGCATCATGGCCGCGTGCTTCTGTGTCATGGTATGCATCTTTCTTGCGCTCGGCTTCGCGTTCTATCTGCTGCTGCGACTGGGAATTATCACACTGCTCCCAAAACTGGTGACCGGCGTCCGGGTTCTGGTTATCATGGCGGTGCTCAGCGTGATCACCGGCACAGTCATCAACCTCTTTATCGCGTGCATCGTCGTGTGGCCGGTCACGGAGCTGTCCAGTGCTATGGGGCAGGTTGCGAAGGGGGATTACAATATCCATCTGGATACTGAAAAATATCAGGGCGAGATCCGTTATCTGAGAGAAGATTTCAACCGGATGGTACAGGAACTCGGAGAAACGGAGATGCTACGCTCTGATTTCATCTCCAACGTCTCACACGAGTTCAAGACACCGCTCGCCACAATCAGCGGCTACGCCACACTGCTGCAGGACGACACGCTCACTCGCGAAGAGCATGACGAGTATCTGGAAATTATTATCCAGACCTGCAAGGGGCTTTCCACAATGACCGGCAATATCCTAAATCTGACCAGTCTGGAGCATCAGGACTGCATCAGCTCCCGCGAAATCTTCCGCGTAGATGAACAGATCCGTGAGGTCATCCTGGGCATGGAGCCGCTCTGGTCGGAAAAAAATCTGACTGTCGCGCCCGAGCTTGAAGAAATCTCCTGGAACGGCAACCGGGAACTGACCCGTCTCATCTGGAGCAATCTGCTGAATAATGCCATCAAATTCACCCCCGCAGGCGGTGAGATCACGATCGAGGCCACTCTCGACCGCAAATGGCTGACCGTCGTAGTGCAGGACAGCGGCTGCGGCATGACGCCGGAGATGATCACGCACATTTTTGATAAATTTTATCAGGGGGATACTTCCCACAAACGAAAAGGCAATGGTCTGGGGCTCGCGCTCGTGCACCGTGTCGTCTCGCTCTATGAGGGCACGATCGACGTGAAAAGCGAGCCGGATCTCGGCAGCCGCTTCACGGTGAGGCTTCCCTCCGGCTACGAAGAAACATAATATACCGCAAAATCTCGTCAGGCAACGATGTAATCCTGCATGCAAGGGCATGCAGACGCCGGACGGGATTTTTCCATTTGATAATGTAGTTATACGTGAGACATGCGTTTTTTCCACACACCATGGGAGCAGTGCGATATCGCATTGCTCTTTTATGTGATTATATACGCGGCACACGTTTTTTTACTTCTGCTGTCACGACACCGATCAGCAGTCCGGTCACCAACCCTGCGATCAGCAGCACCGGCCCGTAGTAGAGCAAGTTCAGGCTCTCCAGAACCAGCATCGCGACCAGAAGCTGCCCGACATTGTGCGTGACGCCGCCGATAACGCTGACCCCGTAGATATCGAAAGCGCCGCTGCGCTTCGCCAGATACATACAGAGGAAGCTGAGCGCCGCCCCAGCGAGACTGTAAAGCAGCATCGACAGGCTGCTGAACAGAAAAGCAGACAGGATAATACGGACAATATTGACCGTCAGCGCGTCGCGCGCGCCAAGCGCATAGAGCGCCCAGACCACGATGAGATTCGCGAGGCCGAGCTTGACGCCGGGGATGCCGATCGGAATGGGAATCAGCAGCTCCACATATCCGGCAATCAACGCGAGTGCGGTCAGAAGACCCAGCAAAGCCAGACGCTTTGTTTTTTTATCCATGAAATAAGCCTCTCTTTGCGCCAAAAGTGTAATACTACGGATTGCTAAACAGACAAATCTGTTATTTTCCCATGTTTTAACGGAATCCAAAGTCATAAATTCAGAGACAAGCATCTGATTCATGACCTTTTGTTCCCTGTATCACACTATAACACAAAAGAGAGGCTTTCAAAAGCTTGTTTTTTCTCTCACGCCTCGCCGTGCCGATGGCTTCCGGTCACGGAATACTCCACCCACTCGGCGATATTGACCACATGGTCGCCGATGCGCTCGAAATATTTGGCGATCATCAGAGTATCAATGCACTGCTCGCCCTGCCCGGGATTCTCGGAGATCATCTGGATCAGCTCCGTTTTCACCTGATCGAAGAGAGCGTCCACGACATCGTCCGCCTGCATGACGCTGGCAGCCAACGGCAAATCCTTCTTCACGAAGGACTCGATGCTGTCGGTCAGCATCTTCATCGCCGCCTCCGCCATCTGCTGGATATGCACATGCTGGGTGATGTCGCTGCCCTCCAGGAATTTCACGATGTCCGCAATGTCAGAAGCCTGATCGCCGATGCGCTCCATGTCGGAGATCATCTTCAGGGCCGCCGAGATCGTCCGCAGGTCCCGCGCGACCGGCTGCTGCCGCAGGAGCAGCTTCATGCAGCAATCCTCAATGTCCCGCTCCTTCTGGTCAATCTCGTACTCCAGCAAAAAGGTTCTCTGCCTCGCCTGCCAGTCCGAATGTAAAAGCGCCGTCATCGACTCCGACACCGCCGCCTTGCAGAGCGCGCCCATCGCAATCAGGTCCTCGTTCAGCTCCGCGAGCTGCCTTTCAAAATTATCTCTCATAGGATCAACCAAACCTTCCTGTAATATATTCCTCTGTCCTCTTATCCTTCGGCATCGAGAACAGCTGCTCCGTCTTTCCGTACTCGACCATCTCGCCGAGCAGGAAGAAGGCTGTATTGTCGGAAACACGCGCCGCCTGCTGCATATTGTGCGTCACCATAATGATCGTGTAATCCTTCTTGAGCTCCATCACCAGATCCTCCACCTTGGAAGTGGAAATCGGGTCGAGCGCCGAGGTTGACTCGTCCATCAGCAGCACCTCCGGCTCCACGGCCAGAGCACGCGCGATACATAGCCTCTGCTGCTGTCCGCCGGACATGCCGAGGGCATTCTTCTTCAGCCGGTCTTTCACCTCGTCCCAGATTGCCGCCGCGCGCAACGATTTCTCCACAATCTCGTCGAGCTTCGCCCCGCCGCGCACACCGTGAGTACGAGGCCCATAGGCGACATTATCATAAATACTCATTGGGAAGGGGTTCGCCTTCTGGAACACCATGCCTACCCTCTTTCGCAGTACATTCACATCCAGATCTTTGTAGATATCGGCGCCGTCGAGCGTGACCTCGCCCGTGATCCGGCAGCCCTCCACGAGGTCGTTCATCCGGTTCAGCGTCTTCATCAGCGTGGACTTGCCGCAGCCGGACGGCCCGATGAAAGCCGTGATCTCCTTTTCCGGAATATCAAGGTTCACGTTTTTCAGCGCGTGGAAATCCGAATAATAGAGATCCAGATTTTTGATGTTAAATTTTCCCATTCTTTCTTTCCTCCGTAATGGCTCTTCAGCCAACGTCTTCCGCGTCTATCGCTATATCCGGTCTCAGCCGCCACCCGAGGCTTTCGTACTAAATCGCTTTGCAATGAAACTGGACAGTGCGTTGATAAGGAGTACCATCACGAGCAGCACCACCGCGGTCGCGTAGGATTCTTCCATGTAAAGTCCCTCGTTCAGCAGCGCGTACATATGAATCGCGAGTGTTCTGCCTGAGGAAAACAGGTTTTTCGGGACGCCGGCCACCGTACCCGCCGTGTAGATCAGCGCCGCCGTCTCGCCGGTGATACGACCGATGGCGAGAATCACACCGGCCAGAATTCCGGGAATTGCGCTCGGAAGCAGTACAACGAACACGGTACGCAGCTTTCCTGCTCCTAGGCCATAGCTGCCCTCACGATAGGAATCCGGCACCGCTTTGAGAGCCTCCTCCGTCGTCCGCATGACGGACGGCAGCACCATGATCGCAAGCGTCAGCGCGCCGCTCATCATCGAATAGCCCCAGTGCAGCGCCACGCCGAACATCAGATAGCCGAAGAGGCCGTAGACGATCGAGGGGATGCCCGAGAGAGTCTCGGTCGTCATGCGCACGATCCGCACCAGCTTGTTGCCGCGCCGCGCATATTCCACCAGATAGATGGCGGAGAACATGCCCAGCGGCACCGCGATCAGCAGCGACAGGACAGTCATGATAAGCGTATTGATAATGGCCGGCATCATGGACACATTGTCGGTCGTGTATTTCCACGCGAAGAGGCTGGGCTTCAGATTCGGCACTCCCTTTATGAGAATGTAGCCGATCAGGAGCAGCAGCACCGCCACCGTGATGAGCGCCGCCGCCCACACGAGGACGCGCAGTGCGCAGGCTGTGATTTTCTGTCTTTTATCAGCCATTCTTGTCACCCCTCTCTACGACAGAGAACAGAAGGTTGATCAACAGGATAAAGACAAAGAGGACGACACCCGTCGCAATCAGCGCCTGCCGATGCAGGCCGGAGGCATAGCCCATCTCCAGCACGATATTCGCCGTCATTGTACGCACACCGTCGAGCAGGCTTCCGGGCATGACCGCCTGGTTGCCGGCCACCATGATGACCGCCATGGTCTCTCCGATCGCGCGCCCCACGCCGAGGATGACGCCTGCCAGAATGCCGGACTTTGCGGCCGGGACGACCGTGCGGAACACGCTGCCCTCATGGGTATCGCCCAGCGCCAGCGCGCCTTCGTAGTAGCTCTCCGGCACCGCGCGGATCGCGCTCTCCGAGACGCCGATAATCGTCGGCAGAATCATGATACCCAGCAGGATCGACGCGGTCAGCATGCTCTTGCCGCTGCCGCCGAAGATCTTCTGCATCGCCGGAACGATCACCACCAGTCCGAAGAAGCCATAGACGATGGAGGGAATGCCCGCAAGAAGCTCGATCGCCGGTTTCAGGATCGGATAGATTTTTTTCGGGCAGAAGCGCGCCATAAAGATCGCGCAGAGGATGCCGATCGGCACACCCACGATGATCGCGCCCGCCGTCACATAGATGCTGCCCACGATCATGGGGAGAATGCCGAAAATATCATTCAGAGGCTTCCACCTGGTCCCGGTCAGGAATTTGATCGGTCCGATCTCCAGAATTGTCGGGATTCCATTAGAGAACAGGAACCAACAGATCAGCGCGACCGCCAGGATGGAAGCACACGCGGCGCCTAAAAAGACGCCGTGCATGATTGTTTCTTTTAATTTCTGTGTGTTCAAAGCGATTTCCTCCGATAAAGGGGAAGCATTACTGTGCGATCTCAGACCAGTCCGTGATCTCTCCGGTGTAGATGCCAAGGACTTCCTCAGAAGTAATGCTGCTGATCGGATTGTCGTTATTCACGACGACCGCGATACCGTCGAGCGCGATGACCGTGCCGGTCAGCTCCGCCGCTTCCTCATCCTTCAGCTCGCGGGAAGCCATACCGATGTCATAGGTGCCATCGATCGTGGAGGTCATACCGGTCGTGGAATCACTCTGCTGCACCTCGATCGTCGCATCCGCGTTCAGCTCCTGATAAGCCTCGGCCAGCTTCTCCATCACCGGCGTTACAGAAGAAGATCCGCCGACCGTGATCGTACCTGCGGGAAGCTCACCCTCGAAGGCCCCGGTGCTGCCCTCGCTCACATAGCCGTTCTCCTCGACGACCGCCTGTCCCTCATCGCTCAGGATGAAGTTGATGAAATCTGCTGCAAGCCCTTCCGGCTCGCCCAGAGTCGCGATGTTGAACGGACGGGACACGCCGTAGATGCCATTCTTTACATTGTCCGCCGTCGCTTCCGCGCCATCCACGAGAAGCGCTTTCACATCGCTGCTTAAGGAACCGAGCGATACGTAACCGATCGCGTTCACATTGCCCGCTACGGTCGTCATCATGACCGAAGTGCTGTTCGTGATCTCCGCCGAGTCGATCGTCATATCAACCTTATTTCCGTCCGCGTCTTTCTGCTCGATGCCGAAGAGCTCGATGAACGCGCCTCTGGTGCCGGAACCGTCCTCACGGGACAGCACGGTGATTGCGCCGCTCATGGTCTCCGCCGTCGCGGTCTCTTCTTCCTCAGCCTCCGCGATTTCTTCCGTCTCTTCCGCTTCCTCCATCGTGCTGCTCTCACTGCTGCTCGTCGAAGAGCTGCTGCTTCCGCAACCGACCACCAGCGTCATCGTCATGGCTGCCATCAACATCACTGCTACAAGTTTCTTTTTCATAATGTTCACTCCTTACTGTTAGGTGTAATATGTAACTGCCTCTCGCAGTTCAAGGATGATGATAGCCGCAGCATGTAAAATCCAGAATCGTTTTTTTGTAAAATGAATGTAAAAAGGGTCGGAAATCATTTTAAGATGATTTTTTCTTGAGAATAAATCATTCGCGAGTGATTTTTTCTTGATTTCGTGATCCAGAAGGTCGGAAAGGCGATTCCAATCGAGGTGAAATACAAAAAATATTCCGGGAGATTTTACTCTCCCGGAAGCTTTGTCCGCATCTATATTTGCCGACTGTCAGTATTTTTAATATTTTCCATATTTATCCAATGCTTCAAACAGCGCGTCCATATTCTCCGGTTTCGCCAGATCCATACCTCCGTTGCAATCGAAAATATAACCGCCGCCCGGAGCGCAGGTATCCAGAAGCTTTTTCACCTCTTCATCGATCTGCTCCGGCGTCCCGTTTTCCAGAAGGAAGGGATTCAGATTTCCGACAATGCAGGCCGTGTCACCCAGAAGCTCTTTCGCCCTCTTCATGTCGACCGTCTCAAAATGGATCATGCACTTTCCCTTCGGCAGATCCCGCAGCTGCTCCAGACGGGAATTGTACTTCCCTTCCGTATAAAGATACGGCGTAGCGCCGATCTCCACAAGATAATCGATCAGGCGACGGAACGGCCTCCAGTACAGCTTCTCATACTGCTTTGGCGCCATGAAGCCATCCATGCCCTTGTGCATCGGGAAAAATACGCGCTTTACCGGCATATCCGCGTCGCGCAGTCTCTCGAAAGCACTGATCTCCATCTCCACGATGCGGTCGCAAAACTCCAGCATCTCATCCTCATACTCCAGCTGGTCAGTCAGCGTTGGCAGGGTACTCCGGAAATAGTCGCCGATGACGTCAAAGGGCGCCTGTCCTGCCATCGTATAGAAGGGCGGGAAGCCCAGTTCGGTGACCTGCGCCGAGCAGGCCGCGTTCGCAGCTGCCGCTTCTTTTTCCGCTGCGGCAATCTTTCCGAGCAGCTCATAGGTGTCCAGCATCTCCGGACTGAACAGCCCGCTGAACGGGGAGATGTTCAGAAGCGAGGACGGATTGATTTTCACGCCCGCAAATGCCTTAAGCGCCGGATATGCTCTCGGAAGATATTTCCGCAGCATAAAGCCGGTGTAATCTTTCAGGACTTCATCATACTCGTCCTCCGTCATAAACTCATACTCAATGACCTGGTGAGTTGAGATATCCGGAACCTTGGTTCCCGGACGCCCGGGCCAGTCGATCATCTTCGTGCCCGCCAGCTCATTGGCAAGACCGCTGGTCATTGCCGGGCTCTGCGCCGCGTCCACCATCGGGTAGCGCTTATAGAAATTGACAATCGCCTGCGTCGCGCGGGGGTAATTATACCATGCGTCTTTTCCGGTGCATCCGTCCAGAACATAGGGAAGAATGCTGAGCTTCGGGCAGACCGGCACGCGATCCGGCTCCTTCAGGGCAATCGCGTCGTTTACACGCTGAAGTCTCTCATCAAATTTGCTTTTCGTCTGTTCGTTCATCATTGTCCTCCTTCATGAGAAATCCGCTTCAGTAGCCGATTCCGTAGGTTTCCAGATTATAGCGGTTGATCTCATCGTTGATGATCGGCTGCACATGCGGGAACAGGGTTCCGGGGCCGCCATAGGTAATGCTGGGGATGAAATGACCGCCGGGGCCGTAGGTCTCGCACACATGCCGTACCTCCGCGCGTATTTCCTCTTCTGTGGAGTCTGCACGGTCAATCACAGAGTCAATACCGCCCATCAGCACCATGCGCCCCTGCAGCTTTTCCTGAATTGCCGGAATATTATTCGTATTCAGGACGCCCTGCCAGATATCGATCCCCATCTCGACCATATCTTCCACCAGCGGTTCACAGTAGGAATCCGAGTGATGCATGATGATTACGCCGTGTTCCTTCATATAATCATACATTTTCTTATACTGCGGCCTGATGAATTCCCGCCAGGTATCCGGACTGATAAACAGCGTATTTTTGCTTCCCCAGTCGTCATGGGAAATAATCAGGTCCGGATGAAGCATGTCAACCAGAAGTTTTGTATACTGGAAACGGTATTCTCCGATCGCCTCCAGAAGCTCCAGCATATCATCCGGCTCCAGCAGGAAGTTCATGCAGGCATTGGAAACACCCATCAGGTTATGCGCCTGCTCAAACACGCCGGTTCCCATCACGGATGTCACAAGCTTCTCACTGCGATCCACCTTCGCCGCAGCCGCACGACAGTCTTCCCACAGAGACTCCTCCGAGCAGTTGGCGACCAGATCAGGTACATGTACCGTCTCCTTCCACTGTGTAACGTCCTCGCAGACCAGATCCTGCTCAGAGGGGAACGCAAACAGCTGTTCCTCCGGCCACATATAGGTAGTTCCCCACTGATCCTTTGTCGTCTTGCCTTTTATACGATTCCCTCTGCAGAAACGAACCAGCGGATCGTTCATAACCGGAACGCAAAACTCATAATCCATCATCAGGCGATCCGGTTTTCCATTCGGTTTTAGCAGCTCCATCAGATTTTCTTTCGGTGTGAGCATAATTCCCCTCCTCCTTTGATATTTTTATTATAATAAATCTCCGCCCCTCTCACATTGGTTTTTCTGCACAAAGTTTATATATCCACTTATGCATAATTGCACGGATAATTTTGTTTCCGCTCTTTGCACGCTGCAGAAATTATAGTATAATAATAAAAACTTTCTGCGAAAGAGAGGAAATCAGGCATGAAACTCTCGCTGACCCTGCTGGCGGAGCAGCTGAATATCGAAGGGCTGCACGCCACACCCACATGTACCTCGTTTCCCGGACCTTATCTGAAAGGTGTGCGAATCCTACCCGCTCCGTCGGCAGGTGAGAAAAGCATCTCATCCCCGGAGGACAGGCAGTACCGCATCCGGCTACCGCTGTCCCCGGATTTTCTGTATGTGGATCTCCATGCCCTGCTCCCGGACTATCCGCCGGAGCAGTTGCGCGCGCTCCCGCTCGTCCTTCCCGAAAATCAGTCGGAAGAACAGCCCCCTCCGAACGCCCTCCTTATACCGGAAGACGCCGTTCCGGAGAACGTGTTTAACCAGCTGCTCGCCATTTTTGAACGTTTTTCTGAGTGGAGCGAAAGGACGCGTCAATGCCTTTTAGAGGGCCGAGATCTGAATGAAGTGCTCGGTCTTTGCAATCTGGTCACACCGGATACTGTCTGGCTCGGGGATGTCGGTATGAAACTGCACGGTTGCTCCGGTTCCGAAATGATGCATGAAGTCAGCGCGATCTGGCGGTATCAGACTAAATACGGCTATATTCCTCTTGATGTCGCGTACAAATTGAACAAAAGCAGCGAGATGCAGCCGCTTCGAAAAAGCCGGCAGGCCTTCGCCTATGATACGCAGGCCTTCAACCTGCCATACACCTGTAAGAACATTTACGACGACCGGGAGCTGAAGGCACATATTTTTGTAATCGCCATATTTTCCAGGCCTCTGCAGACGCACAAGGAGATTGCGGAACAGCTCGGAGAGCTGCTGTCCCCTTACGTTTGCAGCCACCCGGGATTTTCAAAATCCACCGGGAAAATTTACGAAAACTTTTTCCGCGACCTCCTGAACGGCGTCATTTCCGGTCAGGATCTGATCCGGGAGCAGATCGCCGTCTGGGACTGGAAGATCATGGACACCTACACCCTAGGGCTGATCGACACCCGCGGGCGATCCGACGACTCCACCACCGAGTATCTGGTCGATTCTCTCTGCGATGCGCTGCCCGACTGCAAAGCGTTCACCATGGACGAATACATCGTATATGTCTTTCACCACGGTTCTGCAAAGGATTATTCCAGTTTTCTGAGTTTCTTTGAACGAAGCTGCGCCAAAATGGGGTCGTTTGCTGCGATTAGCATGAACTTCACTGGCATCGATGAAGCCAATATCTATTTCCGGCAGGTAAAAAATATCCTGTTCTTCGGGAAACAGCATGACAGCCTGAGCCATGTTTATCTTCAGGAAAATTTCGGAATCTACAGCATTCTGGACGCCTGCCTGGAAAACCATCACGTCTACGAATTCTGCCACCCGGATATTCTGTCCCTGCAGCTCGCCGACCGGGAAAACCAGACAGAATATCTGGAAACGCTCTATCAGTATCTGTTAAATGAGTGTAACGCGCTGAAAGCCGCGAACAGCCTGTATATCCACAGAAATACGATGAATTACCGCCTCGCAAATATCCGGGATTCCCTGCATATTGATATCGAAAAACCGCTCAACCGCCTGTACCTGCTGTTGTCTATCCTGCTCCTGAAACAGTCTTCTCAGCCGAAGGCTGCTCCCCCTCAGCCCGGGACAGAAAATTCCTCCCAAGCCGACCACGCCGGCTAAAGAGCGGCACAGTGTAAGCTAAAAAAAGACGCCCACAGGCATATCACACAGCCTGCGGGCGTCTCTTTTTTAGAATTCAGGAAAACCAAATCAAAACTGAATGATCGCACTCGCCAAGGGCCAGATAATAACCATCAGAACCGCAAAGATAATTCCAAGATAGATCAGCGCATATTTCGTGGTATTTCCCATCGTGATGTGCTCAGGCCCAAAGAACAGCGGGCTCGATACCGCCGCCGCGGGAGTCAGGATACCCATGATCGCTGCCAGGCCAACGACAATCACGAAGGCCGGCATATTGATTCCGGAGGCCGCCAGCAGGGCGATCGCAATCGCGTAGAACAGGTACATCGTCACCGTATCCGACATGAACTGGGACACTGCGAGGGAACCAAACACCAAAAGCGCCATCACCGCGAGCGTCGGCAGTCCGGAAAGTGCCGGGGACAGGATATTGGACAGCCAGGTGCTGATACCAACGCCTTCCAGATTGATCGCGGATCCCATCACCGTCACAGTCGCTGTGAAGATCAGGAGTCCCATCGGGATATTCTTCACCAGCTCCGGGAATTTTGCGATCGGCTTCCCGTTTATATGGATAATGCAGATCAGAGCCAGCGCCAGGATCGGCGGTACGCATGCACCGATATTATTTAGATAGGTGACCGCGCCCGGGAGCAGCGACTTTCCGAACTGCGGGAACAGCCAGACAAACACCACGATCGCAAAAATAATGCTTGTGATCTTTCCCTCCGTGCTGAGAGGCGGACTGCTCTTTTTCATCTCCTCAATGTCATAGTTGCCGAACTTGTCCGCTTCCGGTTTCCAGAACACGCAGACAACCAGCATCAGTGCCAGATACGCGAGAATCTCAAACGGAATACCGACCATCAGCCACTGTCCGAAGGAAATTGTCACGCCGAGAGCCGGCGCTGCCGCAGCGATCAGAAGCAACGGCAGAACGTGCGAGATCGGGGAGCCAGCGCTGACTACCGCGTTGCCCCAGTAAATACCGCACATCATAACCGTATAGAAGGGATCACCTTTTTTGTACCCGAGCTTATCGCAGATCTCCTGCGCCAGGCTTATGTACATGATAGCCGCAGCCGTGGCTTCCATGAAAGTACCTATTACAAAGAACGACAGAATAAACATCGCCAGAAACATATAGGGTCTGCCCTGGCAGAATTTTCTGGTAATGAACCAGTTCGCGATCTTCGCAATCACTCCGGTCTGTCCCAGCACCTCGCTGAGCGCCATACAGGTGATAACCGTAATGATGATAAAATTACCCATGGAACCGGAATACACACTGGCATAAAAATTGGATCCGTTCGTCATCACCCCGGTCATGACGATACCCGCCAGAGCCAGCAGGCTGACCCAGTCTGTTCCCACTGTGATCCACATGTAAATGATCGGCACAATCACAGCGAGCAGATGCACGCCGTCCGAGGTCAGACCATTCCCCGCAGGAAGCGCAAGGAGGATCAGAAGGAAAAGAATCAGGGCAACCAGATAATGCACATATACTTTGTTTTTCATCGTTTCGCCTCATCCCTCAAATAAAGATTTTAGTTTTCTGCTACATTTTTGATAAACGCGCTTTATCTTTTTTCACTATAGTAAAAAGGCAAAACAGATACAATGGTTTTACTGCACAACAAGCATTTCAAATATTGTGCACACAAGCACAGCCAAAATCCTCATCCGTAAGAGTCAACGAGTCTCCGTTTTCAAAAAACACCGAAAACATCAATCCATGACAACCCGGCGGAAGACCTTCTTCCCTTTCTTTATCCTGACTCCCTCCCGAAGAGATGCCTCCTCAATCAGAAGCGCCACGTCCTCGACCGTCTTCCCGTCGATCTGAATTCCTCCCTGCGCGATCAGGCGTCTGGCCTCGCTCTTCGACTTCGCCAGGCCGCACAGCACCAGCAGTTCGAGAATGCCAATCGCTCCCTCCGAAAGATCTGCCGGGGCAATCTTCGTCGTCGGCATATCGCGGTCGTCTCCGCCGCCCGCGAACAACGCCCGCGCAGCCGTCTCGGCTTTCCTGGCCTCCTCCTCGCCGTGAACCATCGCCGTCAGATCGTAGGCGAGCAGTTCCTTCGCACGGTTCAGCTTCGCACCCTGCCAGCTCTCCATCGCGTCGATCTCCTCCACCGGAATGAAGGTCAGCATGCGGATACACCTCAGCACATCCGCGTCTGCGATATTGCGCCAGTACTGATAGAACTCAAAGGGGGAGGTCTTGTTCGGATCGAGCCAGACCGCGCCCTTCGCCGTCTTGCCCATCTTGTTGCCCTCGGAGTTCATCAACAGCGTGATCGTCATCGCGTAGGCGTCCTTGCCGAGCTTACGCCGGATCAGCTCCGTCCCGGCCAGCATGTTGCTCCACTGGTCATCGCCGCCGAACTGCATGTTGCAGCCGTATTCTTTATAAAGATGATAGAAATCATAGGACTGCATGATCATGTAGTTGAATTCCAGGAAGGACAGGCCGCGCTCCATGCGCTGCTTATAGCACTCCGCGCGCAGCATGTTGTTGACGGAGAAGCAGCCCCCGACCTCGCGCAGCAGCTCCACATATTTCAGATTGAGCAGCCAGTCCGCATTGTTCACAACGAGCGCCGCGTTCTCTCCCTCGAAGTCGATGAAGCGCTCCATCTGCTTTTTGAAGCAGTCGCAGTTGTGCTGAATCGTCTCCGGCGCCATCATCGTGCGCAGATCGCTCCGCCCGGACGGGTCGCCGATGTAGCCCGTGCCGCCGCCGAGCAGCACGACCGGCTGATTGCCCGCCATCTGCAGCCGCTTCATCAGGCAGAGCGCCATGAAGTGACCGACATGCAGCGAATCCGCCGTCGGGTCAAAGCCAATGTAGAATTTCGCGCCGCCGCGGTTGATCAGCTCCCGGATCTCCGGCTCGTCCGTCACCTGGGCGATCAGCCCTCTTGCTACCAGTTCCTCGTAAATCTCCATTTTTCCATTTCCTCCTCGGACTTGTTTTTGTATACGAAAAACCCCCTGCCGCCTTCCGGCGACAGAGGGCAATGCATGCGGTACCACCTCTGTACGAATATTCCTCGCGAAATATTCCTCATGGGCTGTCTGTCAACAGTCCCGCGCTGTATCGGGCGCGCCCGTCTGTCCCTACTTTACCTTCAGGAAGCTGCTCCGGAGTGTATTCATACGACTGCTCCCTCGTCCTTTCACTGACCGGACGCTCTCTTTGCGAAACATTCCCGTACTACTCTTCTCTTTCCACGCATTTTCGTATCACTGCGAGAAGTGTAGCAAAGCACACCCCGGAAAGCAAGACACAGAATAATACATCTGTGTCATTTTATAGATATTTTTTGATCTCCTTCGGCAGCGTCTCGCAGATCAGGGACGCCAGACGCTCCGCTGGCATCTCCCAGTTTCCGAGAATCCACTGCATCACCATATCGGAGCCTCCGCGCACCGCGATCTCAATCGCGAAGCGCATCTGCTCGGAAGCAATGTCCGCTCCCTTCTGCTGAAGACAGGTCTCGTAAATTTTCCGGGTGATTTCAATATCATGGTTTTTCAGGCCGTTGATATCCTTGCTGGAATAAGCATTTTTCAGCAATGTCCTCTTTGAATCGTAAATTTCCAGACAGAGCAGGAGCGCGTCCTCAAAGGAGGCGCCGAGGACGATACTGCCGAAACTGTCCTGATAAAAATGGTCGTAATACCAGTTCATCAGGTCGTATTTGTCACAGAAATTCCGGTAAAAAGTTTTCCGTGCCACCTGCGCCTCCGCGATGATCTCGGATACCGTAATGCTGTCCAGCTCCTTCTGCTCCAGCAGCCGCTCCATCGCAAGAGCAATCTTCTCCCTGGCCCGCATGAGCATGAACCTCCCTCTACTTACGTATTATCTTACGTATTTTCTTTCTCATTACCTTAGCAGCTCATTTCATCCGCTCCCGCCAGTGCCCCGTCCGGTAACGCGTGTAGGAGATCGCCCAGTTCGCCGCCCAGCCGAGCGGTACCATACACCAGACCATGAAGATGCCAAACCGCGGCGCGAGCGTCACCGACAGGATCACGCGCAGCGACAGGTTGACAAGATTCGCCACCGTGAACCAGAACATGTCCCCGGAGCCGCGCAGCACGCCGTCCGACGACATCTTAAAACCGATCAGACAGTAAAACCAGCTCAGGAAAGACATACAATTTACAGCTGTCGAGAGCGCAACCTCGGTTCCGTCCGCACCGAGGAAAAGCCCCGCGATCTGTGTGTGGAAGAGCTGCAGCACAACGCAGTCCAGTACGGCAAACAGTATGACGAAACCGAAAGCCGCGCGGAGCCCCTCCTTCACGCGCTCCGCTTTTCCTGCCCCGAGATTCTGGGCAGTATAGGAGGAGAGCGCATTCCCAATGCCTGTCATCGGCACAACACAGATGCTCTCCACCCGGGCGGCTGCGGAGTATCCGGCCAGCGCCTGCGAGCCGAAGCTGTTCACAACCGACTGCACGAGCATTATGCCGATCGACACCGTCGACTGCTGCAAAATCGAGGGCAGCGCGATGCCGGACATCGTGCGCAGCTCGCGCAGGTTGAAAATCCCTTCCGTCTCTCCGCTGATCTTTCTCAGCACCCGGAGAAACACGAAAAACGAGAGCACCGCCGAAATTCCCTGCGCGATCAGCGTCGCCCAGGCCGCGCCCGCCACGCCCATCTGCAGGTTTCTGACCAGAAAAACATCCAGCGCAATATTAAATAAAGAAGAAAAGATCAGAAAGCCCAGCGGAATTCGCGATTTTCCGAGCGCGTTGAACATCGCTGAGAGCACATTGTACATAAAAAGAAACGGAAGACCGAGAAAATAGATACTCAGATACTGCGCCGCCATGTCGAGCACATCCTCCGGCGTATTCAGAAGAATCATAATTGATCGCGAGGCCGCGAGGCCGAACAGTCCGAGCAGAATGCTCACCACAAGAAAAGAAAGCAGCGCCGTATAGGCCGCCTGCTTCATCTTCCCATATTCCTTCGCGCCGAAATAGCGGCTCACCAGAACCGATGAGCCGATACCGCCGCCCATGGCGACACAGATAAATACATTCGTAAGGGAATAGGACGCGCCGACCGCCGCCAGCGCGCCCTCACTCACAAAACGCCCGACAATGGCCGAGTCCGCCATCGTATAGGCCTGCTGGAACAGGTTGCCTATGATGATCGGCAGCGCAAACAGGCTGAGCGCATAGATTGGTTTCTTTTCGATAAGGTAATCCTGACCCGTCAAGGTTTACATGTCTCTCCTGTCTTACAGATTTGACAGATCTCCCCGTCCTTTATCCGGTAAGCCTCTCCATGGACGACCGCCGTGCCATCCTTCTGTAAAATGTAGCTTCCGTCCGGCAGCGCATAAAAAACATGCCCCATACTGTCCGGCATCAGGATGTCCTCGATCACACGCAGGCCGTCCACCCGGTCATTCTGGATCGCCTGAAAATGCGGGATCACGTTGCAGTGGGTGAGGCCAAGTCCAGGGAGGAAACGCTGCGCATCCGTGAAACGGCTCTCGCCCTCCTCCTCCGGCATCGCGTAGACCGTTTCCGCGCAGTTCATCGTGCCCGCGCTGATCCCCATAACGATCCCGTCAAAATTCCGTAGTCTCTTTGCCAGGCCGATCTTTCGCAGGAAGGCATTCTCCGTCGGCACATGGCCGCCGCTCAGCACGAGCACATCATACTCCGACAGCCGTGCCGCCATTTCCGCGCCGTTTCTTCCGTCACAGACGTCAAAGCGACTGACCGGAAGTCCGCTGTCCTGAAAATCCCGCGCCTGGCCCGCGGCCATCGCGTCGTTTCTTTCGTATTCGTTGGGAGAAGCGGCGATCAGAAGGCAGGCGGCGTCTCCCCGCCAGTCCTTCTTCAGCTCTCCCACGAGATCATTCAATGGGTTTAAACCCTTATAATTCTGTTTTCCCCACTCGCGGTACAGCCCGGCGGGGCTGCTGGTGAGATATAATTTTATATTCATCTTCAGATCTCCGCAATGTTAACCAATGTCAGATTCCCATGATCGGTATCCTCCAGCGAGGTGACGAGCGCCTTCGCCGTGTCAATCGCGGTCAGCACATTGACGCCGGTCTCGATCGCGTTGCGGCGGATGATGAAGCCGTCGCGGCTATGCTCGACGCCCTGCGAGGGCGTGTCGATGACGAGGTCGATCTGGTGGCCGAGGATCAGGTCCTGAATATTCGGGGACTCCTGCTCGATCTTGCGCGTCATGCGCACCTGCACGTCAGCCTCCATGAGCGCACGCGCTGTACCCTTCGTCGCGAAGATATTGTAACCGAGCGCCTCAAAGCGCTTCGCGATCTCCACGGCCTCCTCCTTGTCCTCGTCGCGGACGGTCATGATCATATTGTGATACTTCGGCAGGCGGATGCCAGCGCCGAGGAAGGCCTTGTAGAGCGCTTCATTGAAGGTCCTCGCGATGCCGAGGCACTCGCCGGTCGACTTCATCTCCGGCCCGAGGCTGATGTCCGCGTCACGGATCTTCTCAAAGGAGAAGACCGGCATCTTGATCGCGTAGTAATCCGCTTCCTTCTGCAGCCCCGGCGTGTAGCCGAGCTCGCGGATCTTCTGCCCGAGAATGGCCTTTGTCGCCAGCGGCACGATCGGAATACCCGTCACCTTGCTGATATAAGGCACCGTGCGGCTCGAACGCGGATTGACCTCAATCACATAGACCTCCTCGCCGACCGCGATGAACTGGATATTGATGAGCCCAATCACGTGCAGCGAGCGGGCGAGCCGCTTCGTATACTCCTCGATCGTCGCCTTGACGCCCTCGCTGATGCTCTTCGCCGGATAGACGGAGATGCTGTCGCCCGAGTGGATACCGGCGCGCTCGATGTGCTCCATGATGCCCGGAATCAGGATATCTTCGCCGTCGCAGACCGCGTCAACCTCGATCTCCTTGCCCTGCAGATATTTATCCACGAGGATCGGATGATCCTGCGCAATGCGGTTGATGATGCCGATGAATTCTTCGACATCCTTATCGTTAATCGCGATCTGCATGCCCTGGCCGCCCAGCACGTAGGACGGGCGCACAAGCACCGGATAGCCGAGCCGGTTCGCAACCGCCTTCGCCTCCTCGGCCGTGTAGACCGTATCTCCCTTCGGCCGCGGGATGTGGCACTCCTCGAGGATGCCGTCGAAAAGCTCGCGGTCCTCCGCCGCGTCCACGTTCTCCGCGGAGGTGCCGAGGATCGGGACGCCCATCTTCATCAGCGCCTCGGTCAGCTTGATCGCGGTCTGGCCGCCGAACTGCACGACCGCGCCGTCCGGCTTCTCCAGATTCACGATACTCTCCACATCCTCTGGCGTCAGCGGCTCGAAGTAGAGCTTATCCGCGATATCGAAGTCCGTGCTGACCGTCTCAGGATTATTATTGATGATAATCGTCTCATAGCCTTCCTTCGCGAAGGCCCAGGTGCAGTGCACCGAGCAGAAATCGAACTCGATGCCCTGGCCGATGTGGATCGGTCCGGAGCCGAGCACGAGCACTTTTTTGCGGTCTTTTGTATCCAGCGCCTCATTTTCACTGCCGAATACCGAATAATAGTAGGGCGTCTGCGCCGCAAACTCCGCCGCGCAGGTGTCGACCATCTTGTAGGAGGCCGTGATGCCATTCGCATAGCGCAGATCGCGGATCTCTCTCTCCGTCTTTCCACTCAGCCGCGCGATCACATTGTCCGGGAACTCGGTGCGCTTTGCCTCCTTCAAAAGCTCAACGGTCAGTTCCTGTGTCTTCAGCGCCTGCTCCATCTCCGCCAGAATCGCGATCTTGTCGATGAACCAGAGGTCAATCTTCGTGATCTCATGGATTTCTTCCTCCGAAATACCCTGACGGATCGCCTCCGCGATCACCCAGATGCGCCGGTCGTCGACCACCGCAAGTTGCTCTAAGAGTCCCTTGCGATCCAGATGGCTGTAATCATAGGACAGCAGGCTGTCCACATGCTGCTCCAGCGAGCGGACCGCCTTCATCAGGCCGCCCTCAAAACTGTCACTGATGCTCATGACCTCGCCGGTCGCCTTCATCTGCGTCGTCAGCGTGCGCTTCGCACTGATAAATTTGTCGAAGGGCAGACGCGGCATCTTCACCACGCAGTAGTCGAGCATGGGCTCGAAGCTCGCCATCGTCTGTCCAGTGATCGCGTTCCTGATCTCGTCCAGCGTGTAGCCGATCGCAATCTTCGCCGACACTTTCGCAATCGGGTAGCCGGTCGCCTTCGAGGCGAGCGCCGAGGAACGACTCACACGCGGGTTGACCTCGATCACGCAGTACTCGAAGCTCTCTGGATGCAGCGCGAACTGCACATTACAGCCGCCGGTGATCTCGAGCTCGCTGATGATATTGAGCGCGGAGCTTCTCAGCATCTGATATTCCTTGTCGCCCAGCGTCTGCGACGGCGCCACGACGATGCTGTCGCCGGTGTGCACGCCCACAGGGTCGATATTTTCCATATTACAGACCGTGATCACGTTGCCCGCGCTATCGCGCATGACCTCATACTCGATCTCCTTCCAGCCCGCGATACAGCGCTCCACGAGCACCTGTCCGACGCGGGAGAGTCTGAGGCCGTTCGCGAGGATTTCCTCGAGCTCCGCCTGGTTGTGCGCGATCCCGCCGCCGCTGCCGCCGAGGGTATAGGCCGGGCGCAGCACGACCGGATAACCGATTTTATTGGAGAAGGCGATGCCGTCGTCCAGATTCTCCACAACGAGCGAGGGGGCCACCGGCTCGCCGATCTTCTCCATCGTGGACTTGAATTCAAGGCGGTCCTCCGCTTTCTTGATCGTCCGCGAGGTCGTGCCGATGAGCTTCACGCCGGTCTTCTCGAAGAATCCGCGCTCATCGAGCTCCATCGCGAGGTTCAGCCCCGCCTGTCCGCCGAGCGTCGGCAGCACGCTGTCCGGCTTTTCCTTCAGAATGAGCTGCTCGACCACTTCCACGGTCAGCGGCTCGATATAGACCTCGTCGGCAATGTCCTTGTCCGTCATGATCGTCGCCGGATTCGAGTTCAGGAGGACAACCTCGATGCCTTCCTCCTTGAGGGAACGGCAGGCCTGCGTACCCGCGTAGTCGAACTCCGCCGCCTGACCGATGACGATCGGGCCGGAGCCGATGACCAGTACTTTCTTGATATCCGGATTCTTAGGCATGCTTCTTCACCTCCATCATCTTCAGGAAACGGTCGAACAGATACGCGGAATCCTGCGGTCCTGGGCAGGCCTCCGGGTGATACTGCACCGTGAAAATATTCTTTCCAATATAACGCAGTCCCTCGTTCGTGCCGTCATTGACATTCTCAAAGGCCGGAACCGCAATGTTCGGATCCAGGCTCGCCGTGTCGACCGCATAGCCGTGGTTCTGCGAGGAAATGTAAACCCTGCCGTTCTCAAGGTCGCGCACCGGATGATTGCCGCCGCGGTGGCCGTATTTTAATTTAAAGGTATCCGCGCCGGTCGCCAGCGCCATGAGCTGGTGCCCAAGGCAGATCGCAAAGATCGGAATATCGGTCTCGTAGAGCTTCCGGATCTCACGGATAACCGTCTCATTTGCCTTCGGGTCACCCGGGCCGTTGGACAGCATGATGCCGTCCGGCTGCGCGGCGATGATCTCCTCCGCGCTCGTGGAGGAGGGATAGACTGTCACCTCGCAGCCGCGCCTGTTCAGCGAGCGTGCGATATTACGCTTCGCGCCGATGTCGAGCAGCGCGACGCGGTAACCGTCGCCGGGCAGCACGTATTTCTCGCGGCAACTCACCTTCGAGACCTCGTCGCCGGTGTGATAAGCCTTCAGCTTCTCCATCACCTCGTCAAGCTGATAGTTCTCATTCGTCGTGATCATGCCGTTCATCGTGCCGGATTCCCGCAAAATCTTCGTCAAAGCCCGCGTGTCAATGCCGCAGATGCCGGGAATATCATATTTTTCAAGGAAATGCTGTATGGTGTCCTGCGAGCGGAAATTGCTCGGGATTCGGGAAAGTTCTCTGACAATATAGCCGTCCACCCAGGGACGGTCGGACTCCATGTCCTCATAACAGATACCATAATTACCAATCAGCGGATAGGTCATCACAACCGCCTGCCCGGAATACGAGGGATCGGTCAGCACCTCCAGATAGCCGGTCATCGAAGTGTTGAACACGATCTCGCTGACCACTTCTCTGGTCGAGCCGATGCTCGTCCCGGCAAAGACATGCCCATCCTCCAGAATCAGAAACGCTTTCATCCTGTCACCATTTTCCTTTCGAGTCAGTACTTCTTACCAAACCGATATTATACACTAAGACGCGCGGGTTTGACAAGCCCCGCCCGAACCCGGCACTTCAAAAAGTTAACGGACAATTTACCTGAGAGTGCGCAAAAACGCCGCCGGACATTCTTCACATCCGACGGCATCCTGTAAGCTTTTATATGCGGCTGTAACCAAATCCGTTGACAATCGCGTCGATCTTCTGCTTCGCCTTGCACATCGGGCAGTCCCTTGCGTCAAAGGAGGCGTATCCCGACATATCCTTCGCGTCGAAAATGCTCGTGACCTCGATTCCTCTCGCCTCCGTAATCATGCTGAAAATGGAGGCGATCGCCTGCACCCGGCCTCCGTAAAATTCCACGCTGTCGATCGCCTTGTCAAGCGTGACGCCAGTAGTGATCGAGGTCGAGAGAATCAAAACATTTTTGTTCAGCACCATTGGCTTCGTGTTGTCACGCAGGATCATCTGGCCGTTGATATCCTGCTCAGGGGACATGATATAGATCGTCCGATACGCATTCATGCTCATGATACCCGCCTCGGAAAGCTGCTGCGCCAGATACGCGCCGATGACTTCACAGCCGTTCAGGCAGATAATCGTGTCCACAATCGTATTATTCTTGTACTTTCTCGCGAGCAGCCTCGCGGCCGCCTCTGCCTCGTTCTGACGCGTCCGCATCGTCGTGATATCCACATAATAATTAATATGCGAATGCGATGTGACAAAATGTCCCGGGACGACCTTCAAAGCTACCCGGCTGTCCGCCGGGGAATAGATCTTAAACTCACGGCTTTCCATATGCAACTACCTCCTCGCCAAGTTCTTTTGTTATCATTGTAAATAATTTATGGGGATTTGGCAAGCGATTTGTATATTTTTACTTCTGTATCAGATTTTTTTCGTAAAAATCTCTCTTGACGAACTGACAGGAGCGCTCTATATTAATAAATACCGTTTATCAGGAAAATTTTAACTAAATGGAGGGACTCATAATGTCTGGAAAGTCCGGGAAATTCGATATGTGTAACGGCCCGATCCTGCCAGAAATCATCGCTTTCAGCGTGCCGCTGATGCTCTCGAGCTGGCTGCAGCTGTTATTCAATGCCGCCGACGTCATCGTCGTAGGGCGCTTTGCCGGGAGCGAATCACTGGCGGCGGTCGGCTCCACCACCTCGCTCGTCAACCTGCTGACCAACCTGTTTATTGGGCTGTCAATCGGCGCGAACGTGATGACCGCCCTGACGCTCGGTTCCGGCGACGACGAAGGAACGAAGGACAATGTACATACCGCCATCACACTCAGTCTAATCTCAGGGGCCGCGCTCATCGTGATCGGCCTTCTCTTTACCAGACCGATGCTGGTCTGGATGGACACGCCCGAAAACGTACTCGCCAAGGCATCGCTCTACCTAAAAATTATTTTTATCGGCATGCCTTCAATCATGGCCTACAATTTCGGAAGCGCGATCCTGCGCTCCACCGGGGAGACAAAAAAGCCGCTCTACTACCTGTCTGTAGCTGGCGTGCTGAATATCGTGCTGAATCTGTTTTTCGTCATCGTCTTGCACATGGATGTGGCAGGGGTAGCGCTGGCCACCATTCTCTCGCAGACGCTGAGCGCCGTGCTCATTCTGCGCTATCTGTGCCTGACAGATGGGCCGTGCCGCCTGAACCTGCGGAAACTCTATATCCAGCCCATGCGGTTACGCCGCATGCTGCATATCGGACTGCCCGCCGGGATTCAGAGCGCGCTGTTCTCTTTCTCCAATGTCCTGATTCAGTCCGCCATCAACTCCTTCGGTTCCGTCGTCGTGGCCGGAAGCAGCGCGGCGGCGTCGATCGAGAACTTCGTCTACATGGCAACCAACTCTGTCCATCAGGCCAACGTCAGCTTTACCAGTCAGAATGTCGGGGCAAAGAAGCCGGAGCGCATAGGCAAGATTTTGCACTGTTCTCTTGCCTATGTCACCGTACTGGGCCTGGGACTCGGCCTGTTGGTGAACCTTTTTTCCGTCCCGCTGCTCTCCGCTTACTCCACGGAGCCGGACGTGATCGCTGCCGGACAGATCCGCCTGCTCTGGATCAGTGCGCCCTATTTCCTCTGCGGCGTTATGGAGACCGTCATGGGCAGCATGCGCGGACTCGGCTACGCGATCACCCCGATGCTGGTCGCCCTGTCCGGCGCCTGCCTGTTCCGGATCGTCTGGCTGGCCACCGCCTTTTCCTGGTTTCCGACCCAGCAGGTGCTGTATTCATCCTACCCGATCTCTTGGATTCTGACCTCGTTTATTCACTATATGACCTACCTGTACGCCAGAAAACATCACCCGCTCTTTCGGCAGGTAAAATAAAGCATCTGCCGCTTTTCCGAGAGCTTTTGCAGGAGTGCGAACGCGCGCTCCTGTTTTTCTTCGTCCAGATTCACGAAGGGATCGTCCAGAATGAGCACCGGCTGCTCTCCCTCGCAGAGCGCGTCCACGATCGCCAAACGCTCCGCAATCTGTAAGAGATCCTGCCATCCCGTGCTGAGGTACGCCATCTCGCGCAGTGCGCCCTCCTCCTGCACCTTCAGCTTCAGCTTTACATCCAGAAGTGTCTCTTTCTCCTCCTCCGGCTCCAGCCGCTTTACATAATATTCCAGTCCCTGCTGGAGTTCCTTCAGATAGCGCGTGGAAAACTGCTCCTTCGCAGTCTTCAGATATTTCAACGTCTTTTCCAGAAGTCCATACTCCCGCTCCCCAGCCGCAATCTCCTGCGAAAGCCGCTCTTCCTCCTCCGCAAGCTCTGTGATCCGCTCCGCCTGTTCGCGCAGCCGCTGAAGCTGATGCTGCAGATCCAGTTGTTCCCTCAGGATGCCGTCCCTTCTGACACGGCAGTTCTTCAGCTCTGACAGAATGTCGGCGAGCTCTCCTTCCGGCTTCTCAAGATTCTGTAATTCAAGAAGCTCCTGTTCGGAAAATTTCTTCTGATATGCCATATATGCCTCGCGGCTCTTTGCAGCCTCCCCCTGCTGACTCGCATAGGTCTGGCGAAGCCCCGCATAAGTACGGCTCTCGCGACGAAGGGCGGCCAGCCGCTCTTCCGGATTTTCCTCCCCCTTTATGTGAAGAGAAGCGCAGATCTGCTGTTCCAGGTTTTCTTCCGCCTGTTCGCTTTTCTGCACATTTTTTTCGGCCTGCTTAAGCTCCCGGCGGGCGGTCTCCTCCCGCGCCGCGAATTCTTCGCACTGCCGCTTTTCCAGGCGCCCTTTTCGCATTCCCTGGAAGATGAGCAGAAGCGCCGCCACCACAGGAAGCACTCCCGGCCACATCCGCTGCCACAAAAGCGCTGTGCCCGCACCCAGCAGAAGGCATATGCCAAGGAGAAGCGGAACCCTTGCGCCTGCCGACTGCGGGGAATCCTCCTCCAGCTCCGCGAGCGCGTCCTCCGCCGCGTACTGCTTCTGCCGCGCCTCTTCTGTCTGCTCCCGCGCGGTCCTAAGGCGACAGATTTTCTCATAACAGCGATCCAGCTCCTCCTCCGCCATCGGGGCTGCCGTGTACGCGCCCAACGCCGCAGCTGTCCGGCGAAGCCTGTCCTCCTGATCCCGCGCCTGCCCTTCCAGAAGATCAAGCTGCGCCTTCCGAGCCGCCTTCTCTCCGTAGGAGCGCGCTTCGCGCTCCCTCGCTTCCAGAAGGCGGATTTTCTCCAAAAGCGCCTGTTCCTGCGTCTCCTTCTGCGAGAGCCGCGCCTGCCAGTCGCCGGCCGCCGCCTCCCGCTCGCGGCAGGAGGCAAGCTCCTCCCTCACAAGCCGCCGCTCCTCCTCCAGCTGCCCCAGCCGACCGCGGTTCCCGGTCTTGCGGAAATACTTCATCCGCTCCTCGAGGGAGGCCGCCGCCTTTTCATAATTGCCCATATCCCCGGCGTCCTCCTCCACATGCGTAAGACCCGCGGTCAGACTGTCGCTCAAGACCACCGCAAAATCCTGCTGCACAAAAAAGACCGTCCGCGTGAAGGCCTCGCGATCCAGATGGAAAAGCTCCTCTCCGAGCCGCTCCGTATAATCCGCGCTCTCCATACCGGTGGCAAGATCATAAAGTGCAAAGCTGTCCTCTTTATCCTTCGCACCAAAAGTGCGCTCCGCGCGGTACTCCTTTCCCGCCGCCGCGAACTCCATGCTGCCGCCAAAGACGCCGCCCTGCCAGGGCGTATAGTGTTTCCGGTCATTTTCCTTCAGGGAACGCTTTGTCGTATAGTCCAGCCCATAAAACATCGCGCGGATAAAGGCCGCCAGCGTCGACTTGCCCCAGCCGTTCCGCTCACAGATGAGATTCAGTCCTTCTGACGGACAGAAAGTGAAATCGTGCAGCTTTCCGAAATTGATAATATGAAGCTTCCTGATCTGCATCCTACTCCTCCCCCGCCAGCGCGCGGATGCCGAGCCGCAGCACCTGTTCCTTATCCGCGGCGGACAGACGCGACGCGAGAACCAGCCGCACAAACTCGCCCTTCAGCGACACATCGTACTGATAGTCCTCCGGATGAATGGCAAGCCTCGTCTCATCCTTCACCTTCAGAAGATAATAGTCGTTCTCCAGCCATTTCTCGATCGCAGCCGCGTCCTTCTCCGCCTCCGGCGCGGTCTCCCCTGTCAGCACAAGCTTCACCGCGTCCGTCGGCGGGATCTCCTGCAGCTCCCGGTGCAGCGCGCGCTGAATTTCCTCCTGCGTAAGCAGATTGGAGACATCCACCCGCACTTCGTGAAAACGCCTGCACGCAAAGGGCACGAACTCGCCCGACAGCCGTCCGTCCTTCACCTCGATGAGCACATAACCCTTCTCCCCGCACTCGTCAAAGCCGCGCCCCTCCAGGCAGCCGCTGTAGCACCATACGCCCCGCTCATCCAGCCTCTCCTTCCGATAACTGTGGATATGCCCGAGCGCCAGATAATTGATGTTTCGGTTCTTCAGTTTTTTCAGGGAAAAGCCTTCCATCTGCCGCTTCGCGCCGTACTCCGTCGCCTGACCGTGCAGCATGACAATGTTGATCCCCTCCGCGTCAAGAATCAGGCGCTCCGTGAGCGCATCCGCCGTCTCGTCCGTGATCTCCGCGCCGGTGATCGTCACGCCGTCCTGCTCCTCATAGCTCGTCCAGTCCGTGCCAAAGGTCATCAGGTTTTCCGGTATTTCCGCAAGATCGCTCAGGAAGCTGTTCTGGTCGTGATTTCCCTGCAGATAATAAAAGCGCATCCCCGGATGCTCCCGCACCGCGTCCAGCACGCAGTTTCTCGCGCGCGCCGAGATCGTCCGCGCGTCGAAAAGGTCACCGCAGAGCAGCACCGCGTCCACGCCTTCCGCCGCTCCCCGCTCGACCATCTGCGTGAAGGTCCGCAGAAGCTCCAGCCGCCGCTCCTTCGCCTTCTCCTTCGTAAGCCCCGTCTCCATCCGCGAGTCCAAGTGGAGATCAGCGCAGTGTATTATTTTCAAACTGTTTCCTCCCTGTAAATCACTACACACGACCACGGGCAAAACCCACGCTCTGCCTGAGCCATTCCGGAAACCCGTCATCTTTGAGACAAAATGTACGCGAGCAGCGCCTCGCAGCCCTCCCGCACATCGACATAGGTCTCGTCAAAATTTCCGGTGTACCACGGGTCTGCGATATCGCCCTTCCGCTCCGTAAAGTCCAGCAGCTTATGGATCTTCTCCTCCGGGTCGCCGCCCGCGATGCGGGTCATATTGCGGATATTCCAGATATCCATCCCGATGAGATAATCATATTTTTCATAATCCTGCCGCGTCATCTGCACCGCGCGGTGATCCCCGCAGGGGATGCCCACCTCGCGCAATTTCTGCTGCGTGCCGCGGTGCGGACGACTGCCGATCTCCTCGCGGCTCGTGGCGGCGGAGTCGATGTAGAAGCAGTCCGTGAGGCCGCGCTGGTCGACGAGGTACTGCATGACGTATTGAGCCATGGTACTTCTACAAATATTGCCGTGACAGCAAAAAAGAATTTTTTTCATACTTTACACTCCCTTCAATAACCTACAAATGCCATTATTATTGCCAATGGCACTCATATCCGACCATCGCATCAATTATGTCATTCTAAAATGAATCTATAACGTCCTTTCCCATTTCCTTTCACTTCCTCAATTACATCCATTTTACGAAGTTTTTTTATTAATTCACGTGCGGTAGAAGATGAACATTCAACGATTTGAACAATATCCTGCGCTCCAAAAACCTGCCCTTTTCCTACCTTTTGATAAATTGCCAGAAGTTTTAATTTCGTAGGCTCACTAAACTTGTTCTTTTCTATCGCCGAATTTATTTTTTCTATTATCCCTTCATTCGTCTCAATCGCCAGTTTTTCAGGTTCAATCGCCGAGTTTTGGCCATCAATCGCCAGCTTTTCATTCTCAATCGCCGGATTTTTAAGCTCGTTATTAATCAAAGGAACTGTCAGGCGAAACACATCCCCTTCCTCAAGATCTGGCTCTCCTCCAGAATATATTTTCGTAAACTTGTACAAATTTCTTACTCCGGAACCCAGTCCGTCTGCATACCCAATATTTACAAAAAACTTAGACAGAATCGGATTTTTCGGATATGGCGTAAAATCTTTCAGCTCCAGTTTACCAATACGCTGCGTCCGATTCCAGTTTTCTGTATATATTTTATCCCGCTCAACAATCAGTTTCGCTGGAAATGCGCTACCAAAGTCTCGATGTACCAGAATATTACTGACAATCTCTCTAGCAATAGCACTTCTTACACTTATATTGACATTATCAATCAGGAAAAACCTGTCGTCCGTATGTTTGGAAATAAATTGCATCAGGATATCATAGCTTTCAATCAGATTATTTTCCACAATCAGTCTATCATCATACCGATCTATATTTTTTACACGATAAATAGCATCCGTTTTATAACCAGGAACACAAGACTGAATCACTTCAGTTTTGCCAAATAAAAGGATACACGCCATATTGAATCCCTCCTCTCCGGTTACACGGTTTTTCTCATATAAACCAGCGCTTTTTAAAAGCTCCGCATCATCCATATCTCTCCACGGATGCTCTCTATTTCTATTGACTGCCATCTGCCTTACTTTCCCAATCAAATCAATACATAAATCATCCATATCTGCATAAGGAAAAATTTTTCGCTCAATATATGTTGAAGATTTACGGTTAGATATATTAGCTACCAGATCCGCTGACATAGAAACATCCTGGTCGGCGTCTTCATTACGATCAAAAATTTTCTTATCACAAAATTCTATCTGTGAACTGACCGGAACATAAACCCAAAGTACTGTTTTTCCATCATAATCCATTGCCTCCAGATTCAGATATAGAGAAGGATGTATTTTCTGTGGATTATTCAACATATTTACAAAGTTTTTCTTCATATCGGTCACGCACCTGGGATTGACACCAATCACTACGCCTTTATGATCCACCTCCTGTACACCCAACAACATATATCCACCGTAACGATTAGAAAAAGAGCAGACTGTTTCAAATACACTGTTATTTAAGCCATTTACACACTCTTTATATTCGACCGTAAATCCTTCTCCGCCCTGTAACATTTCATCCAATTTTTCGCGTGTCATTGAGTCTTTTCACCTTCTTTTTCAATTATAAAATAGTATTTACAACGATTATTTAACAGCAATTTCAGTAAGAGCATCTGCCTTTTCTCGCCCTTCAATATTACCTACCTCTGCCATTAATTCATTAGCCACACGTTCTCTATCATATTTCAATCGTTCCAACATCAGCTTATGTCTTATATCAAAACTTTTAAATATATCATCCCATGTAAGTGCATAAATTTCACATTTATCAACTTGGAATACCAATCCTACTTTACCCTTATCTTCAAATGCTTCATATTGTTCCTTAACGTACGCATCTACTTCTTTACATACAGCAATAAACTTCCATCGCCGCAATTCACTATTAAACTGTGGCTGCCTTCTGACGAAATCCATATAGTCTTCTACTTGTCGTAATACTTTTTTCGTTAATGAAATTCTTGGCGCCTTTAATTCAACAACTATATTCTCTTCCAATGTTGTTTCAAATGCTGTATCAACATTACGTGTGTTACACAAAAAGATATCCATTCGCCGTTCATTTTCCGCATCAGGATTCAGCTTAGCTGTAATATCCTCTTCTCCATACAGAATATTTCTATACTGATCCAATGCCTTTTGCATTCTCTGATCGGCACTTGCAAGGTTATACTGTTCACCAAACAACCAAAAATGTTGTTCAACTATTTTTTGAACATGATCACGTTCATTTGCAAATTTTGTCAAGTCATATACAATACTTTTTAATAATTCTATAACTTTATACCTATCTTCAATAAATTTGATTGTATC
>JAJQBC010000066.1 GCA_021203465.1 Lachnospiraceae bacterium | reverse complement strand
CTCCCTTTTTTTACCTAATTGATAGTATAACCAATCTTTTATGGCATTTCAATTACCATCCGCAGAAAAAAACAGCGGATATTTTACAATACCCGCCATTCGTTTCAGATCACTCTTTCTTCAACTAAAAATTATCTATTTTTGCTTCCGCATCTCTCGGTAAATAACCTCTGCCAGTGCTGCCATGATTGCATTATACTTCCCCTGATCTTCAAACAGCGTTGTGTATGTATCCTGGCTCTCGGCGTAACTTTCCATTGCAGCGTCGCCAAACGCTTTTGGGAAAATGCTCTCGGTAAATATCTGCGGATCACTGTTCTTGGCAATACTTGTCAGTTTCTTGTCGCCCATCAGCTTTGCCTTAAGTGCTGTTAAAAGAACCCGGTCTCCATCTGTAAAGTTTCCCTTGTATCTCTCGTTAATTTTCTGAATGATCTCATCCAGTGGCGCATCCTGTTCCAGACCCATAGCGCCCTTCAGTTTAGCAGGCTCATAGACACCCTTCGTGTCCGGCTGAAGGACGATTGCCCCGTCAAAGGTTTTCTGGAGCTTATAAAATTCCAGTTTGAGCTTGCCCTCCAGATCAATTGGCTCTCCAACAGAGGGTGGAAGCAACTTGAGTAGATAGGAACAGAACACAAACTCCTGATGCAACTCCTTGTCAAACATCCGCACAACCTGAGAGATATAACTGTACCACTTGATCAGACTGCGAAGTTGCCGCCGGAACTGATACTTTTCCTCCTCGTTCTTCTGGTTGTAGCGGGAGGCAACGGGGAGAAGAACGCTTGTCATTTTACCCATATTGTTGCTTTGGCTGCCCTTAGCAAAATAGACCTTGGAAAATGCCTCAATATCATCCTCGTTATAAATAGCAAACCCACGAAGCTCTTTCTGCGTCTGATAAATCAAATCAACATTGACTTCCTGCTGTAAATAAGTCTCCTGATAGAAGGGCTGGAATGCTTCTAAAATATCTTCCTGCTTATTTACGAAGTCCAGTACAAAGGTATCCGTCTTTCCAGGGCAGGTACGATTAAGGCGGGAGAGTGTCTGCACTGCCTTGACGCCTTTCAGTTTTTTGTCCACGATCATAGTGTGAAGCAGTGGCTCGTCAAAGCCGGTCTGATACTTCTCAGCTACGATCAGCACATTGAAGTTGTCATGAAATTCCGCTTTGGTCTGTTCCTCGCTAATGTGACTGCCGTCTGCGCGGACATTCAACTTCGGTTCCGTGTACTCCTCGTCCCCATCTGGGACAGCGCCAGAGAATGCCACCAGCACATCAATATTGGCATATTTTTTCTCTCGGATATATCGCTTCACCTCATGAAAATAGCGTACCGCTGCCAGGCGCGACGATGTGATCACCATCATTTTCCCTCTGCCGCCGATTTTCTGACGGGTGGTTTCAAGGAAGGTTTCTACAATGATCTGCGACTTTTGGCTGATATTATAAGGGTGAAGCTCCTGGTATTTCCGGATCAGTTTTGCCGCACGGCTCGATGGAACATCCGGATTATCCGGAATGGTCTTGGCAATTTTGAAACAAGTGTCATAGGTCATGTAATTCTGGAGCACATCCAGAATAAATCCTTCCTCGATGGCCTGTCGCATGGAATAAATGTGGAAGGGGTGGAAGCTTCCTTCCTCATATTCCGTACCAAACAGCTCCAACGTCTTGTCCTTGGGGGTGGCGGTAAAGGCGAAGAAGGACAGATTTTTATGCTTGCCGTGAACAACCATCTCCCGCATCAGCTTATCGTCTGGGTCAAGCTCCTCCTCGACCTTGCCCTCCATCTCGGCATATTCCCGCAGGGCGTCCTCCGTGTCTGCAAGGGCGGTCTTTAACTTCAAAGCAGAATTGCCCGTCTGAGAAGAATGTGCCTCATCCACGATGATGGCATAATTTCTTCCGTTAGCCTTGTCCACCTCGGTGTAAATGACCGGGAATTTTTGCAGAGTGGTCACGATGATACGCACGCCGTCGTTGATCGCGTCTCGCAGGTCTTTGGAATTTTTGTTTTCCCCGATGGTCTCCACCGCACCGAAGGTGTGATCGAAGCCGGAGATCGTCTCCTGGAGCTGAGCGTCTAACACTGTGCGATCTGTGACCACAATGACACTACTGAAAATGGCCTTACTGTTCTCGTCATGGAGGGATGCAAGACGGTATGCCGTCCATGCAATAGAGTTGGACTTGCCGGAACCTGCGCTGTGCTGCACCAGATAGTTATGGCCTGCGCCATTGGCTCTGACATCAGCAATCAGCTTGCGCACCACGTCCAACTGATGATACCGGGGGAAGATCAGCGACTTTTTGCGGATGATTTTTTCGCCGCCGTCCTTCGGCTGCTTCTTTTCCTCTTTGACCTGCAAGTGGATAAACTTTTGAAGAATGTCCATCATGCTGTCTTTCTGAAAGACTTCCTCCCAGAGATAAGCGGTAGGGTAGCCATTGGGATTGGGCGGGTTGCCCCTGCCGCCGTCGTTTCCAGCGCCGTTACCACCCTGATTGAAGGGCAGGAAATAGGTGTCCTTACCCGCCAGCTTGGTCGTCATCCACACGTCCGTATGGTCAACGCAGAAATAGGCCAGAATACGCCGGTTAAACTGGAAACATATCTCCCTGGAGTCCCGGTCATACATCCACTGGCGGCGTGCATTGTCTGCGGTCTGCCCGGTATATTGATTTTTTAGTTCAAAGGCAAAAATAGGAATGCCGTTCAGCGCCAGCATCATATCCACAGAATTGTTATTGTCAGCAGAATAATGCCACTGACGATAAACTTCCGTCACATTGGCAGCGTACTGTGCTGCCGCAGTCTGATTCAAATCGGACTCCGGCTTAAAATAACAGATGCGGAAAGTGATCCCACGGTGCTTGAAACCGTGGCGCAGAACAGTGATAAGCCCCATACTCTCACAAGCTGCATCCAGGGCCAAGCAGAATTTCCGCTCCGGCTCCACCTTGTTCTGGTTGGTAAACCTGATCCACTCCTTGGGCTGGGTGCGCTGAATAAAGTCGATGAGGGTGTGTACATAGAATCCCAGCTTAGGGTCGTAGATGTCAGCACCTTTTGTATACCCACCTATAGAAGACAAAAAATAGGACTCTATGTCTGACTCGAACTGTTTTTCAGTTACATTATCAATTGCCATAAATCAGCCCCCATTTCCTTTGTATATAAAAATTTTACAAGTCATCATTTGTGTCATTTTTCTGAGTTGAGGTTTCCCCAAACTGTACTCCATAAAAGGAAATCTTAAGCTCAGATATCAGGGATTGAATTGCAACCAAGCAACGCGAACCGCAGTACGTAGCTTCATTACACCTTTTACGCATATCCCCAGAAATATGATTTGTATCAAAAAATTCTCTTTGCACTTCATTATTCACGTCTAATAGTTCGTTCTTTGCGTTTTCAATTTGTTCTTTTGTTATATTCAAACTTTTTGTCTTGTACGGAAACTTCTCCTTTAAGTATTCAACAAAATTCAATATTACAAAACAAGCATTTGAATTCGCGTGCCATGCTTCATAACATCCTTGATAATCTCCAGAAGCTGCGCAACGATCAATTTTGAATGTGTAATCAAAGTATGCTTTGCGCATACTATTATACCTTTCCTCAAGAACGGGGATAGCCTCTGCGTAAAATGCAGCATTTCGTTCTTTAATACCAGTGTACAGTAGCAAAATGAGGCTGGCAATTACTCCTATAGACAAATTAAGTAGTGCATTACTCGTCCATGTCAACAGCCAAAATGAATACTTAACATAAAGGAACTCAAGAAGGCAAGATAACGCTAATAATATAAGCAACGAGACGCCAAAGCCTGTAATCCACACACGTCTATCAAATTGATGGGGGATGTGTTCAAATATACTCTCCTTGGCTTCCTCTGAATCGAGAGATTCAACATGACCAAGATATTTATCGAACCAATCTTCATATTCATGCTCAGTCACCTCGAGACCTCCCTCTTTCCAGTGACATATTCATAAATCAAGGACTTTTTGTAGTTTTCCAGTTCCGTCAAAAGCTGTTCCTTTTTGGTGATGAGTGTGTCTATTTCTGCTGATCTTACATCTATAAAATCAGCTATTTCCTTCTGTTCCTCAAGGGAAGGCAAACAAAAGCGGATATTCTTAAAATATTGCCAATATAAACGCAATCGAAAGTCAGCAACTCCATAAGAGTATCTGCGCATTTCCTCAATAGCTGCCGGTGTTCTAAATAAAGCTTCAATATATCGTGTGTCTAAATGCTGTTTCGGTTTTGCTACTACATATGCAGGACTAACAAGTCCTTCAACTCGCACAGCACCAAAAGCGCCCTGCCATGCCCGCATCATATTATATACAAGATCACCTGGGTAGACTCGTTTATACTTAGTTTTGTCTTCGCTTTGCATTGATTTTCTGTTTCGATCTTCATCTCTTACCACATCATCAGATACGCCGGAATGAATAGAAACCATCAATACTGGCAACTCATCACAACCTGCTTCATTCCTTTCTTCATACCAATGTGCAACACGATATGTTTGCCAGTCAGCAGGTATTTCCCCTATCCAATCAATCCCACTCTCCTTCATAGGCCTGTCCCCACGCACGCCCTTTGTGACTGCCTGAGTGATGACCGCCTGTTTCAAGTGCTTGTATTCCTCAATGGATGCGCGGGTTTTATTGAGAACAGCATCAATTTCAGAACACTTGTAGTCAAGAAAATCAGCGATTATTTGTTGATCGGATAAAGGAGGAGAAGGTAATACCTGCTCATTCCAAAGCGAAGCCGACCATGTAGCAATGCTAACTTGATTAATTACAACCGAAGATATACTTTGCTGTAAACCATATCTAACAAACCGTCTGTTTGCATCTTTTTTCAAGGTCACTCGGATGATATGGTCGGTGTAACAAGCGTTGCAAGCTGGGAGATATACATAAGGAGTTCCATTTCTGGCTAACAATAAATCATTTTCGCATGTGTACTTCCAAGCAGGAAAGTCCTGATATGTGGTATATATCGGCAATAAACCCGCTGTATAGAAAACCATATCATTTTCATTGTTTGACCAATATTCCTTGTCAATTCCTTCACCAGTATTCATCCCAACATTGAGATGTTTAAAGCGGATTATCTCCCAATCCTCCGGAATCTCCCCAATCCATTCCACGCCACTATCCTTCATCGCTCTCCCCATGTTCACTCCTCCGAAAACAGATCGCTTAAATCGACAGATATGTCTATTTCCAGTTTTCTGATACGAGTGGCAATATTCTCCGCCGGCTCAGGCGGTTGATAATCATAGAAATACCGTGTCATGGGAATCTCATAGCCTACTTTGGTCTTTTTGTAGTCGATCCAGGCATCCAGAACGTAGGGCAATACCTCTCGCTCAAAGTAGCGGTCAACGTCCTGAGTCAGCGGCACGTTTTCCGTGTCTCGCAGGGAAGTGTCCGCTATGGGCTTACCCTTTTTGCGGACGATCTCGCCGTCTTCGTCCCGTAGAGGGCGTTCCACGGTGATCTTGTTATAACCGAACTCCACGGAATCAAAAATTTTGCTGTGGCAGTAAACACCGGACTTTTCGCCGTAGATGGCATCATCTCTGAACTCGCCGTAGGCCTGCACAATCAGCTCCCGACAGTGATCGGAGATGTCATTACGTTTGTTGCCGATGGACTTCCGCCGCTGGACATAACAGTGGGAAGCGTCGATGAGCTGCACCTTCCCCGCCCGGTAGGATGGCTTGTCCTTACTGCAAATCCAGATATAGGTAGAGATACCGGTGTTCATAAACTGATCAGTGGAGAGCTGGATAATAGCATCCAGCCAATCATTTTCCAAGATGTACTGTCGAATATTACTGGGACCGCTACCCGCATCGCCGGAAAACAGAGGTGAGCCATTCTGAATAATCGCCATTTTGCCATTGGGCACCAGCTTCGCGAGGCCATTGAGGACAAAAAGCTGCTGACCGTCAGATATCTTCGGCAGCCCCGGCGCAAAACGTCCCTGTTCTCCCCTTTTCGACTCGGCTTCCACCGCCTTCTGCTCCCGTTTCCAATCAATGCCAAAGGGCGGATTGGAAATGCAGTATTGGAAGGTATAGCCAGGGAACTGATCCTCCGACAGCGTATCGCCAAATCGCATATTATTGGGATCGCCCCCGCGAATCATCATATCTGCTTTGGCAATGGCAAATGTGGAAGGGTTAAACTCCTGTCCGAAGCAGGTGACCTCGATGTCGCTGTTCAGGGCGTGGATGCGCTCCTCCATGCAAGAAAGCATCTGAGAGGTGCCCATAGCCATGTCATACACGGTAATATTAGAAGCGTTGGTCAGGTCGGCATCGGAAAGCAGCAG
>JAJQBC010000078.1 GCA_021203465.1 Lachnospiraceae bacterium | reverse complement strand
TCAATCGCTATGGATTTTTTAGGTGTTCAACTTCATTTTACAATCGACCGAAGAATTCGTTAATAAAAATTTGAATTATAAGATTGTTCTGATCGATGGTAAAAGACTTTCGGAATTGATGATTGAGTATGAATTGGGCGTTTCAGCTGAATATGTTTATAAGGTTAAGAAATTAGATTCTGATTATTTTTCAGAAGAGTAAAAATAATCAGTGCTGCGGAAATCATAATGAAGGCGTAAAATTCTTTACAACTCCCACCCGCTGCATTATAATGCAACTGTCGGCAAAACGCCGATATAAATAATGATTTACAGACTGAGGAGAGCCCTGATGGGTATCAAGAGAAATCGTATAGTCGTCAAGGTGGGGACATCGACACTTACGAACGAGTTGGGAAAGAGTAATCTGAGAAAATTTGAGGATCTGGCGCTGATTCTGGCGGATATACAGAATATGGGAAATGAGATCGTGCTCGTCTCGTCCGGCGCGATTGCTGTGGGGGCGCAGAAGATGAACCTCCCGCAGAAGCCCACGGAGATGCGGATGAAGCAGGCCGCAGCCGCCGTCAGCCAGTGCGAGAATATGTTCCTGTACGACAAATTCTTCGGGTATTACAATAAGACCGTGGCGCAGATTTTGCTGAACGCCGACGACATCCGGGATGAGGAGAAGAAGGAGAATCTTGCCAATACCTTTGAGGCGCTGCTCGAGCAGGGAATTATTCCGATTGTCAATGAAAATGACTCTGTCAGCTATCGGGAGATCGAATCCGATGACAAGCTTTTTGGCGATAATGATATGCTTTCCGCGGTGGTCGCCGTACTGTGCAATGCGGACAAGCTCGTTATCCTGTCCGACATAGACGGATTCTTTGACAAAGATCCCAGATTATACAAAAACGCAGAGCTGATCAGCCGTGTGGAAAAGATCAATGAA
This sequence comes from Lachnospiraceae bacterium, assembly GCA_021203465.1. Taxonomy (GTDB): domain Bacteria; phylum Bacillota; class Clostridia; order Lachnospirales; family Lachnospiraceae; genus Hominiventricola. Next base: position 41,187 of record JAJQBC010000078.1, on the reverse strand, counting down.
TCCACCTATGCGCTGGCGGGCGGCGCCGGCTCGCGAAGGGGAACCGGTGGCATGCGCACGAAGCTGCAGGCAGCCGACATCGCGACCTCGCAGGGAATCGACGTGATTGTCACCAATGGCAAGACGCCCAGAGTATTATATGATATCATTGAAGGAAAGAAAGTTGGCACCTTGTTCGTCGCACAGAGGTGAGTTTTCACATTTTTGACAGCATGGCCAGAAATTCCTCGTATAGTCGGATTTCTGGCCTGATATTTTATGTACCTGCAAGCGCCCTTTCACACAATTGCAGCATCTTTTCTTTCATTCCCTCAATATCCAGCACTCCACAGGCGAATCCTTTTTTCACCAGAGATTCCGGCAGGTATTCGTCGTATTTATCGAAGATCGGCACCTCGCGGGGATAGACAAGGCTCATCGGCTCGATGGGCTTTTTCAGTTCTTCCGTCAGAATTTCCCAGAATTCCCGCTCGGAAACAGACATGACGAACTGCATAAAGTAAGGTCTTGAGGAATCCAGTCCCTTGATGCCCAGACGTTTGCCGCACTTGATTTTCAGAAAACGTTCCAGAGCAAGGAAAGCGTAGGTCCCCAGCCAGGGGAAGAGGCAGTACATATTTCCGCCGAGGCAGATCAGGTTTTTGTCCTTCAGGCCTGCATTTTCCGCGGAAGTGCGGGCGGTCTTCAGCCTCACCACAGCGTTTTTCATCAGGTACGGATAGGATTTCTCCTCGCAGAGCACGCCCAGCATTCGCTCCAGAATGTGGGTGTGAATGTCGCCTGCGACCTCTCCGAAGTAGGCGGGAACTTTCCCCTTGATTATCTCACAGTAGACCATATGCCGCTTGTGATCGACCTCGTCCACGAGCCAGACATGACCGGCGATGGCGAGCTTCTCCCCGGCGGGCGGCGGCTTCACCACAGTGCCCAGTTCCTCGGAACCGGCGCGGACTGTGTATTCTTCATTCTCCTGAAATACCGCGTAGAATTTGTAATTGTTAATCACGCGCTCCCCGGCCAGGCCCACGATCAGGCCGCCGCCCTCCGTCTGCTGGATATGATCCGTCTCCAGCAGATGGCGCAGCAGTATCCGGAAATCCTCCTGCGATACGCGCTGAAAATAGCGAAGCGACAGGACGCGGGCGGCGAGCTGGGCCGGAGTCATCTCTCCGCAGGAGGCCAGCGTGCTCATAGTCTGGTGGTACAGAAGGCTGTAGGGCAAGGCGTCCAGCCTCGGCGGTTCTACCCAGCGTTCCTCGAGATAGAGCTGTACCAGCGCGATGCCCTGAATGAGCTTCCACGGGATCGTGACAGGCAATAGAGACCGCGCCTCCGGCGGTTCTTCCTGCATGACGAACCACATCTCCGGAGGCAGTTCGCGCCGTCCGGTGCGTCCCAGACGCTGCAGGAAAGCCGAGACGGTGAAGGGCGCGTCGATCTGGAAAGCCCGTTCCAGCCTGCCGATGTCGATGCCAAGCTCGAGCGTGGCGGTTGTTACCGTTGTCTGAAACTGTTCTTCGTCCTTCATCACCGTCTCCGCTGTCTTGCGGTAGGATTCCGACAGATTTCCGTGATGAATCAGGAAGCGGTCCGGTTCATGTTTTGCCTCGCAGTACTGCCGCAGCGTTGTCGTGACCGCCTCGCATTCCTCTCTGGAGTTGACGAAGACCAGACATTTCTTGCCTCTGGTGTGTTCAAAGATATAGCCGATGCCGGGGTCCGCCTCTTTCGGGGCGGTGTCCGTCTTTGGCGCGAGCGCATCGTCTATCGGCAGCATTGCCTCCGCCGGTTGATTGTGGATTTTCGTCGGGGCTCCGGGGTTCGTCGGAGGAAAAGTATAGAAATGCTCCATGGAGAGCCGCCACCTGACGCTGCCCTGCGGCAGTTTCGGGACGATGGTTCGGCGTCCCGTCCCGGCAGAGAGAAATTCACAGGCGTCTTCCGGGTCGCCAATGGTTGCCGAGAGACCGATGCGCCGGGGGTTCACATCCGCCAGGCGGCAGAGCCGCTCGATCAGGCACAGCGTCTGGCCGCCGCGGTCGCCGCGCATGAGAGAGTGCAGTTCATCGATCACGATAAAGCGCAGGTCGCCGAAGAGCTTCCCGATGGCGGAATGCCTGCGCAGCAGCATGGCCTCCAGACTCTCCGGCGTGATCTGCAGGATGCCGGAGGGATGCTTCATCATCTTATTTTTGTGGGACGCCGACACATCTCCGTGCCAGTGCCACACCGGAATATGCGCCTCCTGACAGAGATCGTTCAGCCGTCCAAACTGGTCGTTGATCAGGGCTTTCAGCGGCCCGATGTAGATCGCGCCCACGGAGGAGGGCATCTCCTCTGTAAATAAAGTAAGGATGGGGAAAAAGGCTGCCTCCGTCTTTCCTGATGCGGTGGAGGCCGTCAACAACAGATTTTCATCGGTATTGAAAATGACATCCGCCGCGGCGGCCTGCACCGCCCGCAGATTTTCCCAGCCGTTCTGGTAAATATAATCCTGTATGAAGGGCGCATAGCGGTCAAAGGTATTCATGCGCGTATAGCCTCCTTACAATGTAAACTCCGCGTACTCTCCGAGCGCGTCCGCCGCCTGCTCTTCCAGCGGCGTTTTCGCATAGGAGAAGCTTTCGGAATTCATGAGCTCCGCTACCTTCAGTTTTGGATTCTGATACAGAATGTCCAGCAGCTCAATGAAATCCCGGATAATCTCCCGCGGCGTGATGTGGGAGTTTGTCCCCACGCGGCTGTACTCGATCTGGATAAAGCATATGAGATCGTCCTGCGTGAGGCGCTGCTCATAGCCGAAGAGCTGCGCGTGAATATCCGCCAGCTTTTCCACAAGGATCAGCATTTCCTCATTGGTCAGCGGGGAGAGCTTGATGATTGGCGCCAGCATATCGCGGGTATTCCCGCTGGAAAAACGCCCCTCGGTCAGCCGGGAGCGCAGGGCTTCGTAGCTGTAGATGCCTCTGCGGGTGTCCTCGATGCACTGCGGCGTGCCGCACATGATGATGCCGAAGTATTTCGCCTTACCCTGTAGGGTATCGTTGTACATCGTCAGAATTTTCTCATAGTTGTATTGCCGGGTGATGGAGTTGGGGATCTTGTAGATATTCACCAGCTCGTCGATCAGCACCAGCATCCCGGCATAGCCCGCGTTTTTCAGGAAGGCGGCAAAAATTTTAATATACTCATACCAGTCGTCGTCGGTGATGATCACATTCACGCCCAGCTCCTGCTTCGCCTCGGTCTTCGTCGCGTACTCGCCGCGGAACCAGCGGACGACCTTGGCCTTCGTTTCTTCGTCGCCGTCCAGAAAGGCCTGATAATAGAGCGTCAGGAGCCGCGCGAAGTCGAAGCCGTGTACGAGGCCGTTCAGATCGTTAATGACCGCGAAAATCTTCTGCTGCACCAGCCGGGTAAATTCTTCCGATGAGAAATCCAGTCCGGTCTCCATCGCCACTGAACTCTGCACGCCGCTGATCCACTTATCCAGCACCAGCGGCAGCGCACCGCCTTCCGGCCGGGTCTTCGTGGACATATTCTGGATCAGCTCGCGGTAGGTGGCAAGCCCCTGCCCTTTCGTTCCCTGCAGGCGGCGTTCCGGGGAGAGATCGGCGTCCACCACTACGAAATTTTTGTCCATCACATAATTTCGGATCGTCTGCAGCAGAAAACTCTTGCCGCTGCCGTATTTTCCGGAAATGAAGCGGAAAGAGGCTCCGCCGTCGGCGATGATCTCTACATCGCGCAGCAGCGCATTGATCTCCTGCTCGCGCCCGACTGTAATGTAGGGCAGGCCGATGCGCGGCACGACGCCGCCCTTCAGGGCGTTGATCAGGGTATTCGCAATTCTCTTAGGGATCTTCAACTTGGTATCATTCCTTTCAGATCGTCCCGGTAATCTTCCACGAGAACGGGAGTATTGCCGTCGAATTCGATCACGGTATCGGCAAATTCATCGTACAGCTGCTCATTGACCGCCTCCGCCAGAACGGAAGCCATCAGGTGGTTTTCGAGCAGAAATTCTTGCAGGTCTCCGCCATACAGGAGAATTTGGGCAAAGCGCAGCTCGTTTCCTGAGAGGATGCAGGTGAGAGATGCTGAGCCTTCCTGCGCTTGCATACCGGGCTGGCCGGATGCGGGTTCTGCTTGAACCTGTGCTTTTGACGAGCTGGATGCAGCATCATTCTGGGCTTGTAGCGTGGGCGGCTCCGCCTCCACATAGCGTTCCTCTTCTGTCATAAGCCTCTGTCCGACAGCGTCCGAGCTTCTGCGGATGCCCGACAGCTTGCTGAGATCAAATTCTACCTTAGGCGCAGCGTTTTTTTTCTGCTCCTCAATGGCCTCGGAAATAAACCGTATCATGGTTTTGGTTTCCGTGCCGACCTTCAGGGGCGGCTTCACACCGTATGCTTCCCGCACGAGGCGGTCGGCAGCCCGAACGAAGACGCCCAGCGTCCGGTCGCGCTGCGAGGAGAAATAGCCCCGTTCCAGGCTCCAGCGATTTCGCTCGCAGAGGTAGCACTGCACGGGGCTGACGCGGTACTCATAATGCGCATGCCGCTCGTGTCCAAAGAATACCGCTGAGCGAAAGGGAGTATAGGGCACTCTCGCCGGATTTCCGAAAAGTTTCTGTGAATAGGGGCGTCCATAGCGTCCGGCATAGCGGGCGTTCAGCCTGCGGTATGCCCCGCAGAGCACTTGCGAAAGCTCTTCCGGATATTTCTTAAAGGCTTTTGACCTCTCCAGATGATAGGAAGAAAGCCGCATGATAGCTGGAAACAGCGTTTCATCGTCGACCGTATCACAGTCGCGGAGGGCGACCAGCGCCGCGTCGAAGTCCGCGTTTACATAGTCCTTGACCAGCTCTGCCGGCAGATCATAGTAAATGGCATAATCCGCAATCCATCGTTCGGTATAGTGCCGGATGCCCGGATCGAGCTCGCCGTACTGCTCATAAAACCACAGCAGTGCTTCCAGTCCCTCTTCCTTCGTCTCCGATCCGATCTGATGCAGGAGCTCGTAAATGTAGAGGTAGGCATAGGACAGTGATGTTTTTTCCAGCTTCCCATGGCGCAGCCTGGTCCGCCAGGTAAAATACCCGCGGAGCTCCGCCATGGAAAGGCTCTGGTAGGTGGGGAAATAGTGCAGCACTTCCCGCTCATAGGGACAGTCGTCCTCAAAATGCTCCATATAGCGGGCCTGCAGATAGAATATTTTGGCGTCGTTGTTGCGGGAAAATGGCGAGCCAAAAGCCAGCTCCCACATTTTCCGGTATTCCTTTGGCGGGAGGCTTCCGGCTCGCTCCGCTGTGAGGCGAATGGGCTCATCCTCATAATAATATTCCTGATTTTCTACCCATTTCATGCTAGAGACTCCAATTGGCGGTTCTGTAAATCCTCTCAAAATCAAGTATAATCAGACAGCCAAAGGAAATCAAGCAGAAGATAAGAAGAGACTGTAATCAGTATTTTCTCAATTGTTCTACTTTGTCTGTCCGCTCCCACGGAAGATCGAGGTCCGTGCGCCCGAAATGTCCGTAGGCCGCGGTCTGCTTGTAAATCGGGCGGCGCAGGTCGAGCATCTTGATGATGCCGGCAGGACGCAGGTCAAAATTCTCCCGGATGATATCCACAAGCTTCTGGTCGGAGACCCTTCCGGTGCCGAAAGTATCCACCATGATGGAGGTCGGCCTCGCGACGCCGATCGCGTAGGAGAGCTGGATCTCGCACTTGTCGGCAAGTCCTGCCGCTACGATATTCTTCGCCGCGTAGCGCGCCGCGTAAGCCGCAGAGCGGTCGACCTTCGTGCAGTCTTTTCCGGAGAAAGCGCCGCCGCCGTGGCGCGCGTAGCCGCCGTAGGTGTCGACGATGATCTTGCGTCCGGTCAGGCCGCTGTCGCCGTGCGGGCCGCCGATGACGAAGCGCCCGGTCGGGTTGATGAAGAACTTCGTGTCCGCGTCGACCATGTCGGGCGGAAGGATCGGATCAAACACGTATTTGCGGATATCCTCGTGGATCTGTTCCTGTGTGACCTCCTCGCCGTGCTGGGTGGAGAGCACGACCGCATCCAGGCGCACCGGTTTTCCGGCCTCATTGTATTCTACGGTCACCTGTGTCTTGCCGTCCGGCCTTAAGTAGGGCAACGTGCCGTCCTTACGCACTTTCGTGAGCTGCAGGGCGAGCTTGTGGGCGAGTGCGATCGGATAGGGCATCAGTTCGGGCGTCTCGTTGGTCGCGTAGCCGAACATCATGCCCTGGTCGCCGGCTCCGATGGCTTCGATCTCGCTCTCGTCCATCGTGTGTTCCTTCGCCTCAAGTGCGCGGTCGACACCCATCGCGATGTCGGTGGACTGTTCGTCGATGGCCGTGATGACGGCGCAGTTCTCCGCGTCGAAGCCATACTTTCCGCGTGTGTATCCGATTTCGCGGATCGTGTCGCGGACGATTTTCTGGATATCGACATAGGCCTTGGTCGAGATCTCTCCCATGACGAGCACAAGGCCGGTGGTCGTGGCCGTCTCGCAGGCCACACGGCTCATTGGATCCTGCTCGATCAGGGCATCGAGAATCGCGTCGGAGATCTGGTCGCAGATTTTATCCGGATGTCCCTCTGTCACGGACTCGGATGTGAATAAAATTTTTTCCATTCTTTTGTACTCCTTCCGGTGAATAAATGATATAAAGAAAGGTCCGCGTGATAAGCGAACCTGATAACATGTCTCAGGTTCTCTTATTGTTCGATTACTCGCTCAGGTTAGCACCTTCCTGCATGCAGGGGTTGCCGGGTTTCACAGATCCTATGTATCTCCACCGCTCTGAATAAGAGAAACTGCACTATGGACTTTTCCTGTGGAATACCATACGCCGGCTTTATGGAAAAGTCAAGCATTTTAGAAAAAGTTTATAAAACAGCTGTTCTATTTATGTTACAATACCTTTAGCTATACAGATGGAGGAATGTGTTTTGAATCTGAAGATGAGGCTGTTCGTGACATTTGGCATCGTGATTGCGACACCGCTGCTTCTGGTCTCGATGATCTTTCTGGGCTTCATGAGCCTGCAGCCGGCGGGCGTTGTGACGCCGCAGACGAAGGAGTTTCTGATCGAGATGCTGTTGTCGATGCTGTTGATCATGGCGATGACCTGCGGGATTCTGCTGATCTGGCTCTATCGGAGCTTTCTGACGCCGTTGGAGACATTGAAGCGCGCGACGCGGAATATCCGTGACGGTAATCTGGATTTCGAGGTTGAGATCGAGGATAATGATGAGATCGGTGAGCTCTGCGCGGATTTTGAGGAGATGCGTGTCCGGCTCAAGGAGAGCACGGAGGAGAAGGTCGCGTTCGACAGCCAGAACAAGGAGCTGATCAGCAATATTTCCCATGACCTGAAGACGCCGATCACCGCGATCAAGGGCTATGTGGAGGGGCTGCTGGACGGCGTGGCCGATACGCCGGAGAAGCAGCAGAAGTATCTTCGTACGATCTACAATAAGGCGAACGACATGGACCGGCTGATTAATGAGCTGACTTTTTATTCGAAGATCGATACGAACCGCATTCCTTATGCTTTCAGCAAGATCAATGTGCGGGAATATTTCGACGACTGCTTCGAGGACGTCGGGCTGGAGCTCGGACAGCAGAAGATCGGCCTGAGCTATGACAACGAAGTGGCGCAGGACGTGATCGTGATCGCGGATGCGGAGCAGCTCAAGCGCGTCATTAACAATATCGTTGGAAATGCAGTAAAATACATGGATAAAGAGGAGAAATTTATTGCGATCCGCGTAAAGGATGTCGGCGATTTCATTCAGGTAGAGATTGAGGACAATGGCAAGGGTATTGCGGCCAAAGATCTGCCATATATTTTTGATCGATTCTACCGCACCGACACCTCGCGCAATTCCTCCAAGGGAGGCAGCGGGATCGGGCTGTCGATCGTCCATAAAATTATGGAGGATCATGGAGGACAGGTTTGGGCTACGAGCAAGGAAGGCATCGGGACGACGATGCATTTCGTGCTTAGAAAATATCAGGAGGTACCGGCAGGTGAGTAAGCTTTTAATTATTGAGGATGAGGAATCCATCGCCGATCTGGAGAAGGATTATCTGGAGTTGAGCGGCTTTGAGGTGGAGATTGAGCAGCGGGGCGACGTCGGAATGCAGCGCGCGCTGGAGGAAGATTTCAACCTGATCATTCTGGATCTGATGCTGCCCGGTGTGGATGGCTTTGAGATTTGCAAAAACATTCGGGCGAAAAAGGACATTCCGGTCATCATGGTGTCGGCCAAGAAGGACGACATTGACAAGATCCGGGGGCTGGGTCTCGGCGCGGATGATTACATGACGAAGCCCTTCAGTCCGAGCGAACTGGTGGCGCGTGTCAAGGCGCATCTGGCGCGCTATGAGCGGCTGGTCGGCAGCGGCATTCAGGAAAATGAAGTCATCGAGATCCGCGGCATCAAGATCGACAAGACCGCCAGAAGAGTCTGGGTGAATGGAGAGGAGAAGGCCTTTACTTCAAAGGAATATGACCTGCTGACCTTCCTCGCGCAGAATCCGAACCACGTCTTCACAAAGGAGGAGCTTTTCAGCAAGATCTGGGATATGGAGTCGATCGGGGATATCGCGACCGTGACGGTGCATATCAAGAAAATCCGTGAGAAGATTGAGTTCAACACGGCGAAGCCCCAGTATATCGAGACGATCTGGGGCGTCGGGTACCGATTTAAAGTATAATTTTCGTGGCGCACCCCTTGACAAATCAGAATCGTCACCCTTATAATTGCGGGTGAGTAAAAGGCAGTGACGAAGACAGTAGGAGCCGTTCAAATGCGCAGCGAGCCGGGGAGGGTGCAAGCCCGGCCAGAGTAGACGGATATCCGAAGATCACTTCCGAGCCGCGGGCTGAAAAGATGGGATGAAAAAATTCTGAGTAGGCGCCGACGGGTTCCCGCTGTTATCGGGACGCATATGCTGGTATGTTGTAAGAGGTGGTTTATAAACGGGCAGATATTGGCCTCCCGTCCTGTTGCAGGACGGGAGGCTGTTTTCATTCATAGAAAGATTTCCTATAAATGAAAACAGCCATTAGGATGCGTCGAGGCCATTCTTATTTTTTCAAGGAGGAGTGAAAGATGTACGCCAAGGTAAACACAGACATGAATTTTGTGGAGCGCGAGAAGGAAGTGGAGCGCTTCTGGAAGGAGGACGATACCTTCCGCAAGAGCATCAAGATGCGGGAAGGATGCCCGAAATATACATTCTACGACGGGCCGCCCACCGCGAACGGCAAGCCGCACATCGGGCACGTGCTGACGCGCGTTATCAAGGATATGATTCCGCGCTATCACGCGATGAAGGGCTGCGACGTTCCGCGCAAGGCCGGCTGGGACACGCACGGCCTGCCGGTGGAGCTGGAGGTCGAGCGCGAGCTGGGACTCGACGGCAAGGAGCAGATCGAGGAATACGGTATCGCCCCCTTTATTGAGAAATGTAAGGAGAGCGTCTGGAAATATAAGGGCATGTGGGAGGATTTCTCCGGCACGGTCGGTTTCTGGGCCGATATGGACGACCCTTATGTCACCTATCATGACGATTATATCGAGTCCGAGTGGTGGGCTCTGAAGAAGATCTGGGACAGAGGCCTGCTCTACAAGGGCTTCAAGATCGTGCCCTACTGCCCGCGCTGCGGTACGCCGCTCTCCTCGCATGAGGTGGCGCAGGGCTATAAGCTGGTGAAGGAGCGCTCCGCGGTCGTCCGCTTTAAGGTGAAGGACGAGGACGCGTATTTCCTCGCGTGGACGACGACGCCGTGGACGCTGCCCTCGAACGTGGCGCTCTGCGTGAACCCGGAGGATAGCTATGTGAAGGTGAAGGCTGCGGACGGCTACACCTACTATCTGGCGCAGGAGCTACTGGATGCTGTGCTGGGCGAGCTCGCGAAGGAAGATCAGCCCGCCTACGAGATCCTGGAGACGTATGTCGGAAAAGATCTGGAATATAAGGAATATGAGCCGCTCTTTGCCTGCGCGGGCGAGGCCGCCGCGAAGCAGCGCAAGAAGGCGCACTTTGTGACCTGCGACGGCTATGTTTCCATGACTGACGGTACCGGCATCGTCCATATCGCGCCGGCCTTCGGTGAGGACGACTCCCGTATCGGCAGAAACTACGATCTGCCCTTTGTGCAGTTCGTGGACGGAAAGGGCAATATGACGCAGGAGACGCCCTTTGCCGGACTCTTTGTAAAGAAGGCGGACCCGGAGGTGCTGAAGATGCTGGACGCGGAGGGAAAGCTCTTCTCCGCGCCGAAGTTCGAGCATGACTATCCCTTCTGCTGGCGCTGTGATACGCCGCTGATCTACTACGCGCGCGAGTCCTGGTATATCAAAATGACGGCGGTGAAGGATGACCTGATCCGCAATAATAATACAATCAACTGGATTCCCGAGAGCATCGGCAAGGGCCGCTTCGGCGACTGGCTCGAGAATGTGCAGGACTGGGCCGTTAGCCGCAACCGCTACTGGGGCACGCCGCTCAATGTCTGGGAGTGCGAGGACTGCGGCCATATGGAGAGCATCGGTTCCCGTCAGGAACTCTACGAGATGAGCGGAAATGAGAAGGCGCTGAGCGTGGAGCTGCATCGTCCGTACATCGACGAGATCACCTGCAAATGCCCGAAGTGCGGGAAGACGATGCGCCGTGTGCCGGAGGTCATCGACTGCTGGTTTGACTCGGGTGCGATGCCCTTTGCGCAGCACCATTATCCTTTTGAAAATCAGGATATCTTCGAGCAGCAGTTCCCGGCGCAGTTCATCTCGGAGGCGGTCGATCAGACGAGAGGCTGGTTCTACTCGCTGCTGGCGGAGTCGACGCTGCTGTTTAACTGCGCGCCTTACGAGAATGTCATTGTGCTCGGTCATGTGCAGGACGAGAACGGCCAGAAGATGAGCAAGTCCAAAGGAAACGCGGTTGATCCTTTCGAAGCGCTTGCGACCTATGGAGCAGACGCGATCCGCTGGTATTTCTACAGCAACAGCGCGCCGTGGCTGCCGAACCGTTTCCACGGCAAGGCGGTGCAGGAGGGCGAGCGTAAGTTCATGGGCACGTTGTGGAATACCTATGCCTTCTTCGTGCTGTATGCGAATATCGACGAGTTCGACGCGACGAAGTATACGCTGGACAAGGAGTCGCTGTCCGTCATGGACCGCTGGATTCTTTCTAAATTGAACACGACGGTCGGCCTCGTGGACGATCATCTGGCAAATTACCGGATTCCGGAGGCGGCCAGAGCGTTGCAGGAGTTCGTGGACGATATGAGCAACTGGTATGTAAGGAGAAGCCGTGAGCGCTTCTGGGCGAAGGGCATGGAGCAGGACAAGATCAATGCTTACATGACGCTCTACACCGCTCTCGTGACGATCAGTCAGGCGGCGGCGCCGATGATCCCCTTCATGACCGAGCAGATTTACCGCAACCTGGTCTGCAGCATTGACAAGGATGCGCCGGAGAGCGTGCATCTGACCGATTATCCGACTGTGGATGAGAGTCTGGTCGACAAGGAACTCGAGAGCGCGATGGAAGAAGTTCTTGACCTTGTGGTCATGGGCCGCGCGGCGCGCAATACGGCGAATATCAAGAACCGCCAGCCGATCGGTACGATGTATGTCTGTGCGGAGAAAGTGCTGGATGAGATGTATCAGGAGATTGTCGAGGATGAGCTGAATGTGAAACAGGTTATCTTCCGTGAAGACCTGAGCGATTTCACGAGCTACATCTTCAAGCCGCAGCTCAAGACGGTCGGCCCGAAGTACGGAAAGCTGCTGAACGGCATCCGCGCGCATCTTGCCGGTATCGACGGACGTGCCGCCATGACGGAGCTTGAGGAGGCGGGAAGTCTCTCATTTGACATTGATGGGCAGAGAGTGTTATTATCTAGGGAAGATTTGCTCATTGATACTGCCCAGATGGAGGGATACGTGACGGAGGCCGATAATCGTGTGACCGTCGTGCTGGATACCAACCTCTCGCCCGAACTGATCGAAGAGGGCTTTGTGCGCGAGATCATCAGCAAGGTGCAGACCATGCGCAAGGAGGCAGGCTTTGAGGTGATGGACCGCATCACCGTGTACAGCGCGGGCAGCGAGCGCATCGCAGCCCTCATGGAAGCCCATCAGGAGGAGATCCTGGGAGATGTCATGGCCACGGCTCTAAGCCTGACGCAGATGAAGGGTTATGTGAAGGAATGGAATATTAATGGCGAATCCGTTACACTCGGAGTAGAGCGGCAGTCATAAGGAGGCTTAAAGATGTCGAAACGAAACTTCAACAAAGAGTTCTTTATTCGAAGCGTAAAATACAATGTCCGTACGCTGTTCCGCAGGGAGATCAAAGAGGCGACGCAGCAGCAGATTTTTCAGGCGGTGGGCTATGCGGTGAAGGATGCGATCATGGATGCATGGATCGCGTCGCAGAAGGAGTTTGAACGGTCCGATCCGAAGATCGTCTACTACATGTCCATGGAGTTCCTGATGGGCCGTGCTTTGGGAAATAATCTGATCAATCTGACCTTCTACGATGAGGTCAAGGAGGCGCTGCAGGAGATCGGTCTCGACCTCGATGTGATCGAGGACCAGGAGCCCGACGCGGCGCTCGGCAACGGTGGCCTCGGCCGTCTGGCGGCCTGCTTCCTGGATTCGCTGGCAACGCTCGGCTACGCGGCCTACGGCTGCGGTATCCGTTACCGCTATGGCATGTTCAAGCAGGAGATCCGCGACGGCTACCAGATAGAGGTGTCGGATATGTGGCTGAAGAACGGAAATCCCTTCGAGCTGCGCCGCCCGGAGTACGCGAAGACGGTCAAGTTTGGTGGCTACGTGCGCGTGGAGCACCGCGACGGAAAGAATTATTTCATTCAGGAGGGCTACCAGTCGGTGCTTGCGGTGCCGGTCGACCTGCCGATCGTCGGTTATGGCAATAACATGGTCAACACCCTGCGCATCTGGGATGCGGAGGCGATCAACTCCTTCGAGCTCGATCATTTCGACAAGGGCGAGTACAGCAAGGCGGTGGAGCAGGAGAACCTCGCGCGCAACCTTGTCGAGGTGCTCTATCCGAACGATAACCACATGGCGGGCAAGGAGCTGCGCCTGAAGCAGCAGTATTTCTTCGTGTCCGCGAGCGTGCAGGCGGCGGTCGCCCGCTATATGAGAGCACACGACGATGTCCGCAAATTCTATGAGAAGGCAACCTTCCAGCTCAATGACACCCATCCGACGGTGGCGGTAGCTGAGCTGATGCGTGTGCTGATGGACGATTACAATCTTGAGTGGGACGAGGCCTGGGAGGTCACGACGAAGACCTGCGCTTACACGAACCACACGATCATGTCGGAGGCTCTGGAGAAGTGGCCGATCGAGCTTTTCTCGAGGCTGCTGCCGAGAGTTTATCAGATTGTCGAGGAGATCAACCGCCGCTTTGTGGCGCAGATCCAGCAGCGCTATCCGAACAATTATGAGAAGGTGCGCAAGATGGCCATTATCATGGACGGCCAGGTAAAGATGGCGCATATGGCGATCGCCGCCGGTTACTCGGTCAACGGCGTGGCGAGACTCCACACAGAGATCCTGAAGAATCAGGAGCTGAAGGACTTCTACGAGATGATGCCGGAGAAGTTCAATAATAAGACGAACGGTGTTACGCAGCGGCGTTTCCTGCTGCACGGCAATCCGCTGCTCGCGAAATGGGTGACGGCGCATGTGGGCGACGAGTGGATCACCGATCTTTCAAAAATCCATGGACTTGCGATCTATGCGGATGATGAGAAGGCGCAGAGCGAGTTCATGAATATTAAATACCAGAACAAAGTGCGCCTTGCAAAGTATATTAAGGAGCACAATGGTATTGACGTCGACCCGCGCTCGATTTTCGACGTACAGGTGAAGCGCCTCCATGAATACAAGAGGCAGCTTATGAACATCCTGCATGTGATGTACCTTTACAATCAGATCAAGCAGCATCCGGATATGGAATTCTATCCGAGAACCTTCATCTTTGGTGCGAAGGCGGCTGCGGGCTACAAGCGCGCGAAGCTGACGATCAAGCTGATCAACTCCGTTGCGGACGTCGTCAATAACGACGCTTCCATCAATGGCAAGCTGAAGGTCGTGTTTATCGAGGATTATCGCGTGTCGAACGCAGAGTGGATCTTCGCGGCGGCGGACGTGTCCGAGCAGATCTCGACCGCCTCAAAGGAGGCCTCCGGTACCGGCAATATGAAGTTCATGCTGAACGGAGCGGTGACGATCGGTACGATGGACGGCGCGAACGTTGAGATTGTCGAGGAAGTAGGCGAGGAGAATGCCTTCATCTTTGGCATGAGCTCTGACGAGGTTATTGCCCTCGAACAGCAGGGTGGTTATGATCCGTCGCAGCTGTTCAACACGGATCAGGATATCCGCCAGATATTGATGCAGCTGATCAACGGACAGTATTCTCCGAACGATCCGGAGCGCTTCCGCGAGTTGTATAATGCGCTGCTCGTGGACGGCGGCTACAATCGTCCGGATCCGTACTTCATCCTGAAGGACTTCCGCTCCTATGCCGAGGCGCAGAAGCGCGTGGAGGCCGCCTACCGTGACGAGCGCGGCTGGGCGAAGAAAGCGATCCTGAATGTAGCTTGTTCCGGCAAGTTCACTTCGGACCGCACGATTCAGGAGTATGTCGATGAGATCTGGAAGCTCGACAAGGTGACGGTGAAGCTGAACGAAGAATAATGATAGTCAGATAAAGATATGGAAAAGGCTGCGCGGTTTGTCCGCGCAGCTTTTTGTTGCTTAATACGATGAATATCGGCAGTTCAGGCAGAGAGGCGGCGGTAAGGCGCGGTTTGAATAGAAAGCGGTCAGGTTTCATAAAATGTACTATGAAAACCTGTTTGAAGAACATGCTCGCAGTATGTTTCCTGATTTTATTCCTTCCTTATACGATCACATTGCTTGTCAGCGGACGGGAGGGGATCCATCAGGAGGAGCAATTGCCCGAGCTCGAATATCAGACACTGTCCGCATTTCTCGAGGAGGACTTCTTTTGGATGGACGATGAGACGCTTGCGTTGATGGCGGTAATTTTTCGCACGGGATATATACAGATGCAGGGCGAACAGTGTGTCGACAGCTTACAGACGGGGGATGCAACGGATCTTGAGCAAGTGAACACAGCGAAGAACGAAGCAGGTTCTGCGCAGGCGAACACAACAGAGGATGAAGCGGCCTTTTCGCAGACAGCGACAGCCGGTACCACTGCTGGAGATGTGGACAGCGGCGATTATGAGCGGCTTTATCAGGCGGTAGCGGAGACGGTGGGACAGGTTGTCATGGTAAATGGGGAATACCACGATCTTCCCTGGCACGCGCTCAGTGCCGGGCTGACCCGGGACGGTATGCTGCTCGGGGAAGAATATTCTTATATAAAATCGGTAGAGTGTCCGTTGGATGTACAGGCGGATGGCTGTCTTAAGAGCTTTGCCCTGAGCGAAGCGGAATTCGCGGAGACGCTGGGGGCGGACATCGCGCCAGAGGAGCTGGAGATCGTGCGCGACAGTGCAGACTATGTACTCAGCGCGTCGGCGGGGGATATGATCTGGCAGGGGGAGGAGCTGCGCGAACTGCTGCACATCCCGTCGAGCTGCTTCTGGTTGGATTGTCGGGATGAGCGGATCCATCTGACTGTGAAGGGCAGCGGCCACGGCTTTGGGATCAGCCTTTATACAGCAGACTGTATGGCACGGGAGGGCAGTACATACGAGGAAATCTTACAGACATTCTATGAAGGAGCAGCGTGTATAACGGCGCCCTGATCTGGTAAAAATATGACCAGAGGTGATGTTATGCAAAAAAGGCAAAGAGGTTTTGTAGTTGCGCTGTGTCTCTGTCTGCTCTCTGTGTCGGGAATCTACGGCTTATATCGCTATCAGAGTGGGCAGGCCGTACAGGAGCCGGAAGAACAGATCGCGGAGGCGGAGGAAACGCCGGAAGTACAGGAGACGGAGACGGCAAACTCGGAGGAGACGGTGGCGCAGGCTGATACGGAGGAGGAAAAGAAAGAAGAAGCAAAAATCGAAACCGAAGAGGATATTTACGAGATTGGAGAGGCAACGCTTGCCCAGACGGAGACAGACAGCGTGGCCGCGCAAGCGCCTGTGGAAGAGGTGACGGAGGAAGAAAATACGGATGAGACACAGGAGGAAGAGCCGGAAGAGACAGAGGAAACACTGGCCGGGGAGAATCTTCTTTCGTTTGCGGACAATAGCGCGCTTATGTGGCCGGTGGACGGCGAGATTATTCTGGAGTACAGTATGGACAAGAGTATCTACTTTTCCACGTTGAACCAGTATAAATACCATCCGGCTATCGTAATCAGCGCGGAGGTTGGCGATGGAGTCTGGTCTGCCGCGCAGGGAATTGTGACTTCGGTCGAGGTCAACGAGGAGACCGGGACGACGCTGACGATGAGCCTCGGCAGCGGTTATGAGGCGATCTACGGCCAGCTGAAGGAGCTCGCGGTGCAGGAGGGCGATATGGTGGAAGCCGGTTCTCTGATCGGCTATATCAGCGAGCCGACCAAGTACTATACACGCGAGGGCAGCAACCTGTATTTTCAGCTTCTGAAGGACGGGGAGCCTGTGGATCCAATGGATTATCTGAATTAAGAGAATAAATATCGGAAAAGAAATCGCCCGGCGCGTTTGATGCGGCCGGGCGATTTTGCTGTACATCTTGCGAGCACGTCGTGTCAGCTACATCAGCGCAATATAGAACATCACGACGTAGTGGTACAGGCTTCCGCCCATGACGAACAGGTGAAAGATCTCGTGTGAGCCGAAGGCCTGATGCCGCGCGTTGAAGAGTGGAAGCTTCAGCGCGTAGATGATGCCGCCGATCGTGTAGATGATCCCTCCGGCGAGCAGCCACCAGAACGCGGCGGCGGGCAACGTCTGTACGAGCGGCACCAGCGCCAGTACGCAGAGCCAGCCCATCGCGATGTAGAGTAGCGAAGAGAACCACTTCGGGCAGGTAATCCAGAAGGCCTTAATTATAATGCCGACGATCGCGATACCCCATACGAGCATTAGGAGCGGAATGCCGACCGTGTCGCGAAGCGCGATCAGGCAGATTGGTGTGTAGCTGCCGGCGATCAGGATGAAGATCATCATGTGGTCAATCTTGCGGAGTATCCGATTCACGGTCTCTGAAATATCAAAGGTGTGGTAGGTGGTGCTGGCTCCGTAGAGCAGCACCATGCTGCACGCGAAGACAGCCAGCGCGGGTACTGCGCCGGAGCCTCCATAGCGAGAAGCTGTGATCAGGAGCGGTATTGCCGCAAAGGCGGCCAGTATTAGACCGATGAAATGGGTGAGCGCGCTGCCGGGATCTTTTATAGAATGTGTCATCATATCTCCTCCTTTTCAAAATAAACTATATAATATAGTATTAAAAACTATGTATTGATTTATCCATATTATACATCACAGTCTGAAAAATGCAAGAGGAAAATTACATTTCGCGCTGATGAGACGCGCGAAGCTTCGAATGCAGGAGGTGGAAAGCCTGGAATCAAAAAGAAATGCACAGGAAAAAACGAATGGAAGGCTTTTGCAGAAGGACGACTGTGAAAGAAAATGGAGATAAGAAAAGGCGACCCGTGAGTGGGCCGCCCCGTAAGTTGTATGTAGTATTAGAAAATTCTCCGTATCGCCAGAATCGTCTTGTAGTTGACCGGTGAGGTATACTTGATACCGGTCGAAGAGGTGCTTGCGTGCACAATCGTGTTGTTGCCGACGTAGATCGCGACGTGTCCGCTGTAGCAGACGATGTCTCCGGGTTGTATATCGCTCAGGCTGACGCCGTATCCGACGCTGCGCATCGCGCTGGAGCTGTGCGGAAGGCTGACGCCGAAGTGTGCGTAGACACTCATGACGAAGCCGGAGCAGTCGGTTCCGTTGGTCAGGCTCGTGCCGCCGTACACGTAGGGATTCCCAACGAACTGGCAGGCGTAGCTGACAACCGCGTTTCCGGAGGAGCTGCCGCTGCCGGAGCCGATGACCACATCCGAAGAAGAACTGGAGCTCTTGGCGGTCGCTGCTGCTGCCGCAGCCTGAGCGGCTTTTCTGTCAGCCTCTTCTTTTGCGAGACGAGCTTCCTCCTCTTCCTTGGACTCCGCATAGACATATTCTGTGCTCAGGGAGACATATTCTTTGGAGACCCAGCCGTCGCCCTCCTCGATGGAAACCTGAACGAAATCGTCAGTCTCATCGGTGACGACCAGTTCTTCGCCTTCAGGAATCAGTCCGAGGATGGAGGACTCTGTCGTGGCCTCAGTGCGAACCCGGAGCGTCTCCGTGGTGACGGTCGCCATTCTGGTGCCGACCTCCTCCGCGAGCTCTTCTGCCTCTGTGCCGATTACGACATATTCTGCGCTTACATAACCGGTCACATTTCCGGAAGTGATCTGATACCAGCCGTCCTCATAACCCTCCACAGTGCCGACGGAATTGTCATAGAGCTTACCGACGACATCATAATCTTGACTGGGACCGCTGCGCACATTGACATAATCGTTGACCTGCGCAATGCAGAGCCCTGTATAGGTCGTTGTGACCGCGATGTTGAGGGCTTCTTCTATATCTTCCTCAGTGGCATTACTTGCGAGGCTGATGGAGGAGGCGATGCCACCGTCCAGACCAAGACTCAGCTGGCCGGCCTGCGCTGTCGCCGGAGTGATGAAGAACAATCCGGCTGCTGTCAAAAGCATGAGTACTGCTTTTTTTCTCATAGGTGCCTCCTGAAATAATCTTTACGAATCTATTCTCAAAATATTACGAATTTGTTACAACTTATGTAAGGATTATAACAAGGCACAGGGCCTTTGTCAAGAAAGAACACACATTCTTCATAAAAGCTTTAGAAAAGCTCCGCTTGCAAAAGCGTGCTGTAGCAGATAGAATAGTTCGTGAAAGGGGAGTCTCATGTATGTTAATAAGAGAATACGCGGAAAAATACAGTGATTATATGATAGAAATGCGCCGGAAGTTTCACCGCTGTCCGGAGCTCGGCTTTCAGGAAAAGCGTACCTGCGGGATGATCTGCGAGGAACTGCGGGCAATGGGGCTTGCGCCGCGGGTGCTCTGTGGGACGGGCGTCGTCGTGGATATCGGTGATCGCGCGCGCAGCGGCCGGACGGTCGCTATCCGGGCGGATATCGACGCGCTGATGGTGAAAGAGGAGACCGGGGCGGATTTCGCCTCGGAGAACGAGGGCTACATGCACGCTTGCGGGCACGACGCGCATATCGCGATGAATTTGGGATGTGCTAAGATTCTGTGCGACATACAGGATCAATTAAATGGGAGTGTGCGGCTGCTTTTTCAGCCGGCGGAGGAATTTGCGAGGGGAGCTTCCGCGATGATTGAGGCGGGTGCTTTGGAGAATGTGGATACGGTCTACGGGACACATGTCTGGGGAGATATCCCGGCGGGAAAATTTTCCGCGGAGGCAGGCGCACGCATGGCTTCAGCGGATTTCTTTACGATTACGGTGAAGGGGAAAGCGACGCACGGCGCGCTGCCGCATAATGGCATCGATCCGATCGCGGCGGCCGCGGCCATCATCCAGAACCTTCAGGTTGTCTTTCACCGGGAGATTATCGCGACGGAACCGGCCGTCATCAGCCTCTGCCAGATCCATGGCGGGGACGCGGACAACGCGATTCCGGATAAAGTTACGATCGGCGGTACCACGCGGGCCTATTCCCGCAAGGTGCGTGAATCCTTTCCTATTATTATGGAGCGTGTGATTCAGGAGACGGCGGCAGCCTTCCGCGCGGAGGCAGAGCTTGATTATCGCAAGGGCTCCTCTGCGGTGATCAACGATGCGGAGTGCTCGGAGCGCGCCATCCGCGCTATCACGGAAAACTATGGGGAGCAGGCCGTGACCCGTTTTGAGAAGGTCATGAGCGGGGAAGATTTCTCCGAATATCAGGATGCGGTCCCGGGCATGTTTGTTTTTCTGGGGATCCGCAATGAAGAGATCGGCGCGGTCTGGCCAAACCACAGCAGCCACTTCGCGGTGGACGAGCGTGTGCTCGCGCGCGGAGCGGCTGCTACAGTGCAGTATGCGGTTGATTTTCTTTAAGCCTATTTCTTACTTGCGCTCTGGTACTCTGCCCAGAGTTCATCTGCCGCGGGTTGCCAGTTTTTGGCGTATTCGTCGGTCTTGCAGCAGAGCTGATCCGCGCTTTCGGGATTCTGGTAGTCGGTGCTGTCCGCGCCGCTCGCGTTCACCATCATGCGGAGTTTCGACGGATTCTCCAGCATCGGGCAGGGCTGGAACAGGTTCTCGTTGAAGGGCTGGTTGTCATGGTAGGCCATGAACAGCGGATTCTTCAGTGCCTGCATCAGCGAGACCTCGTGGATATTTGAGTCGGAGTAGTGGATGAAGGCACAGGGCTCGACGTCTCCCTTGGCGTTGATGTGCAGGTAGCAGCGCCCTCCGGCGATGCAGCCTCCCACATGTGGGCCGTCGTTCTGAAAGTCGATTGAGAAGATAGCCTTCGTCCTGCGGTACTCGCGGATACGGTTGCAGACGGTGAGCCGTTGCTCCGGTGTCGGCAGCAGATCGGGCACAGCATCAGCGCCGACCGGCATATAGTGGAAGAACCAGACGAAGAGCACACCGCTGTCGATGATGTAGTCCATGAACTTTTCGCTCGTGACAACGTCGTAGTTTGCGCTGGTGTAGCAGATCGAGAGGCCGAAGGGAAGCTTGTTCTTCTTCAGCAGCTCCATCGCGTGGTGTACTTTCTGATATGTACCTTTGCCGCGACGCGAATCGTTGGCCTCCTCGAAGCCCTCGAGTGAGATCGCGGGAATGAAGTTTTTGACCCGCAGCAGCTCGTGACAGAAGTCTTCGTCGATCAGCGTGCCGTTCATGAAGGAGACGAACTCGCAGTCCGAATGCATTTCACAGATTTTCATCAGATCCTTCTTGCGCACCAGCGGTTCGCCGCCCGTGTAGAGATACATGTAGGTGCCGAGTTCATTTCCCTGTTTAATAATAGAATCGAGATCCTCCACCGACAGGTTCAGCCGGTTACCGTACTCCGCGGCCCAGCAGCCGGTGCAGTGCAGGTTGCAGGCCGAGGTCGGATCCACGAGCATGGCCCACGGGACGTTGCAGTTCTCGCGCTTTGCGATCTCCTGCTGCGTCGCGGTACCGCTTAAGGTCGCGTTGATCAGGAAGTTCTGGAAGGCCGCCTTGCGGACGCCGGGATCCAGATCGTAGAGCTTCAGGATCAGTTGGTACCAGTTGCCTTTCTCATCGATCGCTTTGCGCACCGCTTCGCGCGCTTCCTCATAGTATCCATCCGGGGAGAGACGATCCACCCAGGCCATCAGCTTCGGAATATTTTCCTCCGGATTTCCCTCCAGATATTTGTATACCTGATTCAGGGCAAAAGACTGTAAAGATTCTTTGAAAGATTTACTCATTGCCGTTTCCTCCTTTGCGCCCGTCTCCGAGCTTGTCTGCGACTATTATAAATGGAAAGAACCATGATCGTAACGGGACAGATTTTGGGAAGCGTCGAAAAAAGGCACACTGACAAAAAAATGTCACGTTTTTGGACAGAAGTGGAAAAATGTCCCATTAAAAAAAGGTACTTGACAAATCCCTGAAAATAAATATAATAATTATTATCAATATTATTTTAGAAATGGAGGAACACGGATGGCAGCATTAAAACACAGCAGACAGCGCGATGCGATCAAGCACTATCTGCAGGGGAGAGAAGACCATCCGACCGCGGATATGATCTACGAGAGTGTCCGGCATGACTTTCCGAATATCAGCCTTGGCACGGTATATCGGAATCTGTCGTTGCTGTCGGAGCTCGGTGAGATTCGCAAGATCACCGCGGAGGGCGCGGATCGCTTTGACGCGCGGACGGAGCCGCACAGTCACTTTATATGCAGGCAGTGTAGCCGAGTGCTCGATGTCATGGTGCCCTTGGAGGATCCGCTCCCGCAGGTGAATGCCCGCTGGGACGGCGGCGAGGTCGATACCTACCGTCTGGAGTTTTCCGGCGTCTGCACGGATTGTTTGAAATTAAAAAAATAGGTGTTGACAAACAAGAGCTAAGCAATTATAATAATAACAGTAATCATTACTGTTAAATAAATTTAAAAACAATGTAAAGGAGAAAAATTATGGCAAAATGGGTATGCAGCGTATGTGGTTATGTACATGAAGGAGATACTCCCCCTGAGAAATGTCCGCAGTGCGGAGTTCCGGCAAGCAAGTTCAACAAGCAGGATGAAGGCATGAGCTGGGCAGCTGAGCACGTGGTAGGCGTGGCACAGGGTGTGAGCGAGGATATTCTCGAGGATCTGAGAGCGAATTTCAACGGCGAGTGCTCTGAGGTTGGTATGTATCTTGCGATGGCGCGTGTGGCGCACAGAGAGGGCTATCCGGAGATCGGCCTCTACTGGGAGAAGGCGGCTTACGAGGAGGCAGAGCATGCGGCGAAGTTCGCGGAGCTGCTCGGCGAGGTCGTGACTGACAGCACGAAGAAGAACCTCGAGATGCGTGTGGCGGCTGAGAACGGCGCGACCGCAGGTAAGTTTGACCTGGCGAAGCGCGCGAAGGCGGCAAACCTCGACGCGATCCATGACACCGTGCATGAGATGGCGCGCGATGAGGCGAGACACGGTAGAGCTTTCGCGGGACTTCTTAAGAGATACTTTGGCTAAGCTATAAGCCATGCGATAATACGGGAATGACGCTCCTGCAAGTTTACTTGCGAGGGGCGTCATTGTCGTATTATCATACGGCGCCAGCCGTCCATGAGCAGCACGTTAGTGCTGCGAATGGAGCATGGCGGAAGTGGCGACAGCTGGGTAGCGAGATGGAGCGAAGCGGAATCGAGCTGGCTCGGCTTGCAAGTCCGCTCCTGCAAGTTTACTTGCGAGGGGCGTCTTTTTCATATTATCATACGGCGCCAGCCGTCCATGAGCAGCACGTCAGTGCTGCGAATGGAGCATGGCGCGAAATGAAAATACAGCCTTTAGCAGGTAAACCTGCACAGTCTGTCTTTCCATTTCGCGCCGTTCTGAACTGTTACTAAAATTTATATAAAACTTGCCTGAATTATCTGTGAATAAAAAATTAAGAAAAAGGGCTTGACAATTCCCAAAATATAAAGTTTGCACAAAAGGAGTCGGAGCCGGAAAAAGCTCGTTTGAGTTTTACCCACATTCTCCAAAAGTTATCCACAGGGATAAAAGGCGGCAATCGCAAGTTCATGAAGTTGTTCACAAAGTTATCCACTTTATCCACATTTTTAAGGGAAAGACTATGGACGAAAAAAATTTTTGTGGAAAACAGATGTTTTGTAATTTATGACAAAAATATCAATTTTGGAAAAAATTTAAAAAAACCGCTTGACATCGAAAAAGGGGGAAAAGCGAGTTTATTGTCAGAAAATATAGAAGTTTTTCCTTCCATTTTAAGTGGAAATCGGATACAATGGCAGGGATAAAAGCGGAAGGGGAATCGGGGAGATGCGGCTGAGAAATATACCGGGTGCGGAGGTGACTATCGCACGGAGCGCGTATGTTGTGCAGGAGGGCACGGCCGGTAGCTGGGAAGATCAATTTGGAAATAAAAATCCGGTCCATATCGAGATCGGTATGGGGAAAGGGCGCTTCCTTACAGAGCTGGCGGAAAGGAATCCGCAGATCAATTATGTCGGGATTGAGCGCTATGCCAGCGTGCTGCTTCGAGCTGTTGAGAAGCTCAATGCGATGGAGGCGCCGCCGCGAAATTTGCGTCTTTTATGTATGGACGCCAGAGAGATTGAACAGAGCTTTGGTGAGGGGGAGGTATCGCGAATCTATCTGAATTTCTCTGATCCGTGGCCGAAGGAACGTCATGCGAAACGGCGGCTGACCAGCCCGCAGTTTCTCGCACGCTATGACAGGATACTGGCTCCGGACGGCTGGATTGAATTCAAGACAGATAATCAGGAGCTTTTCAGCTTTTCGCTGGAGTCGGTGAGGGAGGCAGGATGGAAGCTGCTCGCGGTGAGTCGTGACCTGCACCGCGATGAGGATCTGATGCGCGGCAATGTGATGACAGAATATGAAGAAAAATTTTCCTCACTCGGCAGCCCGATCTGCAAGCTGATCGCGGCGAGATAAAAAAGATCGGGAAAAAATAAAAAAATTATAAAAAAGGGCTTGCAATTTAGAGCACAGTTGAGTATAATACTTTTTGTTCGTGAAATGAACGAGGAAATGCATCTCTAGCTCAGCTGGCAGAGCACCTGACTCTTAATCAGGGTGTCCAGGGTTCGAACCCCTGGAGATGCATGCAGAGCACTGTTTTTGGATTTGTCGTCCGGGGGCGGTGTTCTTTTTTTGTGTAAAATTGAGAAAACAGCCGCAAGCCGCTCTTTGGAGCGAGACTTGCGGCTGTCTTTGCGAGAGCAGGATGAAATTTATCAGGTAAAATCCAGACCGCCATTCACATTAATCAGTTGTCCGGTGACGTAGGCTCCGCTTTCGGAGGCCAGCCACAGGATTGCGCCGGCGGAGTCGGCGCCGGTGCCAAGACGCCCCAGAGGGATCGTCAGAAGCTCGTCTTTGGTCAGCTGCTCAAAAGGAACGCCGGTCTCTGCTGCCTCTTTGCGCAGATAGGCCCAGTGCATCTCTGTCGCCGCAAGTGCGGGGCAGACCGCGTTGACGGTGACTCCATAGGGAGCTATCTCGAGGGCCAGCGCCTGCGTGAGCGTGTGTATCGCGGCCTTTGAGGAGCCGTACAGTCCCGAATTGGCGTGGCCGACCTTTCCGTAGAAGGAGCCGGTATTGACGATCGTGCCGAAGCGCTGCTTTTTCATCTGGATGGCCGCGTACTTGCAGCAAAACATTGTGCCCTTGAGGTTGACGCCGAACACCTTATCGATCACGTCCTCCGTGACATCGCTGATTGCCCATTCGCCGCCGTTGATGCCGGCGTTGTTATACATGATATCAATTCTGCCGAATTTCTCCACGACAGCGTCTACCAGACGCTTAACCTGGTCTTCCTTTGAAATATCTGTTTCCATGGAAAAGCCCTGGTTTTCCGGGTTTGCCTCGCTGATCTTTTTCCAGGAATTGTGAACCTCAGGAGAGACATCTGCGAGGACGACATGAACGCCCTCTGCCGCCAGCGCTTCCGCACAGCCGTAGCCGATGCCCTGCGCGGCGCCGGTAATCACGGCGACCTTTCCCTCTACATCTCTGAACTTTGTCATCTCTTTACTCCTTCCAGTCTCTGCACCCATCGGGCGGGATAAAGAATTCCGTGCCGGAATTGACACAGTTGAACATGCCGTCCCATGCACTGACGACGCCGACCACATAGCCGCCGTTGAAGCAATCATAGTCGCTGTGACGGAAAGTGAACTCACCTTGCATGAGATCGTCTCCGACGATGGACTGCACGGCCGCTCCGAAGACGGTCAGATCCACCCGGCGAATGTCCGGCTTGCTATCAGGATTCTTGGGATGAATGGTGTATTTCACATGATGCATGCCGTTTTCGTCCGGTTCGATCGTATGATAATCCATCGACACCGTATACTGTGCGGAGGGGTCCGTGACGATATCCGGATTGCCGAGAGCCGAAAGCGGATAACGCCCTTCCGGGCCGTAGGCTTTGATCAGACGGTTTCGGTGGATCGAAAGACGTTCCAGACCGTCGACCTCGATCTTGGCGGGATCCTGAACGCCGACACCGTTTTCCGCTGCGGTGCGCAGGACATTGATTGACTCATAGCGGTATCCGCCCAGCGTGCTCTCGACAGTATCAATCGCGACCGGATCCGTAGATGCCATGATCGCGTTTGTGATGATATAGTCGACCGCCTCATCCGGGTCGGGAGTCATGCTGACTGCGCCGGTGGGGCCGCAGGGACCCTGACGGTTTGCCGTCAGGCAGTCCATAATGACCAGATCGTAGCTGCGGACAAGGTGCTGCGCGACCAGATAATCATTCAGCTGCTGCTGCCCTCGCGGGGAGATCGTGCCGTTCTGCGTGAAGGAATACATACCGCTGTGACCGCGGCGTCCGGTATCGCCCATAATGCTGTCCATCGCGCGCAGCCCGTAATGCAGCTTGATCGAGCCGGTACAGCCGATAAAGCCGTGGTTTTTGAAGATCGGTGTGCCGATGAAGACATCGGTATAGTCTCCGCCGTCCGTGGCTTCCTCTTTTCTGCGAAGGAAACGCGGGAAAGCGACCGGGATGGTACGACCATTTGCCAGTTTTACCATATGCAGGTCACGCTCATCCTCGCCCAGTGCATCCACATTGACCAGTTTGGCTCCGCTCATGCCGTCCAGAATACCGTCGCCGTTGTAGTCATAGGTGACATCCTCCGGCCAGACATGGTTATCGGGAACGCGGTTCAGGCGCGCCCAATGGAAGCTGACGCTGTTGTTGAAATCGGATGGATTGGGATCGGGAGAAAAGACAGCGTCGATGACCTTCAGCGACGCGCCGTTGTCCCAGCCGATGATTTCACGGATCTTTTCGGCGAGGTAACGGACGATGCGCGGGTCAGTGATGACGGCGCGGCCTTTTTCGCCTCGCTTTCCCTGCCAGCAGCAGACGACGTTCGTCTTGATGACAACATGGTCGCCTTCCTTGATCAGCCCACGAAGGCCGTCTGCGCCGTAGAGCTGAAAGATGACATTGTCGATCATGTCATAGAGTTCCTGGTCGTTCGGTTCTTCGGCCTGACAGGCCAGAGCGACGCGGGTAAATTCTGGGTTACGTATCGTTTTCATATATTTTTAGAACTCCTTTCTTAAAAATCATTCGTTTCCGAAAAACAGGCGATCCGCGTTTTCTCCCATAATGAGACGCATGTCGTTTTCCGGGATTGCACACTGTTCGGCGGTCAAACCGATGAGCTGTTTCATGGTAGCGTGGTTCAACATGCCGGGATAGTCGGAGGCCCACATCATCTTTTCCGGCCCGATTTTCCGATAACACTGTTCAATGATGCGAACCGAGGAGGGGAATGGGTATTCCTCCTGAAAGTAAACAGGCACCGTGGAGGTGTCGATATAGACATTGGAATGCTCCTTCACCAGACCCAATATTGTGCTATAAGCGTCAGCCTCGGCGCCGGGGGCAAAGCAGGCGTCCACGCCCATATGACAGATTATAAAGGTAATGTCCGGGTAGAGCTGCACCATCTGTATCAGATCTGCAATATCCTGGGCGGTGAACAGATGGAGGAAAACCGGCTGATGATACTGCGCGCAGCAGTCCCACACCGGCGCGAGCTCCGGGGACATCATATGGCTGTGCGGCGAGCACTGGAAAGTGCTGTCTGTCTCTACCTTGAAGCCGAACAGGCAGGTATTGTCGTACAGCCAGGCAAGCTCTTTCGCAGCGGCCTCGCCCTTCAGCGGGTCAACCAGCGCGACGGCACGAAGCCGATTCGGATATTTTTCGGCGCTCTCTATAAAATATTCATTGTGATAGCCATAATATGGATTGGGCATGAGCAGAGCCTTGTCGATGCCGCACCAGTCCATGTAGGCGATAAGCATTTCAGCCGTGGAATGCGTATGCTCAAAGGACGGTGGAAGAAACTGTCTCAGCTCATTGCCGACCTTTACTCGCCCAAGCGGCTCGGAGGTCATAGGAAGACCATTCGTGATTCCGGCAACTTTTGGGTAAATATGGGCGTGAATATCGATGATTTTCACAGAGTCACCTCCTGTTGTTCTGAAGTTGGAATAAGTATAACATAATTTTTTTTCGCGGGTTGGAATATAAGATTTGATTTGATTTGAAAATGTTTAGATTAAATTTTGTCCTTTTTCTATCGTGTTGACACTCAAAAAAAGAGAACATAAAATCGGTTTATCAAAACAGAAACAGGGAGATATATGAGTATGTTCAGATTGAAAGGCGTTATCCCGCCGATGATTACTCCGTTTAAAGAAAACGGAGAACTTGATGAGAAAAATTTACAGAAACTGGTGGAGTACCTGTCCGGAAAGGTGAACGGACTCTTCATCTGCGGTTCTTATGGCTGCGGAGCATTGATGAGTCTGGAGGAGCGCAAACGCGTGGCTGAGATTGTGAAGAAATATGCAAGCCCGGAGACGACGATTGTGGTACATACCGGAACGACCAATGCCCGTGACACGATTGAGCTGAGCCTGCATGCAAGGGACATTGGTTGTGACGCGGCGGCCGCGGTGGGTCCCTACTATTATAAATATCAGGATGCGGATCTGATCCGTTACTACGAGTCGATTCTGAAGGAGACAAAGGACTTCCCCTTCTATGCCTATCACAATCCCGGATTTCAGGGTTATGAGACCAGCCTGAAAGTGTTCAAGGCGCTGAAGGAAGCCGGCCTGTCCGGCATCAAGGATGCCACCTTCGATGTGATGAAGTACGCGACCTACCAGAGGGAGCTGGCGGATGAGAACTTTGATATTGCATCCGGCACAGAGGCGATCTGGGTAGCCTCCCATGCGCTGGGCTGCGAGGCCTACATTCCCGGCATCGGAAATGTCTATCCGGAGCTCTGCACGGAGATGTACCGCCAGTCCATGGAAGGCGAGAAGGAAGCCGCGCTGCAGTCGCAGTTCCGGATCAATAAGCTTCGCGACGTCATGTATATGGCGCGTTCGACCCAGTTGGCGATTTACGCGATCGCGGAGATCCGCGGCATCATGACCACATATCCGAGAGCTCCGTTTATTCCGGCCACAGCGCAGGAGAAAGAGAATATTGCGCAGGGGCTCCGTGAACTGGGGATTTTGTAAAGCCGATATGGAAATGATCGAAAATTTCCTTTGGGAAATTGGAGATAAATCAACAATAGAAAGCCAAAAAGGAGGAAAGTGAAAATGAAAAAATGGATTGCTTTATTGTTGGTAGCTGCCATGACCTGCAGTCTTGTGGCCTGCGGTTCATCGTCTTCTTCGTCGACGGAGACGGAGGAAGAGACCGCGGTGGAAGAGGAGGCCGACACAGCAGAGGAAGCGGCGGAGGAAACTGCGGAGACGACTTCCGGCGGGGGTTATGTAATCGGATTTTCGAACTACAACAATGAGATTTCCTGGAAGCTGCAGTTTGAGACAGAGTTCACCTACATGGCGGATACGCTGAAGGACGAGGGTGTGATCTCTGACTACTATGTGTATGAGGCAAACGGGGATCAGGCAAAACAGATCTCTGACATTAATGACCTGATTACCCTTGGCGTGGACGCGATCGTTGTGACGGCCATCACCTCTGACGGACTGAATGATGTCCTGCAGGAGGCCATGGATGAGGGAATTATTGTTGTAAACTGTGACAACCTCACATCTGCTGATGTGTCTGCAAAGATCGTCGTATCGGATTATAACCACGGCTATGTCAGCGGCACATGGCTTGGCGAGCAGCTGATTGCGAACGGAACCGAGGAAGGCAACGTAATTGTACTTCGCGGACAGGCTGGAACCTCCACGGATGCGAACCGTTATCAGGGTGGCGTGGATGCTCTTCAGGAGCTCTGCCCGAATGTAAATATTATTGCTGAGGAAGCCTGTGACTGGGACTATGCGACGGCGAAGACCGCACTAGAGACTCTGCTTGCGACCTATTCACAGATTGACGGCGTTCTCTCTCAGGGCGGCGCTATGACGCAGGCCGCGATCGATGCGTTCAACGAGGCTGGCCGTGAGCTTGTCCCGATGACCGGTGAGGGCGGAAATGGATTTATGAGAGTGTGGCTTGAGAACAGCGAAGATGGATTCGAGTCGATGGCCTTCTACAATCCGGCATTCTCGAGCCGTATTGCTCTGGAGTGCGCGATTGCCCTGCTGGACGGCGGTACGATTGACGACTGTGCATCGCTGATTTCTGAGAATTATGATGTTGAGCCGACAGTCGAGGGAACCGAGCTGCAGCTCTCCTTTGATTCGATTTCTCTGGAGGATGCAGAGGAGCTCTACGACAGCACGCTGAATGATGACTTCTGGCCCGGCACCTATCTGCCGCACGATGTCCTCGAGGAACTCTTCCCGGCGACGGAGTAAGCGGAAGATTGGTAGTATAACCTGATAAGAGATTGAAACGGTGGCCGGATATCCCCGTGATATCCGGTCATCAAAATTATATCGGCAGCAGATCTGCCGGTTGCATGAATGAGGAGATGAACTATGAAACCTTCCCTGATTGTAAAAGATCTGGATAAGGCATTCGTCGGTGTACACGCGGTGGATCACCTGTCTTTCCAGTGTCAGCCCGGTACGGTCCATGTACTTCAGGGCGAAAACGGCGCCGGAAAAAGTACGGTGCTGAAAATGTTGTCCGGCATGTATCAGCCGGATTCAGGTGAAATTATTTTAAACGGGACGCCTGTAAAGTTCCGCCATCCGAGCGAGGCCAGAAGAAAGGGCATCGCGATGGTGTATCAGGAGATGTCTGTTCTGCCGGAGCTGACGGTGGCGCAGAACATCTGGCTTCATGAGGAGCACAGAGTCGGAAAGGGCTGGTTGTTAAAGGAAGCGCGCATGCTGGAGGCAACACAGCAGCTTGCGCAAACATATGGGATAGAGGTGGATCCGTACATGCGTACAGGCGATCTTGCGATCGCGCAGCAGCAGATGGTCGAGATCCTGAAAGCGCTTGCCGTAGACCCGGAGATTTTGATTTTGGATGAACCAACCTCCGCGCTGACGGTAAAGGAAGTAGAAAAGCTTCATAATATTGTAAAGACAATCACAGCGGCAGGTAAAACTGTCCTGTTTATATCTCATCGCATGGAAGAAGTTTTTGAATTCGGGGACTATGCGACGATATTAAAAGACGGAAAACTGGTAGATACCGTGGATCTTAAGGCGGTCACGGAGGCGGATATCATCCGGATGATGGTCGGGCGTGAGCTACAGGATATCTTTCCGGCGAAGCTGGATAAAGAGTCCGACGAAGCTCTTTTCCGTGTAGAAGATCTTGGAGATGGAAAGCACTTCCACAATATAAGTTTTGAACTCAGGAAGGGTGAGATTCTGGGGATCGGTGCGCTGGATGGTCAGGGGCAGACACAGATGATGCGAGCGATCGCGGGTATACAGCGCCACACGACCGGCAGGATTCAGCTGAACGGTGAAGAGCTGCATTATCAGAATTGCCGCAAGGCTCTGAAGCAGGGCATCGGCTATGTGCCGGAGGATCGAAAAATCCAGGGTCTGTGTCTGGGCATGTCCGTGCGTGAAAATCTGAGCATGACCAGTATGTTCCGGGATTCCCGGCTGGGTTTTATCGACAGGAAGAAAGAGACCAAGCAGGCAAATGCGTCTGTAGAACAGATGAACATCCGCACGCCGTCACTGCTGCAGAAGGTCGGCAACCTGTCCGGCGGCAACCAGCAGAAGGTGGCAATCGGCAAGGTTCTGAATGATCTTCCCAAAGTAATTTTGCTGAATGAGCCGACCAGAGGCATCGATGTGGAGGCAAAGCAGGAGATCTACAGACTGATCCGCAGGCTGGCCTCTGAGGGTATTGCGGTGCTGCTGTATACCAGTGACATGATGGAGACGATTGGACTCAGCGACCGCGTGATTACAATGTATGAAGGGCATATTACCGGTGAACTGTCGAGCAGTGAGCTGACAGAGGAGCGGATTATGTTTGGCGCAATGGGACTTGGCGAACAGGCAGGAGAGGGGGCATAACGGTGAAAATAAGTGGAAAAGGCGGGGTGCTCTCCAGCAGGCACAATCGTCAGTTGTTTATCAGGAGGAAGACAGACGTCATTATGGTCTATGCATTTTTGCTGGTCATGGTGCTGTTTGCCACCTTTGCTTCCGGCTCCTTTACGAGTGTACGGAATATCAGAAATCTTTTTACTGCCAATATCGGTCTTTTGATGGTTACCTTTGCGCAGATCTTTGTGATTGGCCTGGGTGGCGTCGATCTGTCGGTGGGTTCTGTGATCTCTCTCGTCAACGTGGTACTTATCACGCTGATGAATGAGAATCCGGCGACCTGGGTGCTGGCGTTCGCGGCGGCACTTGCGATTGGCGCAGGTATCGGCCTGATCAACGGCATTCTGGTGGTGAAGGGAAATATGCAGCCGATTATCGCAACGTTGGCCACACAGACGATATTTGCAGGAGTTGCGCTGTTCGTTATGGAAAATCCGAGTGGGACGATGCCTTCGGTAGTGAGCCGTTTTATTATAAAGGGCTGGGGATATATGTTCCCGCTCCTGTATGTCATTGTGATTACGGTTGTCATCTGGATTTTGTTGAACCGTACCCGTTTTGGCAGAAACCTTATGGCGGTCGGTGGGAACGCACAGTCAGCGGAGTGCTCAGGAATCTCGGTGACAAAGACGACGGTCGGTGCCTTTGTGGCGTCCGGCCTGATGGCGGCGATAGCGGCGATCTGCATCACAGCCTACACGACCTCCGGCAATCCGCTGGTGGGAGAAACTTATACGCAGCGCTCTATCACGGTAGCTGTTGTGGGCGGAGCTCTTCTGGCCGGCGGAAGGCTGAGCGTGGTTGGCTGTCTGGCGGCGGTACTGATTATCGGTATCATCAACAATCTGCTGAATCTGCTTGGTATGAACGCTTATTATCAGTATGTCATTCAGGGTGTGATTCTGGTAGCCGCGCTTGCGATCAGTGCCATTCGGTCACATAAGTAAAGGAGGGTGGAAATGAATCAGTCAAATACCAGATCCTTATATATGAAGCAGGTTTTTCCTGTTATCATGGTTTATGTGGTCATGATCGCGCTGGCGCTTGTGGCGAATTTTATCAACCCCGGATTTCTGTCAACGGACAATATTTACAGTATCCTGAAGCAGGTAGCCTTCCTCGGAATCGCCTGTATCGGACAGACGCTGATCATCCTGACCGGGGGCATTGACATGTCCCTGCGTTACGTGATTCTGGTCAGCAATGTCCTTGCGGCACAGATGATCAACGGAGCGGAGGCCAGAACCTGGCCGGTATTCCTGTTCATCATGCTGGTCTGTGTAGTGATTGGTCTGGTGAACGGCGCGGGAATTTATTATCTGAAGATTCCGGCTCTGGTCATGACGCTGGCTACCGGTACTGCATTGTATGGTATTACACTTCTGTATTGTAATGGAAGTCCCGGAGGGCATGCCTCCGACACGCTCAGTGCGATTGCGAACCAGAAGGTTTTCGGCGTGTTTAATGGGGTCTCTCTGGTCTGGATTGTGCTGGCCGCTGTGACGATCATCCTGCTTGCCAGAACAACCTTCGGACGGTCGATCTACGCGATCGGGACAAACGCGGAGGGCGCCCGCTATGCGGGTATCAATACGGCGCGTGTGACGCTCACTGTCTATGTGATTGCGGCGATTGTAGCGGGGATTACAGGATTCTTCTTCCTTGGGTATACACAGTCCGGCTACCTGTCTACCGCGTCAACCTACAATATGGATTCCATCGCGGCGGTCGTCGTGGGCGGTACGAGCATCCTCGGCGGAAGCGGCGGTTATGTCGGGACGATTGCCGGTGTCGGCATTATGATGATCCTGAGCAGTATGATGACAGTCCTGCATATGAATGAGGCGGGCAAACAGGTCGTGGAGGGTCTGCTGATCATCGTCCTGCTGGTAGTGGTGAACGGAAGACAAAAGAAAAACTAAGAAATAATAGATTGCACGATCAAAAGGGGAAGGCTTTTTAGGGCCTTCCTCTTTTGACGGCAGTCAGTATTTGCTTTTAGTTAATGGATAGATTTCATATTGACAGCACAAACGGGAGCTCCGTTAAGGAGTACAGCCACTACGTTTTCGGCGGTCTTTCTCTGGAGTTCGAGGCCGGCCTCTGTGGAGCACCAGCTGAAATGTGGGGTCAGCGTCACGGCCGGATGATGCAGGTAAGGAGAATCCGCGAAGTTTTCGTCCGCGATGACGTCCAGGCCGGCATGCGCGACCTTTCCGCTGTCCAGAGCTGCCAGAAGTGCCGTGTCATCAATGAGGCCGCCGCGGGCCGTGTTGACGATGACGACGCCGTCTTTGGCGTGAGCCAGAACCTCCGCGTTCACCAGTCCGCGCGTGCTGTCATTGAGCGGCACGTGGATTGAGATTGCGTCAGCACAGGCGACAGCCTCTTCCAGCGGGAGGAAGCGGACATCCGGATAGGAGTCTTTTGCGTTGAAATAGGGGTCGTAGGCCACAATTTCCTTGAAAAACGGGCGCATCTTTTTGTACAGGTCTCTGGCGATGTTGCCGAAACCAAGCAGGCAGAGCGTCGCCTCCTTCAGTCGCTTGATCGGCTGGATAGCGTTAATATCAAAGGAACCGTTCAGAAGCTGGTCGCGGGCCACACCGATCTTGCGCATAGCATTCAGTAAATGCGCGGCGGCTGTGTTTGCAACCTCATCGATACAGTAGTCCGGCACGTTGGCCACATAGATGCCCTTTTCCGTGGCGGCGGTCACGTCGATATTGTCGACACCGATCGCATAGCGTGCAACGACCTTGCACTTTGTCATGGCAGCGATAACTTCCGCCGTCACCTTTGCGAACTGGACGACAAGAGCGTCGCAGTCTGTCACATAAGGGATCAGTTCCTCCGGCTCCATGATGCCGCCGGGCTTTACATGGGTGAGATCCACGATCTCACAGTCGCCACCAAGCTTCTGATAGACGGCGTTTTCCTCGTCCTGTGTGGCATAATAGTAATCGGATATTACAATCTTAAATTTACTCATGGAAAATACCTGCTTTCTTTACAATATCGAGAATGCCGTCGATGCTCAGCTGATCAATTGCGTCGGCATCGGTAACGGAGCTCACTGCGGCTCCGGGAATATTCTGCCTGATGATGTACTCATAGAGTCGGCAGCGCTCCGGAAGCCCCACGAAGAGAAAGCGTTCCTTACAGGCAGCATCGAAGGAGTCAAGCTGGCCGATTGTCAGCATGTCCTCCGCCGCGATCAGGGCATCAAAGAAAAGCTCGCGTTCATACCAGCGGGTATCCAGCAGCACGTCGAGGAAGCGGGGGAACATCATACCGCGGACAATGCCGCCGCGTTTGATCCAGGCAGCAGCCTCCTGTACGATTCCCTCGTCAAAATAGTTCTCCGGTTTTTCTTCTAAATTTTCGCGTTTTTCTACCGATTTTCCCACAAAAGTCTCCGCCAGAATAGCCGCACGGATCTGGCCGCTGGCCGTTGTCAGGCTGCCTAGGATTTCTCCTCTGGCATTGATGGGGGTGAACTTTGTGTGTGAGGACAAGATAACGACTGTAGCAGGCAGCGTGAAGTCGCTGTGGGCCATGAGCCCGGCCATCTGTGTCTCCTCTCCTCTCATGAAATCCAGATTGCCAACCAGGGCAAAGGGGTTTTCCACGACATCCGGCATCGTGTTCTTGATACCGCGGACGAAATAGACCGGAATATCATAGTCGGACAGATGTACGTCGTCGACACGGGCAATATTCTGTGCAAGGTCCGATACGCTGCATGGAGCCATCAGGTGGGGCAGTTCACACAGTCCGATCTCCGATGTGATCATGCCGGAGGAGAGGATGGCGCGGAACTCGGATGGCGCGATGCCGGACTCCTGAATGGCGCGTGTGACTGTCTCGCGCAGGCCATCTTCGAGGCACTTGCGTGAGCCGGTCATAGAGGTGTCGCGGACTCCGACTTTCTTTTTGGCTTTCGCGTAGATCTTTCCGCTCTCATCCACGGCATATACGCGGGAGTTGGTGGTTCCGCAGTCTACTGTCAGAAAATACATAATTGTGTAACCTCCAAAATTCTAGAACATGGCCACCATGGAAACAGGTGCGGCTTCCAGGCCGGTGAAGCGGACAGGGAAGGCGCAGATGGCTTTCGGTGTCTGCCCATATTCAAAAAGCTTTTTCGTGTTGATATCTTCAAAGATCAGGAGCGTGCGCTCCGGATTCGCCTCGTTCAGGTCCAGCAGGGCATGGTGTGCCGGAAAACCTTCCGCGTCTCCGGACACGGCGCTGTCCACACTCAGCACATCCATCGCGAGTGCCTTGATCGAGGGGAATTCTTTGCGGATATAAGTGCAGGCATCAGCACCCCAGCATGGGAAATCGTCGATGAAGGCCTGCGGATTTGTATAGCGAAGGTCGGCATAGCCGGTGTAGACGAGCAGGATGTCGCTCTTCTTCATCTGTTCGGCGTAAGGCTCGAGATCAGACTTGCGGATGCGCTCTCCCTTTGCCTTCGGAATGTTCAGCGTGAGCGGCGCTTCATAGTAGAAATTTTCCACCGGAATCTGGTCGATGGTCAGTCCGTCTTTGGTGAAATGACGGGGCGCGTCGACATGGGAGCCGTTGTGCATGTGGTGCGTGATCGTAGACGCGTTGTTCGCACAGCCGCGGCGTGTGGAAGTCTCCCACACATAGTGATCGTTGGGGTTGGTGGGCCACTTTGGCTCATCGCCGGCAAAGAGATAGCTTAATTCCATTAACATAATAAATGCTCCTTTCTCTACTGCTGAAAAGTTTCCTGATTGATCCACAGGCCTATGCCCGGGTTGGGGACATAGAAGAATTCTTCGCCGTCCTCGCCGGTGTTCCATCCGGCCTGCATTTTTTTGGATCATATTTTTTGACGACTTCATTGTAATCGGCCGCCTCATAGCAGACCCCACGTACGCCGTCCATCATATCCTTCTGCACTGCATAGGTAACATGGAAGCGTCCATCTACAGAACCATGGATCAGATGGGCTGCGGTGGCCATGTTCTGGCGCAGATCTTCGCATTCCTCTGCCTTCAGAAGGTCGATGACCTTCTGCCTGCCGCAGTAGCCGTATTTCCGGATCAGCTTATTGGCCTCCGGATCTTCGCCGAAAGTGCGGATGCCGGGCGCCAGAATGATCAGCTCCCCGTCATCACACATCGCCATGCGCGTCCGGTAGAGCGCTTTATTTCCCACCCAGGAGCTCTTGAATTCACGCGGATCCAGAAAGGCTACGCATTTTTTCAGCCCATGGGGCAGGAAGGTCATATTTTTCTCCTGTGCCATCGCGACGGCGGCTTCGAAGGCATCGCGTTCTTCGCCGATGAAAAGTCCATGCGTGCGAATCTTTTCCTCCGCAACGGTGCATACGGTCAGGACGAAAAGAAGCGGGCGATCGCCGAGAAAGCGCTGTAGGCTGTAATCAAACAGCTCGCGGACGGGGGGAATGGTCTCTCCCAAGAATTCGCTCCAGTCCGTAGAATGCGCCTAAGAGGTGGCTTTTGTTGATCATATCGTTGCCGCCGACGCCGACAAAGAGGTTCTTTGAATAGTTTCCCATTCCCACGACCTCGTGCGGAACAACCTGCCCAATGGAGATGATCAGGTCATAACACGGATCCATGACGCGGCGGTTGATCTCCACGCTGATGGGTTCCGTCCAGATCCCCTCGGAGATCTTTGCAATATAGTCTCCCGGAACCTCACCGAGCTTCACGACTTCCGTGCGCCAGTTGTGCGGGATCAGCTTTTCGTAGGGAATGTCGCCGTACATGATGTCGG
Organism: Lachnospiraceae bacterium; assembly: GCA_021203465.1. GTDB lineage: Bacteria > Bacillota > Clostridia > Lachnospirales > Lachnospiraceae > Hominiventricola. The sequence goes on along the minus strand of JAJQBC010000078.1, from coordinate 3,580 downwards.
CTTCCTCACGGCTGACCGGGAAGTGCGATCCCAGTGCGGGGAGAATGTCCACCTCGCAGCCCTGCTCAGTCAGCATATGATAATAAAGGTTCGTGATCAGACCCGCGTTCGAGTAGTACCTTGTAAAATCGGGCGGGAGCAGAAGCACATGACTGTGCGGTCTTTCCTCCAGAGATTTCTGAAGAGCCAGACGGATGTCTGACTCTTTCAGTCCCTGAGCATTCTCTTCTATAACAAATTGGCTCATATGATCTCCTCAATAAGTACCTGTACAGGGCTGTCCGGTATGGCAGGTGATGCCTCCGTCGATCGGAAGGTTTACGCCGGTGATAAAATCAGATTCCCTCGCAGCCAGAAATACGACCGCGTTGGCCACCTCGACCGGGTCGGCGATATAGTGCACAGGATAGGCGTCGCGGAACATATCCTCGGAACCCGGTACACAGGTGAAGGTGTGCTCTGCGATTTCCGTGCGAATGATACCGGGGCACACAGCGTTTACACGGATATTGTCGCCCGCATAGTCGAGAGCCATGGAACGGGTGAGGTTCGTGATGGCGCCTTTTGCGGTATTGTACGCGCACATGGCGTAGTCTGCCGCGATACCGGAGACAGAGGACATATTGATGATGCTGCCATACTGTTTCTCGATCATCTGCGGAAGAATGTGATAGCACATCAGATATACACCGCGCAGATCAATATTCATGATGCGGTCCCAGTCCGCAAGGCTGGTCTCGTGCAGCTTGCCGGCCTGATGGACGCCCGCGTTGTTGAAGAGAATCTCACAGTTTCCGAATTCGGATTTCGTGTATTCGCAGAGAGCGATGACATCCTCCTCTTTGCTGACGTCGCACGAAAAATAGCGGACATTTTCAGAAAGTCCTGCGGCCTTCAACTCTTCCATGAAGGCAGCTGCCTTATCTTTTGAGCGGCAGCAGAACACGACCTTCGCGCCCTCCTCCGCAAAGCGGATGACCGTGGCTTTCCCGATTCCGGAAGCACCGCCGGTGATAATACTGACCTTATCTTTCAGTCTCATATGTTTCATCCTTTCTTCGAAAAATACCTGTTATTCAAGGGAAGCCAGCATAGTCGCTGAATCTGTCACCTCGCCGTACTGCGGAAGCGTGTACTGGATGGCAAATTCGTGCATCTCCTGTGTCCAGGAGGCGCAGCAGTCCTCGACCACGTGGATATTGTATCCGAGCTCCGAGCCATAGCGTGCGGTACTCTCTACGACAAAGTTTGTGGCGACGCCGCCAAGATACAGCTCCGTGATGCCTTTCGCGCGGAGAATCTGGTCAAGCGTCGTGTAGGAGAAAGCGCTGGTATTGGTGTTGATAATCTCGATATCGCCGGGCTGCGGTTTGATGATATCGGGATTGTCCGTTCCCCAGGTATTGACCAGGAAGGAATTCGTCGTGCGGGCTGCCGTGCAGATGGGGAGATTGTGGTCGCCCAGCTCCGGATAGCCTTCTGAGAATTTATTGTTGACATAGAATATCTGCACGCCTTTCGCGCGGGCTTCCGCCAGAGTCTTGCTGATGATGTCCAGAGTTCCTCTGCGGGAAACCTCTGCGAAGGAACCGCTGTGGCTGTAGAGACCTTTGGGATCTACGATGTCATTCTGGCAGTGCATGATGATCAGTGCGCTTTTGCTTGCTTTCATTTTGATTTACTCCTTTTTGTGTATTTTGATTCACGGATTAGATCGCTCCGATTTCGGCATAGGCCTGGGCGAGAGAAGAGCCGTTTTCCAGACGTTCGCGGACATCGTCTTCTTTCTTGATTGTCTGCAGGGCCTCGTCCAGAACTTCCTCAACAATCTCCTGCGGAATGATCACGACGCCGTCAATGTCTCCGAAAATGTAATCGCCGGGGCGAATGGTTACGCCGTCTAAGGTGACAGGAATCTGGCACTCGTTGATCTCGCAGCGCCCCTTGGAAGTCAGCGGGTTCTTGCCGCGGTAAAACAGCGGGAAATCCATCTTCTTCAGAGCTTTCATGTCGCGTGCGTAGCCGTCCAGCAGAACGCCGGTGCCCTTGCGGTTTTTGACCGCTGTGGCAAAGAGTTCACCAAAGACCGCGCAGTTGTAGTTGCCCCTCGTGACGAGGACATAGATTTCGTTTTCTCCGAGCTGATCCACGACCTTGCACTGCGCGGTCAGCGGATCCTCCGGCATGGAGTAAACCTCGGTACCGATGCTGGTGAAGGCCGGTCCGAAGATCACCGTGCCGTCGTTGAGGCCGTAGATTTCATTGCTCAGCGCCTGGTTGCGGTATCCTTTCTGATCCATCACGTCGACAAGAATGCTGGCATAGAGAATCTCTTTCAGTTCCTCGATTTTGTCTGTGTACTTCATGATAACGTTACCTCCTTTAATTTTCGTTTATGCAAAGTAATCCTCATAGCGCAGGCCGACATAGCTTCCGATCTGCCGGAGCTCCTCGATGGTTTTATCATTCGCGGGGATGCCGGTGCGCATTTTCTCCTCTGTCGACTCCATCTCCTTTTCGCCGTGCGTGTAGATGCGGTCGTGTCCCTTTGCCTTCGGACTCTCGCGCAGCTCGCGAAGCAGGGTAGACATCCGATCCTTGATCTCCTTCTTGTCACCGAACATTCCATAATCCAGCGCGATAAAGCCGAAGCTGGTATCGCCCATGCCGCCGTTCATGACGTGGGGGGATGTGTGTCCGCCTGAGAGGATGCCGGTAAAGATTTCTGCGATGATACCGAGCCCGTATCCCTTGTGGGATGCGGTGTCCACCGATGCTCCGCCGATCGGGAAGATACCGCCGAAGACCTTGGCGTTGATATTATCCAGGACATGCTGCGCATCAGAGCAGGTCTCACCGTTTTCATCGGCGGCCCAGCCGTCTTTCAGAGGCAGTCCCTTTTTATTATAAATCTCAATTTTGCCTCTCGGAACCACGGTGGTCGCCGCGTCAAACAGAAAATCATAGGGATCCGCCGGCATGCACAGGGCGAGCGGACTGGTACCCAGCATCGGCTGTTTGCCAAAGGTGGGGATGGCGATGGCCTCGGTATTGGTGGAGCTGAATCCAAGGAGATCTTCCGCGGCAGCCATCTTTGCGTAGTAACCGGCAATGCCGTAGTGATTGCAGTTTCGGACGGTCACAGCTCCGAAACCGTGTTCCTTCGCTTTGGCGATCGCCATATTCATGGCCATGGACGCGGTGGTCTGCCCCATCGTGCGTGCACCGTCAATGACGGCGGAGAGTTTCGTCTCAAAAACGATCTCCGGCTTTGCCTTGGGATGTACCAGATCGCGGATAATAGAATTATGGTAGCGGATCATACGTTGAATGCCGTGGGACTCGATGCCGTAGAGATCCGCGGTCAGCACAACGTCGACGATGCGCTCGCACTCCTCCCTGGTGAAGCCGTGTTTTTCAAAAACGTCTTCGCAGAAGAGGCGCGCCTTGTCTACAGGCAGATACGTGTAAGACATAAAGATACCTCCTTGGGTTTTGATACTATCGATAGAAGTGTAGAACAGCATGGGGAAAAAACGAATCCAGTTTGAAATGGAAAACTTTCAATTTTATTTTTTCG
>JAJQBC010000091.1 GCA_021203465.1 Lachnospiraceae bacterium | reverse complement strand
GGCACGTGTCGATTCATACACAAACTCTTGTGTCCACTTTCTTGGGTACAATTTAATTCGGAGCCATATAGTACACAAAGATTCGGAGCCGGAACTGTGGATGATTGACACAGCCTGCAAAAGAAAAAGCCCCTCCGAAGAGAGGCCAATGCCTATTCCACCTTTATCCCATGGAGCGCCGCCTGCACAGAATCGCTCGCCACAATTTCATAGATGTCCCCGCCATCTTCTGTATACAGAAGCATCCTCACCCGGTTAATACTTTCTCCTTTGGAGTCAACCAGACCGTAGCTGCTGACGTTAAGATATACATCGTAATACTGCTTTTTTCCGGCGGCGTAGAATGTTTCGTACCCGGCAATCCCATTTACAGTAATTGCCCTTGGCTCAACCAACACACAGTCAGAATTGTGCTTTACGAGGTCAGTCAGCCTTTCTTTCGTGTCAGCTTCATCCTCCCGTTCTGCCCACAGATCGATATTGACCTTCATGTCCGGGCTGTACAAAGGCAGAAGCTCCTGCGACATGACAAGCGGCATGGTGTCAAGCCAGCACCCCTGCGGCATAACAAACGATAATCTCTGTGGTTTCACATTGGCGTAGAAACGCCCGTTTTTAAACTGGAACATATGCTTTTCCTCCTCATAATTTATTCCATGCTATATATCGCTCTTTACGGGAGAAAATGCAAGCAAAAAAGAAGCCCACCAGGTCACTTTCCTACGCTGTGGGATTTACACAGCCGGAAGGCAACCCGGTGGGCTGGTTTTCATTGATTTAAACGCTTACAGTCTGATTCTTAAATTATCCCTATCCGAACCGAATACTCCAAGTTCTTCTGCCGCCTGCTCAAAAGACCAGTCATGGCGAGACATTAGCCTTTTTATTGCTTCAAGCAACGTATCAAGGCGATTACTTGCCAACATTCTGTCAGTAATTCTCTCCTGATCGTACAATTCCATTAACATTTCAACCGCCTCCTTTTCATGGCTTTCCAGATATTCTTTAAGCACATTTCTATCTTTGCAGATTTGGATTGCCTCACGCATTGTTGCCGTTGATCTTCCTTTTTCCTTAACCAAACTATCCACAACCTTGCAAAAGAGAATGTACTGACTAACGATGTCATTTTCCCGACCTTCAACAATAACATTCACACGAACATCGACAGCTGTCTGCTTTCCAGAATAGAATTCTTCCGAAAGTGAGATAACCTTCTTTTCTATTTTCTTTTGACCTACATAAATCACATACACCTCTGCTTCCGGTGCCTGCAATTTCTTGCTGCCGTAAATGTTCTGCCCAGAGTCGTCAAAGTATCCTTGATAAGTCTTTGCCAGATACATCAGACTGCGGAATAGAATGTTCTCAGACCACGTTGATTGAGATTCACAGAGGATGATTAACTTGTTCCCTACCATGAAACCTAAATCGTTGTAAATTCCAGTCGCAATCACAGTTTCGAGTGTTACATATTTCAAATCTGCTGTCGTAGTTTCTGCATCTTCTGGATGTAAGGCCCGATACAATTGGATAAGGTAATTGGGGTCAGAAAACAGGTCGCGGAATACCGTATCCTTAACCGTTCTCTGCATATTCTCCTTGGTCGTTAGCTTATTTACTTCCACTTTATCGCCCATTCCAACCACCACCTTTCATCGTGTTTCCGACAGGAGCGTAGACCACTCCTATCGTACTTTTAGTTTACCACAGAGCCGCCTTTAAATCAACTCAATAGTATTCTGATAACTTGAAATTTTCCGTGAATTTTTTTGAAACAAGCTGTGATGAGGGCTGTGATTTTCACACAGCCACCGCTTCCTCCTCATCCTTAAAGATGATCCGAATCTCCTCTGCGGACACATCCACCCTCCGCACGTTTGCCGTGATAACTTCCGCATCCTCGCCGTCAATCTCGACGCCGTGTGCCTGCAAAGCCGAGAGAATCTCCGCAATTAAATCCTCCTCACGGATGGCGGGGTTCTGGCAGCCGTTCTTCTGCTTTTGCCGTCCCCTGCAGTTCCAGGCTTTGTACTTCGTCTTGTTGCGGTTGGTGTAGCTGCGCCGGATCATCGGTGAGCCGCATTCCGCACAGAAGACCAGCCCGTAAAGGTAATGGGTCTGTGTGGTGTTCCTGCAAAGGCCAGCTTCACGATCACGCTCTGCAGCCTGGATACGTTCCTGCACGGTGTTCCAAACCTCCCGGCTCACAATCCCCTCATGCTCATCTTTCACAAGGTAGGTCGTGTACTCTGTGTTTTCCACAGGCTTTTTCGTCAGGTAGTCCGTGGGCGCCTCCTTCTGCATGTGCAAGTCGCCAACGTAGCTCTCATTCCGCAGAATCCGGGATACGGTGATCGGCGTGAACGGCTTATCACTCCGCAGACGCTTCGCACCGGCGGCATCCAGGGCATCACAGATTTCCTTCAAATTCATCCCGGCAGCATACCCCTCGAACATCTTCTTGATAATCCATGCGTCCTGGTTCGGTGTCAGCTTGCCGTCTTCGCCCATGTCGTAGCCGAGGAGCCGGTTGTTTCCCATGTGGTAGATGCCCTTCTCGAAATCCTTCTTGTAGCGCCAGCGCACATTCTCGCTGATGGAATGGCTCTCTTCCTGCGCTACCACAGCCAGCATCGAGAAGATGAAGTCTGCAGAAGGGTCCATGTTGCTGATGCTGTCCCGCTCAAAGCGAACCTCCACACCATAGGTCTTTAATTCCCTCGCGTAATTCTGGCAGTCAGCGGCGTTCCTCGCAAAGCGGCTGATGGATTTAACCAGGATGATGTCGAGCATCCCGGCTTTCGCGTCCGCCATCATCTGCATGAACTGCGGCCGATGGGCCACGCTGGTTGCGGAGCGCCCTTCATCTGCGTAAATGTTCACAAGCTCCCACGTCGGCTCTGCCGCGATCAGCTCCGTGTAGTAATTCTTCTGCGTTTCAAAGCTCTCAAGCTGCTCATCCTTATCCGTGCTGACGCGGCAGTACGCCGCAACACGGTAAGTTGTCTTTGCATGTCCCCCGATTTTTCTGATTTTCATATGGCACTCCTTTCCGGGCGTGGGGCTGATACCCACACCCCATCTATGGTTAATCTGTTATTTCCGTAGGCTCCTCATCCTGGGCCGCCGCCAGCAGCGAAAGGATGACCTCTGTGGAAGGATCCGTGCTGCTGATGCACTCACACTCGAACCGCACTTCCACACCGCACCGCACTTCCACACCGCATTTTTTCAATTCCCTGGTGTACTTCTGGCAGTCAGCGGCTTTACTCGCAAAACGGCTGACGGACTTCACAAGGATGATGTCAAACATCCCGTCCTTCGCATCCGCCATCATCTGCATGAACTGCGGTCTGTGGCCTGTTCTGGTTGCTGCATCCTCATAAATGTTCACAAGCTCCCACGTCGGCTCTGCTGCAGCCATCCGGCTGTAGTAATTCGTCTGTGCCATGGGGTTTTCCTTTTTATCTTCCGCTTTGACAAGGCAGTACGCCGCCACACGGTAATGCGTCTTAGGGTGAGCCCCGGTTTCCTTAATCTTCATTCTGCTCGTCCTCCTTCTTTTTTGCTGCTTCCTCTGCGATCTGTACCCACCGCTTTGACTGTCTCGTCGCCAGCTGCCATTTACTGCATGGTATGTCGCAGAGCTTCGTGTATTTCACTTCCACGTTGCTCTTTAACCCGCATTTCCACTGGATCACAATCAGCTCCCATTTCCGAAACTCGATGCTCTCCACCATCTCTTTCAAAAAGTAGTATTCAATCTTGCCGAGTTCGGGCATTTCCTCTTTCATTCGGATTGCTTCTTCTGCCCTGGCTACAATTTCAGTATCCCTCTTGTTTACCTGCCTACGGAGGGCGTCCATGTCAAGTTCCCGGTATGCCTGCCGCAAGGCATTGTCAATGTACGTTTCATCAATGTAGTAGCCGGCGCAGACCGTGTTCCCGTTTTCCGGCGGGCAATGCCATCCTGCCGGCCAGTGTGTCCTCTTTAGGAGGTTCCGCACCATCTTTTTCCCACAGATAGGGCAGGTAAGGAGCCCACCATACGGATACTGGACTGCCCCTGTGTGCAGGTCTTTTAATTCGCGGATTTTCTGAACCGCTTCATACACATCCCTGTCTACAATCGGCTCATGGTGGTCCCGGATGTAATAGGTCGGTTTCTCCCCTCTATTTCGTACCAGCCTGTGTGACATGTAATCTGCAACGTAGGTTTTCTGGCAAATCACATCCCCGACGTATTTCTCATTGCACAGGATGTGCTGCACCTGCGTTGGGGTCCATTTGCCTCCCCGTGCAGTCGGTACGTTGTCCTCCGTCAGCCACGCCACAATTTCAGGAAGTGAGCGCCCGTGGTAGTATTCATCGAAAATGCGCCGCACAATCGGCGCGGTTCCAGGGTCAGGCACAAACGGCTCATCCCCGTCTTTCATATAGCCGTAGGTCTGCGACCATTTTGCCTTTCCCGCTTCACTGCGCTTTTGGTACGCCCACTTGTAATTCTCAGAAAGGTTCCGGCTCTCCTCCTGCGCGACCGCAGCCATGATCGAAAGAACTATTTCAGATGCCTCATCCCCCGTGTCCAGCCCCTCCTTCTCGAAGTAAACAAACACGCCGCGCTCTTTCAGCTGCCGGACATAGGCAAGGCATTCCACAGTGTTCCGGGCGAACCGGCTGATGGATTTCGTGATGATGTAATCAATCTTTCCTGCTTCACAGTCTGCGATCATGCGGTTGAAGTTTTCCCTCCGGTCCGCCCTCGTCCCGGATGCACCGCGGTCTGCGTAAACATCCACAAGCTCCCATCCTTCATGCTTTTCTATCTGGTCACGCAGGGACCCCATCTGTATCTGGAAGCTGCTCAACTGGCAGTCCTCCTCTGTGCTGACGCGGCAGTACGCCGCCACCCGCTTTTTCACAGCCGCTTCTGACTCTTTCTCATCCGTTTTTGGCGGGCTGACCGTCAGCTTTTTTACACTTTTCTGTCTTGTCATGGAGTAATGATCCCTCGTTATGATCCGTTCCTGCTCCGGCAGTCCGCTTTCCTTTATGTCGCTCATCCCCTGTTCCTTTCCGGGCGCAGTTAAAAGCCTGCGCCCTTGTTTTATTCATCCGCCTGTTCCGCTTCTTTAGCTTTCGCCGCTTCCTCCGCTTTTTCCACCCACCGCTTCGACACGAGGGTTCCCAGCTGTTCCTTGCTGTTTGGGAAGTCGCAGGCTCTTTTGTAATCGATGTGGATACGGCTCTTTAATCCGCATTTCCAGGTGATGACCATCGTGTCCCACTTTTTGAACGTGATGTCCTCCACCATCTTATCGAGGAAGAAGTAATGGACCTCCGCAAGCTCCGGCTCCTCCTGCTTCATCCGCAGGGCTTCCTGTGCTGCCTAGGCAATCTTCTCATCCCGCTTGTTCGCCTGCTTCGCCAGGGCTTCCGTATCCAGTTCCGAATAAGCCTGCCGCAGCGCCGCGTCGATGTATTCCTCCGCCACATAGTATCCGGCGCATTCCGGGTTCCCATGTTCCGGCGGGCAGTGCCACGCTGCCGGGGAACCGGTGCGCTCTAAGACAAGCCGCTCCATCTTCTGCCCGCAGATGGGGCAGGTGATCCGACCTCCGTAAGGGTACTGGACCGGATGCCCTTTGCGGCTGCGGAGTGACCTTACCGTCTGCGCCATGTCAAAAACCTCACATGCCACAATCGGCGTGTGGTGGTCCTGAATGTAGTAGCCGGGAACCACGGTCTGGTTATTCCTGCATCGTCTGTGGTTTAAATGGTTTTCCACATAACTCTTCTGGCACTGTGCGTCTCCGCAGTACTTCTCATTCGTCAGCATGAAATCCACAGAAGCGTACTTCCAGTGGTTTCCCTTCGGTCCGGGGATGCCTTCCGCTTCAAGAGCCTCGGCAATCTCCACCGCCCGCCTGCCGTGGATGTAATCGTTGAAGATGCGCCTTACCACAGGCGCCGTTTTCGCATCCACGACAAACTCACGGTCGCCTTCCTTCTTGTAGCCGTAGGTCTCCTTCCATGCAGCCCTGCCTTCCTCGTAACGTTTTCTCTGGTTCCATTTGATGTTCTCGGAGATGTTCCGGCTCTCTTCCTGCGCGATTGCCGCCAGGATGGAAAGCACCATCTCCGACGCCTCGTTACCGGTATCCATGCGTTCTTTCTCAAAGTAAACGTAAACGCCGTAAGTTTTGAGCTGCCGTACATAGGTCAGGCATTCCAGGGTATTCCGGGCAAACCGGCTGATGGACTTGGTGATGATGTAGTCAATCTTGCCGGCCTCGCAGTCTGCGATCATGCGGTTAAAGGCATCCCTGCGCTTGGCCTGTGTGCCTGTGATCCCTTCGTCTGCGTAAATGTCTGCAAGCTCCCAGCCGGGGCGTTCTTCAATCTGCTTACGGAAGGGCTCCATCTGCACCTGCAGGCTGGATTCCTGTTCTTCCTTGTCCGTGCTGACGCGG
>JAJQBC010000077.1:36411-107599 GCA_021203465.1 Lachnospiraceae bacterium | reverse complement strand
CAATCGCTATGGATTTTTTAGGTGTTCAACTTCATTTTACAATCGACCTAAAATACTTGTCCCAAATTGGCGCGAAATAAAGTTTCTGGTAAAATTTGGGACAGCGCATTTTATCTGTGAAACGACAAGCCCGCTATTTTTCAGTATATTGTATTTATCCTTAAAAAACAAAAACAGAAAGGAAGGGTAAATGTACTATGAAAAATCTGAAAGATAACATGGGCAATCTGCTGACGAGCCTCTGTGAGCTGATAATCGGTATTCTGCTCCTCATCAATCCGACCGGCTTCACCTCCTTCGTAATCATCGTGATCGGCGTCGTGCTGCTGTTGCGAGGGATTCTGAATGTGATTTCCTATTTCCGGACAAATCCGGAGGAGGCTGCCAGGGAGCATTCACTGGCGGGCGGCGTTATTCTTCTTGCGATCGGCCTGTTCTGTATTTTCTGCACCAACTGGTTTCTCGTCACCTTCCCGATGCTGACTTTCCTCTATGGCGTGATCATCCTGCTTGCGGGCCTGATGAAAATTCAGTGGGTGGTGGACTGCCTCCGGCTGAAGAAAAAGCAGTGGCTGCTCGAACTCATCAGCGCTGCCCTTTCTCTTATCTGCGGCATTGTGATCATCACGAATCCCTTTACCTCCACAGCCGTATTATGGACCTTTGCGGCGGTTTCGCTGATCGTTGAGGCGATTCTGGATTTTGCCAGCGTCCTGTTCGGAGGCAAAAAGCAGTGAAAAGCATAAAGGAAAAAGCAAGATATTTGCTGACGGGACTGGCCGAGTTTCTGCTCGGCATCGTCCTGTTTTTACGGCCGATGGGCTTTACACAGGGAGTCCTGATGATAGCTGGTGTGCTTCTGCTTGTCGCGGGTGTCATTCAGATCGTTTCTTATTTCCGGACGGCTCCGGAGGCGGCAAAGGGGCATTCATTTTCAAAAGGAATCTTTTCCCTGGCGATGGGGCGATTCCTCATACTTCGCCCGGATACGGTTCTCGCAGCTTTTCCCGCGCTGCGCATGCTCTACGGAGTGCTGTTCTTCCTGCTCGCTGCGCTCAAACTGCAGTGGACGGCGGATTTCCTCCGCTTTCATAAGCATCAGTGGCTCTTTGCCCTGCTGAGTTCCGCGCTGGCATGCGTGACTGCGGCGCTGGTCTTCCGGAATCCGGCATGGATTTCAGATGTGCTTGCAACCCTGATTCCCATTGCCCTGATTGCGGAGGCCATACTGGATGTGCTGGCTCTCTTTTATAAAGGAAGCCTTACCACAGAGCAGCCGCAGCTGCGGAAAACCGAAAATCTGAACAATGCCAACTGGAGGTTCAAAAAGAATTTTGACAAACCTTCAAAGCACTTTCCCTCCCGCTGGGAGGGGGTTACCCTTCCGCATACCTGGAACGCGCTGGACGGCCAGGATGGCGGAAACGACTATTTCCGCGGTAAGTGTGTGTACGCTGTCCGGATACCACGACAGAAGACGGACGGGCGTGTATGGCTGGAGATCGAAGCTGCCTCCCTCATGGCGGAGGTCTATATCAACGGGCAGAAGGTTGCGCAGCATGCGGGCGGTTACTCCGCCTTTCGCGCGGACGTGACAGATTATCTGACGAAGCGTAAAAACCTGCTCTGCATCCTCGTGGACAATGAAAACAGAGAGGACGTCTACCCGCAAATGGCGGACTTCACCTTCTTCGGTGGCCTCTATCGCGGCGTCAATCTGATCACGGTGCCGCAGAGCCACTTCTCACTCGACCGCTACGGCGCAGACGGTTTCCTCTGTACGCCGATTTCCGACGAGATCGATACGCGCATTCGTGCGGAGGCCTGGTTGGATGGCACGTCAGAAGGCGATACCGTGCACTTTTCTGTTGCAGATGCGGAGGGCCTCGTCGTGGCGCAGAGCGAGATCGCCGCCTCGGAGTATGTCTGTGTGGATTTGCATATCCCGCAGCCTCATTTCTGGCAGGGCGTCGACGATCCTTATCTCTATACGGTATCCGCGACGCTCCTGCGGGATGGAGAGGTCATAGATGGGTTACATATCAATACGGGTATCCGCACTTTTGCTGTCGATCCGCAGAAGGGATTTATCCTGAATGGCATCCCGACGCCGCTGCGCGGCGTGGCCCGTCATCAGGACCGCGAGGACAAGGGCTATGCCATCTCCTGGCAGGACCAGCAGGAGGACGCCGCCCTCATTCGGGAAGTCGGGGCGAACACCGTGCGCCTCGCCCACTATCAACACAGTCAGGCTTTCTATGACGAGTGCGACCGGCTTGGCCTGATCGTCTGGGCGGAGATTCCGCTGATTTCCGTGATGAGTGAAAATCCGGACGCGCATGAAAACAGCCTGCAGCAGATGAAGGAGCTCATCAGCCAGTGCTATAACCATCCCTCGATCTGCTTCTGGGGCATTGCCAATGAGATCACGCTGGGTGGTGAGACAGCGATGACAGAGACAAATTTACGTGAGTTGAATCAGCTTGTACACGATATGGATTCGGTTCGTCTTACAACGATGGCACAGTTTTCTGCTTATCCGACAGACGGAGCGCTGAATCAGATCACGGACGTCTTAAGCTACAACCATTACTTTGGCTGGTATTCCGGGAGCTTTGAGGACAACGAGGCCTGGTTGGATGCCTTCCATGCGAAGTATCCGGACCGTCCGATCGGCCTTTCCGAGTACGGTTGCGAGGCCATTACGGCCTATCACAGCGACGCGCCCCGGCGCAGGGACTACACGGAGGAATATCAGGCACTCTACCACGAGCACATGGCGCAAATTATATTGGAGCGCCCCTGGCTGTGGGCGACCTATGTCTGGAACATGTTTGACTTTGCGGCGGACAGCCGGGATGAAGGCGGAGTGAAGGGCAGAAATAACAAGGGACTCGTGACGATGGATCGCAGGATAAAGAAAGATGCATTTTATCTCTATAAAGCCTGGTGGAGCGACGAACCCTTCGTCCATATCTGCGGACGTAGATATAAAGAGCGCTCTTGCGATACGCTCTCCATTAAGGTATACTCCAATCAGCCGGAGATCACACTCTATCTGGACGGAAGCCTGGTTGAAGAAAAATCGGCGGCACGAGTATTTCTTTTCGAGAATTTGCCATTCACGGAGGGAAGCCATGTGATCACGGCAAAATACCATGACCTTGAGGACACAATCGTATTGACGCGCGTGGAACAGGAAAATCCGGTTTATCACTTCGCAGGGGCTGAGGACGGCGATACGGTCGTGAACTGGTTTGAGGATCAGGACACGGAGGCCGTACCGGAGCTGTGCTTTGCAGACGGCTTTTATTCCATACGGGATACGATCGGCGATATTTTAGGCAGCGAGCAGGCGAAGGAGGTCTTCCTCCCGGCTGTCAGCTCTCTCGTGGGGATGAAGATCGATGAGACGACGCTTGCAGTAATGAGTACGAGGACGATCGAAGATCTTGCGCCCATGCTGGGGACAGTGGGCGCCTCGGAGGAAAAGATTGCGATGCTGAATGCAGCGCTGCAGAAGGTGAAAAAGGAGGAAGCCTTGTGAAAAGCGAGAAATGATCCTCCAGCATTCCGATGGGGTAGATCAGGTTATTTTCCAGCTGCTGCAAAATTATTGGCAGGTAACGTGTTCTTATTTTATGCCGGTAATAAAGATTTCCACACCGATCGCGATTCCCTGAAAAAACAATGTTCCCCGTCCCAGCGCTGTTGAGGCATACGGCTTATCTCTGGTGAAGATGCCGACCGACAGCATTTTCCCGTCAATCAGGCAGAGCAGGATCAGGGAGATCCATGGAATTGCCGGTTCAAGGGCAGTAAATTTTCTTCCCAGAGTTTCTGTGCCGTCCCGCTCCAGTTTTCCTCATAGGGAATGGTCTTGCTGACCAGATGCTCGGCGCTCTCCGGCTCTGGTGATCGGTGCTCACAGCGCCGGCTTCTTTTACTATTTCGGGCAGGCATTCCGGGTTCTCCAGTATGGGACATGGCCGGAACATATTTTCATTGAACGGTTGCCTCCTGTGATACTCCATGAAGATCGGGCTCTTCAGCGCGTCCAGCAGGGTAGTATCGTGAATGTTGCAGTTGGAGTAGTGGATAATATGAATAAAGCAGATGTGATTGCGTATTTTGACGGATGTGCCCCTACGTGGGACCAGGAGCTGTTAAAAAACGACGCGGTGATAGCTGAGATTTTGGATCACGCCGGAATTTCAGAAAATATGGATGTGTTGGACATTGCCTGTGGTACGGGGGTACTTTTCCCTTATTATACGAAACGAGGGGTAACATCCGTAACAGGCGTGGATATCTCACCGGAAATGGTGAAAATTGCCCGAGGGAAATATGTTGATTCTCCGCAGATAACAGTTATCTGCGGAGACATCGAGGAGATCGATTTACAGCGCCGGTTTGATGCGGTTGTTTTATATAATGCTTTTCCTCATTTTTGTGATGCAGAGAGGCTGATAAAAGGGCTGGCTGCGCTGACGAAACCGGGTGGAAGGCTGACGATTGCGCATGGGATGAGTCGTGACAAAATCAATGCGCATCATCAGGGCTCCGCGAGAGCTGTTTCAAATGGATTAATGCCCGCGGATCAGCTTGCAGAGTTGCTTTTGCCATATTTCGATGTGGATGTTGTGATTTCAAATGACAGTATGTATCAGGTTTCGGGGAATCGAAATCAAATCGTGCATGAATCGATCGGCAGAGAATGAAGGGTAAGGGATCAAGAGTGGTCTGCCTTTTTGTAAAGGTGGTTGATCAAGTAGTGTTTCTGTAGAGTATGAGAAAATAATTGAACTGACAAAGAAGGTAGTTGAAGAAGCTAAACCTGAAGAATTGGAAGAAATCGAAAAGGTTGTCGAAGGGAGGGTTCTTAAAACCTTTAAATTATATGAGTTGAAGAATGGGAAATAATACAAAAAAGCTGCAAAGAATATAGTTGCCGAGGCTATGAAAACATCAGCTGGTTGACTTGCGTTCTATTTGCGTAGTTGATGTATGGTTTTTATATGTATATCAAAATTGCTGAATTAAATCAAAGAAGCAGGCGATAGCTCTGTACCAACTTTGTACCAATCGGCGCATTTTCAGCAGAGTTTTCTGGGGAGATATACTGATGTGCGCCGGGCGGATAGTCACATAGCATCAGTACCCGCCCGCAGATATTTTGCGTGTTCTTCCCGGTTTCTGGTGATATATTCAAGGGTCAGATAATCCGGTTTTATCCGTTCTACAAGTTCCCGCACGCCAGGCGCGGTGAAGGGCAGATGGCGGTCTATCGCGAAGATGTGCTCATACAGTTGACAGAAGCGCGTGTCAGGGTCTTCGCTTAGGGGATGCTCACTTCTCAGCCATTCCTGTACATAGGTGCCGGTCAGGGACTGCTGCAGATGAATTCCCCTGATATAGGGGATAAATTCTTTGTGCCGGTTCAGCGTGCCGTGGAGATACGAGAGGGCTTCTTCCTGTGTGCGGAGTTCATGGTTGGTGTGGAGAAAATGCCCGGTATCCAGCATAAATCCCTTCTTTGGATAATGGACGCCGTCAAGAAGCATACGGGTGATTTCAGAGTCGAGGAAGTTCAGCCCCGGCCACCACAGGTTTTCCATAAGAAAATAAAAGGTATAGGGCTGACCATCCAGCAAACGGTTGATCAGATCGCAGGAAGCGCGGATGACCTCCGCGTCGGAGTGCTGCATTCGATAGGTGAAGCTTTCCTCCAGACTCACCTGCGTGACATGGAAGACCACATACTCGGCTTTCACCTGCTGTGCGAAATCAAGGGAAGGACGGTAGCAGGAGATTAGCTCTTCCATGTTTCCGCCCATCCAGTCGCTGATGCAGGGGACATGGACGCCGATGACCATATTCGGTGTGATCAGCTCTTCGTCCGGCTCACCGGTTGGCATAAGCTCCAGCCCGTCGCAGCCGAAAGCGCGATAAAATCCCTTTAAATCCTCCGGGGAGGAGTAGCGGCCGATGTCGTCCGGCGACGTGGTAAAATTGATCATTGTTTTCATGGGTTTTTCCGTCCTTCACTCGTTCTGGCCAGTTCAGTCAGGCAGGAAATATTTTGAGCGGGTCTCCGGCTAACACAAGCATGGCAGGTTTTGCGCCGTCCGGCGCTGTGATGCTCACCATGCCGGGCTTTCTTTCATACCGCCCATCATTGAAAACGTTTTCACAAAGGCCGTGCGGTCTGCGCTTTACCCCGGTGAGATGGGGCGGTATTATCTGTTTCTTGTAGATCCTTAAGGAAGGCTCCTTTTGCAAGCTCCTTCAGATGCATCATTTGTTCTCTGTCTTCCCAAGCAGTTTTACGGATGAACTGTAAGAGGCAAGCGGTGCCATCCAGATCCGTCCTTTGCCGCGGTATACATTGACCAGCCCTTCCCCTGAAACGCTTGATCCGATGAGGGTTTTTGTTGTCCTTTCAACGGTGAAATCCAGATTTCTGCTCCATGCAATCGCCATGTCCCCATCAATCTTGACGGTATCTTTCGGGTCATCAAGAACCAGTTCAATTAGCTCCTCCCGCGGAACATAGCTTTCCAGTGCAACAATACCTTGCCCAGATAATGATGTGTTGAATAATCCCTCATTTCCGAACGTGGCGGATGATAGAGTTTTCCGTGAAACAACATTCATTTTTACTGATTCGTCACACGCGAGGAACATGCCATCCTCAATGACCATGCCGTCTGCCCAATCAGCAACATCTTCCAGAAGAATATATTTATAGGTCGGTTCCAGAACCAAGTGTCCGGTACCAAAATACATAGGCTTGATAGCAGATTCTTTAGTCACAGCGCTGCCAAGCATCTTCTTTGCGAAGTCGCCGACTCCTTTGACATTAGTTTTTGCATCAATGGCTCCAGATACCCATTGCATTGCACCAGCCTGAATGATAACACCTTGATTCTTAAGTTCTGCGACAAGCTGTTTGTGACGGAAGCCCATTTCTGACATGAAATAGTTTGTCTGTGCGCTTACCGGATTAACAGATATATCTTTTAAATACTCGACAACAGAGAAAATGCCCTTCTGCTCTTTGATTTTTCGGTTTTCAGTCTGCGATAAAATATTAGCTTGAACCATACCTGTATTCCTCCCCTTTCGTTTTTAACGACTTTATCGTCACCAATATTATAGCAGGCTCCCTTTTCTTTGTAAAACTGAATTGCGAATGATATAGACAACTGGGGAGGCGGGTATATCGTCATTGGCGTAAAAGAGAGAGATGGTCGCCCGGATGTCCGGAAGGGTGTACCGTTGGAAAAAATTGATTCGTACCAGAAGGATATACTCAATAAGTGCGAACTCATTCAGCCGGAATATCTTCCTATTGTCGAGGTCGCAGATTATAACGACAAAAAGTTTATTGTCATCCGGGTGCGGATCGTTCGATTACAGAGGAGGGGCTGCGCACATATCGTGTGTTCAACAGGCGATATCGCAATCGCCGAATCGGCGAATTTCTGAAAGAAATGCACCTGACAGAGGGGCGCAACACGGGCTTTCTCAAAATATTAAATGCATTGGAACGGAACGGTTCGCCGAAACCTGTTTTTGAAACAGAGCCGGAGCGACTCTCATTTTGTACGACGTTGCTGATTCATCCGGCCTTCCTCAATCAAAGTGAAGGAATAAATGAGGAGCTGACTGAGAAAGAACAGATGGCTTTGAATTTTATCATAAGCAATCCATCTGTTTCCGTAGCCAGAATGGTAAAAGAATTGACCCTTCCCAGGACATCTGTTGAACGGACAATAAGGAAATTAAAGCAAAACGGATTTATTATTCACGACGGGCCGAAAAAGAACGGCAGATGGGTTGTTCTGAGGTAGGTGTAAAAGGCGCGATAAGACATATTGTGTTAATATATTTGTATTCCCTGCATAAGCGGGGGTGTTCCGATAGCTTCCCATGGTATTTGTAAGCTCAGCGTTCTCTTACTATCAGTATCCCATCTGCACGGAGCTGGGCATCAGTTATGTTGTGAAAGGGGTGGAGAATAACCATATTTGACGATTAACATTCCGCAGTAGGCAGTGATGCTGTAAGAAGGGCGACGAAAGGTCGTCCTTCTCGCGTTTATAGCCATCAGTGAAAGCCTGCGGAGCCGCGGCGGGAAGCGTGGCTGGACTTGCAGAGGAAAATTATTTCGTGGCAATGGCCTACAGCATCGGCAACATCTTCGGATGTCATATCAACTCGGCCGTTTCCCTTGTCATGCTGATACGAGGGCAGCTGGTGCCAGAAAATTTGAGGATCAGGATCAGGTGATAGTACAGAAAGTGGAGAGGATGATTTGACAAAATTTTAACAGTAGAGATAACAATTTATTTATAATTAAGCGCCATACTCTTTTAAGAGTAGGTATGACTGCTCAAGCTGTCGGGCAGACTCCGTAATGGAAAGCAGAGAAATCATGTATTATGAAACATATAATGGAGACATTACAACAAGTCGGACTTAAGGGTTGTCGTTGTCATCGGCATATCCATTATGAAGAAAGGACGGAGGCATGAATATTCTGTATTGTGGAGATAAAAAGATGGAGAAGGGGCTTGTGCTCTCCGTCCTTTCGCTCAGCGGGCATGTGAAAGAGCCGCTCCATATTTATATCATGACAATGTCCCTGTGGGCGAACGGGAGGAGCTATGCTCCGGTATCTGAAAGAACAGCGTTATTTTTGGAGGGAAATCTGAGAGAGAAAAATTCAGAATCCAGCGTGTGTTTGCTCGATGTTTCCACCGACTTTCAGAAGCGGCCTCCGACTGCCAATATGAACTCGCGCTTCACGCCGTATTGTATGCTGCGCCTTTATGCCGACCTTATCCCGGAGTTACCGAACCGCATCTTGTATCTCGATGAAGATGTGCTCTGCCGCCGGGACTGTAGCGCTTTTTATTATCAGGCTATGGAAGGACGGGAGATTGCCGGTGTGCTTGACTATTATGGCAAATGGTTCTTTCGGGAAAATCCGCTGCACTTTGATTATCTGAATTCCGGAGTATTGCTTCTGAATATGAAAGAGATTCGCCGCACCAGACTCTTCCGGCGTTGCCGCGGCCTGTGTCAGGCTAACAGGATGTTCATGCCCGACCAGTCCGCACTCAATCGGCTCGCCGGATCCAAAAAGATCTGTAACAGCAAATACAATGAACAGAGAAAACTGCATAAAGATACCGTTTTCCAGCACTTTACGACAAGCTTTCGTTTCTTCCCGTTCTTTCACATGGTGACGGTGAAGCCCTGGCAGATTGAACGGATGCACGAAGAATTGAGACTGACGGAGTATGATGATCTTCTGGAGGAATACCAGACATTTATGGCAAAAATGAAAGGGGAAAAGGTTACAAATATCAAACGGGAGACGACATCGATATGATCATCGGAGGAAGTAAACGACGGGTTGTCGAAAATATGCGGAAGGCGATTAAAGAAGGCCGATTCAACGACAAAGTGGAAACCGGCGACCCGGATCTCTCTGCGAAGGAAAAGACGGGGCAGGTTGCACGCTATCTGAAAAATCAGAATTCTCTGCTCTATCGTTTCCTAAACGTCTGCGCGCGGGCGCTGGTTGACACCGGGAGCAAGGTGCTGAACTGGCATACCGAGATTGAGGGCCTTGAAAATCTGCGCGATCTGGAGGGCGGCGTGATTGTGACCAGCAACCATTTCAACCCGCTGGACAATACCGCTGTCCGCATTACTGTGAATAGGGCAGGGTATCGGCGGCTCTTTTTGGTGAGTCAGGATACGAACCTTGCGATGAGAGGCTGGATCGGTTTCATCATGAATCATGAGGATATCATCCCGATGATGAAGAGCCGTCAGTACTTAAGCGGCAGCTTTGAGGAGCAGATCGCGGATAACCTGCGAAAGGGGCATGCCATCTTGATTTATCCTGAGCAGGAGATGTGGTTTAACTACCGCAAACCGCGTCCGCCGAAGCGCGGCGCGTACTACTATGCCGCGAAAAATCAGGTTCCGATTGTCTCCCTCTTCGTGGAAGTCCGCGATCTGCGAAAAAAAGACAATGATGAATTTCGGAAGGTGCGCTACACGGTGCACGTCCTGAATACTATTTACCCAAATTCGGATAAGAGCGTCCGGGAAAATAGCATACTGATGATGAATCAGGATTACGAACAGAAGGTAAAAGCTTATGAAAGGGCATATGGAAAGAAGCTCAGTTATGAGTTCGGGGAGGATGACATTGCCGGATGGATATCGGCTCAGCGACCGTAAAGCTATAAAATCCTCATAGATGCCGCCCGGTTTGCGCAAAATGCTGCCGGCGGCATTTTCGTTCCGCCTCTTTCCGGCTGGCGCTTTCACTCTTTATTTAAGAAAAAGTCAAGTATAAAATATTAGCGTCTGGTTGAAGTTTAGCACGAAAATAGTTGACATTTTTATGGCCGTCTTATATAATACATGGTGCGTCCAAAATGAGGGCGGCGAGACGGGGTGTGGCTCAGCTTGGCTAGAGCGCCTGGTTTGGGACCAGGAAGCCGCAGGTTCGAATCCTGTCACCCCGATTTGGAACATGGCCATGCGGGTGTAGTTCAATGGTAGAACACCAGCCTTCCAAGCTGGATACGTGGGTTCGATTCCCATCACCCGCTTCGGATTTGAAAAAAATCCGAGCGTGTGTCCGTAGCTCAGCTGGATAGAGCAACGGCCTTCTAAGCCGTGGGTCGGGGGTTCGAATCCCTTCGGGCACGCTGGGGCGGGCAGCCGTCCGGTATATGGTGGGTATAGCGCAGTTGGTTAGCGCGCCAGATTGTGGCTCTGGAGGCCCAGGGTTCGAGTCCCTGTACCCACCCGAATCAAAGATAATGGGCTATCGCCAAGCGGCTAAGGCACAGGACTTTGACTCCTGCATTCGCTGGTTCGAATCCAGCTAGCCCAGTTGAGGGCAGCAGGAACCTATGGGGTATTAGCTCAGGTGGTAGAGCACTTGACTTTTAATCAAGTTGTCCGGGGTTCGAGCCCCCGATGCCTCATTGTGAAAAGTGGAGAAAACGTTGTGAAAGCAGCGTTTTCTCTTTTACTTTTTGTAAAAAAGAAAAAACGGCCTCTCTTTTTTGACACGGAAAAAGTCGAAAAAGAGAAAAAATTTTAGAAAAATTGCCAATGTACATTTTAAAATCCGCAAAGTATAATAAGGGACGAAAAGGAGAGAACGATAGCCAATATCCTTTCTCTCTTGCTCAGATATATTTATGGGTGGCGCTTACCCCCTAATCCCCCTTAATGAATAAACCCTCCCTTTTGATTATTCTAAGATAAAGCGCCATCGATAAATAAATAAGTACAGAAAGTCCAGAGGTTTCCCGCCTCCGGGCTTTCTTTTTTTACATGGATTTTACATACAGAACACATGCGTTTTACAGGCAGGTTTTAGGATGGTGAGAGTCCCCGGGAAAGATTTTATTTGCATGGGGCGGATTTGTGTTATAGTATGTTTACATGGAAAGGGCGGAGATGGAAATGGCGCTGATTTATATTGTGGAAGATGATCAGAATATCAGGGAAATCGAGAGTTTCGCGTTGAAAAACAGTGGATACAATGTGAAGGATTTCGGCTGCGCGAAGGATTTTTACCATCAGGTAGCGGAGAAGGCGCCGGATTGCGTTCTGCTGGACGTCATGCTGCCGGACGAGGACGGGCTGGAGATTGTGCGGAAGCTGCGTGCGATCCCGGATACGAAGAAGACGCCGATCATTATGGTGACAGCAAAGACGACGGAGATCGATAAGGTCAAGGGACTCGATATAGGCGCGGACGACTATATCACAAAGCCCTTCGGCGTGATGGAGCTGATCTCCCGTGTGAAGGCACTGCTGCGGCGCAGTATGCAGATCGGGGAGGAAAAGTTCTTGACGGTGGGAGACATCTTCATGGACGGTGAGAAGCACATGGTTTATGTGAAGGACGAGCCCTGTGAGCTTACCTTCAAGGAGCATGAACTTCTGAAGCTGTTGATGCAGAATCAGGGGATCGTCATGTCGCGGGACGTGATCATGGAGCGGATTTGGGGCATCAATTTCGAAGGCGAGTCCCGGACGCTGGATGTGCACATCAAGACGCTGCGGCAGAAGCTCCGGTCTGCGGGCAGCCTGATCAAAACCGTGCGGAATGTGGGGTACATGATAGAATGAAAAAAAAGATCCGGCGGGAATTTATGCTGGTGGCGTTGCTCACCATCCTGCTGACTGCCATGTCCATGACGGCGGTATTTTATGAGCTTTTCAAAAAAGAGGTCATGAATGAGCTGGAGGCTTATACCCGTGTGCTGCAGAGCACAGGGGTATTTGACGTTACGGCAGCGGAGTCGGCGGAGGGTCTTACAGACTGGGAGGTCCGTATTTCGCTGATTGCAGCGGATGGTACGGTGCTCTACGACAATGATGTGGATGTCGGAGGTCTGGACAACCACGGTGACCGGCCGGAGGTGTCGGAGGCGATTGGAGAGGGCAGCAGTCAGTCAATCCGCAGGTCGGACACGCTGGATCGCAGCGCTTTTTATTATGCGGTACTGCAGGAAGATGGGACTGTGTTGCGGGTGGCGAAGGCGAGCTCAAGTATTTGGCGCATTTTCCGGAGTGCGCTTCCGATCGTTGCGGCTACGGCGATCGTCATCTTTCTTCTCTGCATGCTGCTCGCGTCGCGCGCCACGCGTTCCCTGATGGCTCCGATCGACTCGTTGGCGGAGCATCTCGATGAGTGTGACGACGCGCCGGTCTACGACGAGATGGTGCCTTTCGTGCAGACGATCCGGAAGCAACATGAGGATATCATGAAAAATGCCCGGATGCGGCAGGACTTCACGGCAAACGTTTCTCACGAACTGAAGACGCCGTTGACCTCGATCTCCGGTTACGCGGAGCTGATCGAACACCACATGGCCGCGGAAAAAGACACCCCGCGTTTTGCCGGTGAAATTCATCACAGTGCCACCAGACTGTTGAACATGATCAACGATATTATCAAACTCTCGGAGTTGGATGTGATGACACCGGCGGAGACTTCGATGGAACGGCTGTCGCTGCATCTACTGGCGGAGAATTGTGTCGACATGTTGCAGATCAGCGCCGAGAAGCATCAGGTGACATTGCGTTTCGCGGGCGAACCGGGCTATATCATAGGAAATAAGGAGATGGTGGAAGAGCTGCTCTACAATCTCTGCGACAACGCGATTCGCTATAACAATCCGGACGGAAGTGTCACGGTTACGGTAAAGCCAATGGACTCGAGGGTCATGCTTGAGGTGGCGGATACGGGCATCGGCATCCCGAAGAAGCATCAGGAGCGGGTGTTTGAGCGTTTTTACCGGGTTGATAAGAGCCGTTCAAAGGCGACCGGAGGAACCGGCCTTGGCCTTGCGATTGTCAAGCACATTGTGGCGCAGCACGGAGCGCAGCTGAACCTTCAGAGTGAGCCGGGAAAGGGTACGACGATCACAATCCTCTTTGAAAATGCTGATAGATCTGCTATACTGTAGAGCAGGGATTTCGAGGCGAGGTAGCATATGTAAGCAAGACAGAAAGGCTCTTGACCTGCAGAAATCTACAGCACTACAGGATTCAAAAAAGGAGACGGGATTATGGCCTACGTGCATCAGGCACAATATTATGAGACAGATCAGATGGGGATCATCCACCATTCCAACTACATCCGCTGGATGGAGGAGGCACGGGTCGCGTACATGGATGATCTGGGCTTTCCTTATAAAAGAGTGGAAGAGGCGGGGATCATGAGTCCCGTGTTGAGTGTGAGCTGCGAGTATAAGTCGATGACCTATTTTGGCGATCGGGTGTGTATCGATGTGAAGATGACGGCATTTCACGGAGTAAAATATGAGCTCTCCTATGTATTGACGGATGAGAAAACCGGGGAAGTGCGCGCGACAGGTACTTCCGGGCACTGTTATCTTCGGAAGGATGGGCGGCCCGCAAACATCAAAAAGGAGCTGCCGGAGCTTTATCAGACGATCAGAGGGACGATGGAGAAAGAAGGAACCTGGAAATGAAGCGGGAGCGTCTGCCTCTTCTGGATGCGTTACGCGGCCTGACGATTCTCAGTATGGTCGCTTATCACGGGATGTATGACCTTGTAGAACTCTACGGCGTGCATGTCGGCTGGTTCTGGAAAGCGCCGGGTTATGTCTGGCAGCAGAGCATCTGCTGGATCTTTATCTTGCTGTCGGGCTTTTGTTGGAGTTTGGGGAGTAAGCCGTTACGGCGCGGGTTGCTTGTATCAGTCTGCGGCCTTGTTGTAACGGCGGTGACCTGCATCTTTATGCCGTCGGAGCTGATTATCTTCGGAATTCTGACTTTTACAGGGGCGGCGATGCTGGCGCTGATCCCACTTTCGAAGTTGCTGGAAAAAGTTCCGGCGGGTCTCGGCCTGACTGTGAGCGCGTTACTTTTTTTCCTGGCACGAAATGTGAACACGGGATACTGGGGCTTTGAACAGATTACGCTAGGACGCGTGCCGGAGGGTCTGTACCGAAATCTTTTCACGACCTTTCTGGGCTTTCAGGCTCCGAACTTTTATTCTGGGGACTATTTTTCTTTTTTCCCGTGGATTTTCCTCTATCTGTGTGGATATTTCCTATACAGGCTAGTGGCTGGACGTGAGGCGGTGATGCGGGCACTGCGGCTGCGCGGCGGTTTTCTGGAGACGATCGGAAAGCACAGCCTTATGATTTACATGTTGCACCAGATTGTACTGATGGCGGTGTTCACGGTGGCGGCGTGGGTGGGGCTTCTATAGCATGTCGCTTGCGGTTTTCGGCGTTTGCCTCAGCATACGAAAGAAACTGTCGGTGGCAGTTTCTGGAGTTGACGTTTAGCATGTTTTGTGGTATGAAAGAATACAGGCGGGCATGGCGGAATTGGCAGACGCGCAGGATTTAGGTTCCTGTGCCGCAAGGCGTATGGGTTCGAGTCCCACTGCCCGCATTGAAAAAAGGCTTCCCGAGGAAAGCCTTTTTGTGTTCTGTTTACTCAATATACCCCTTCTGCCGCAGATAGCATTTGATCAGCTCCGCAGCGTCCTGGATCGTCATGTCCCCGGTGTTCAGGCACAGGTCATAGTTCCGGGCGGAGTCCCAGGTTCCTCCGGTGTAGTAGTTGTAGTATTTGTGGCGCTGCCGGTCGGTCTCGCGGATGCGGTCGATCGCCACGTCGCGTTCGAGCGAGTAGGTCTGCATCATGCGGCGGATCTTACTCTCGGCGTCGCCGCAGACAAAGACATGGACGATGTGCTCGTAGTCGCGCAGGACATAGTCCGCGCAGCGCCCGATGATGATGCAGGATTCATTCTCTGCCAGCTCGCGGATCAGCTCGGACTGAAAGCGGAACAGGTTCTCCGGGGACACGATGTCTTTGCCAAGCGAGGGCTTTTGATCCGCGGGTTTCATATCCCTGACGAGCCGGTACAGAAGGTTGTTGCCGGGGCGATCGTCATGCACACGGAAAAATTCCTCCAATACGCCGCTCTTGTCGGAAACCATACGGAAAATATCCTTGTCATAATAGTTGATTCCGAGATCCTTTGAGAGCGCTTGCGCGATGTGCGTGGCGCCGGCGCCGCATTCGCGCCCCATGGTGATTGTAAACCTCTTTGACATGTGTCATCCCTCCTCTTATATAATCTACGTAACTGCTCAGTACCTTCACAGTTATGGGGGAAAAGCCCATTTAAAATCGCTTCGCGATGGGGCTTTTATACTGGCTGTGCAGCAGCCTTGATATGAATATATTATAACATAGCAAGCGGTAATACTGCAACGAGATTCAAATCTGTTAGCACTCGATTAAAATGAGTGCTAAAAAATCCTTGACTTTTGAAAACAGCGGGATTATAGTATCTTTAAATTCAAAATTTGAAGAAAGGTGTGAGACAAACATGAACGAAAAACAGGGTTCGCTTTCCATTAACAGTGAAAATATTTTCCCGATTATCAAGAAGTGGCTCTATTCTGACCATGATATCTTTTTCCGGGAGCTGATTTCGAACGGTTGCGATGCGATTACAAAGTTGAAGAAGCTGGATATGATGGGCGAGTATTCTCTGCCGGAGGACTATAAGCCGCAGATTCAGGTGTTGGTGAATCCCGAGGAGAAGACGCTGAAATTCATCGATAACGGTCTTGGCATGACAGCCGACGAGGTCGAGGAGTACATCAACCAGATCGCCTTCTCCGGCGCGACGGATTTCCTCACGCAGTACAAGGATAAGACGAATGAGGACCAGATTATTGGCCATTTCGGACTGGGCTTCTACTCGGCCTTCATGGTGGCCGACGAGGTGCACATTGATACGCTCTCTTACAAAGAAGGCGCAGAGGCGGTACACTGGGAGTGCGACGGCGGTACGGAGTTCTCGATGGCAGCCGGACAGAAGACGGGTGTTGGCACGGAGATCACGCTTTTCCTTAACGAGGACAGCGTCGAGTTCTCCAATGAGTACCGTGCGCGCGAGGTCGTCAGCAAGTATTGCTCCTTCATGCCGGTGGAGATTTTCCTGGCGAAGGAGAACGCGGAGCAGGAGTACGAGACGATCGATGAGAGCGATCTGAAGGAGGACGACGTCGTCGTGGAGCGCATCCACGAGGAGGCGAAGACTGAGGAGATCGAAAATGAGGACGGCACGAAGGAGACGAAGGAGATTTCCCCGGCGCGCGACCGCGTGAAGATCAACAAGCGTCCGGTGTCCTTGAGCGACACCTCGCCGCTCTGGGCGAAACATCCGAACGAGTGCACGGAGGAGGAATATAAGGAATTTTACCGCAAGGTCTTCCACGACTACAAGGAGCCGCTGTTCTGGATCCACCTGAATATGGATTATCCCTTCAACCTCAAGGGCATCCTCTACTTCCCGAAGATCAATCTGGAGTACGAGTCCGCCGAGGGTGTGATCAAGCTCTACAACAATCAGGTGTTCATCGCGGATAATATTAAGGAAGTGATTCCGGAGTTCCTGATGCTCTTAAAGGGCGTGATCGACTGTCCGGACCTGCCGCTGAACGTTTCCAGAAGCGCGCTGCAGAACGACGGTTTTGTGAAGAAGATTTCCAATTATATCACGAAGAAGGTCGCGGATAAGCTGAGCGGCATGTGCAAGACCGATCGCGAGAACTATGAGAAATACTGGGACGATATCAGCCCCTTCATCAAATATGGCTGCATCAAGGATGAAAAATTCTGCGAGCGTATGATGGAGTATGTGCTGTTCAAGGATCTGGACGGCAAGTACACGACGATGAGCGAGTATCTGGACGCGCTGAACGCGGCGGAGAAGGCGGAAGAAGGTGAAGCTGCCGAAACTGCGGAGACGGCTGCGGATGAAAAAACTGCGGAAGGCGCGGAGGCGGAGCAGAGCGTGGAGAACGCTGACGGAAGCGAGGCTGAGACCTCCGATGACGAGGAGGAGCAGGAGCCGCCGAAGACGACGATCTACTATGTGACCGACGAGGTGCAGCAGAGCCAGTACATCAACATGTTCCGCGAGCAGAACATGAACGCGGTCGTCTTGAAGGACAATATCGACAATCCGTTCATCAGCCATCTGGAGGCGAAGAACGAGAAGGTGAAGTTCCAGCACATCGACGCGGATCTCACGGAATCCATGAAGGAGGAGGCCTCTGAGGAGGAGCTGAAGGACGAGGTGGATGCGCTGAGCGCGTTGTTCCGCAAGGCTCTGAACAATGACAAGCTTGAAGTGAAGGTCGAGAAGCTCAAGAATGAGAAGGTTTCCTCGATGATCACGCTCTCCGAGGAGAGCCGCCGGATGCAGGATATGATGAAGATGTACAATATGTACGGGATGGATTCCTCCATGTTCGGAAACGAGACGACGCTCGTGCTCAACGCGAATAACGCGCTCGTGAAGTACCTCTTCGAGAATCCGGAAGGTGAGCATACGAATATGATCTGCGAGCAGCTCTACGATCTCGCGATGATCAGCCACGAGCCGCTTGCGCCGGAGGCGATGACGAAGTTTGTCGCCCGCACGAACGAGATTATGCTGTTGTTAACAAAATAATCACAGAATTTCAAATGGGATTTTCTGCTGATGAAAGAATCTCTGGACCATGTCTTCCCAGACGTGGTCCAGTTTTTTGTCCAGTGTGAAGACAGTGAGGGAGGTGCCGGTCGTGCAGGTGAGGACGCGCCTTTCATAGACCACATTCAGGATCAGTCCCCGCACCTGCTCCGCGGGGATGGCAACGCCCGACTGCGCTAGCAGTTTCTCAACATTTGTGGGCGAGAGCTGCAGGCTGAAGCGGAAGGCAAGCGGCGTCCGTTTTCCCTTGATCAGTGAAAGACAGAAAGGGCGTACCTCCGCCCAGTAGGAGAGTGTGCGCTCACCGAGCAGTTCCTGTTCCTCGGTATTGTAATAGTTTTTTTGCAGGAAACCGTCGATCTGAAAGGTATTGAAGGCGGTAACGCTTCCCTCAAGAAGGAGGAAGTGGTCAAAGACGTCGCTCAGGAGCAGTTTTTTCATGAAATCCCCGACGTCCGCGATCTTAAGAGCGATCATATGGGGTACCTCCATGGATGATGTTTCGTAACAGTTCGGAACAGCAACAAAATGAAAATCTGAATTGCTGTATTATCTTTATTATAAAGGACGCGATCGTGTATTTCCACATAAACTTGATTTTTGTGAAAAATTGTTAAAAAGTATTGCATATAAGTAATGACTGTACTACTATCATGTAGTATCAAAAACTACTTTAATAAATTAGAAAAATCAAAAAAGGCGGTATCGGTTATGAGTTATCGGATTGTGGTGGACAGCTGCGGAGAATTTACAGAGGAGATGAAGCGTGACTCACATTTTGTCCATACGGCGCTACATCTGGAGATAGACGGGGAACAGTTTACAGATGATGATTCTTTTGACCGACAGGAATTTTTGCGAAGGATGAAGGCGAGCCCGAATTGCCCGAAGTCGAGCTGTCCCTCGCCGGAGGATTATCGGAGAGCCTTTGAGGAGGGGGAGCCGGGAAATCGCTACGCCGTGACACTTTCCGCCGAGCTGAGCGGTTCTTACAACAGCGCGGTGCTTGGCCAGAATCTCTATCTAGAAGAGCATTCGGACGCCAATGTCCATGTTTTCAATTCGTGCTCGGCCTCGGTTGGCGAGACGCTGATCGCGCTGAAGATTCAGGAATGCGAGGAGGCCGGAATGGAGTTTTCCGAGACGGTGCGCCGGGTGGACCAGTTTATCGAGGGGCAGAATACCTACTTTGTGCTGGAGACGCTGGAGAATTTGCGCAAGAGTGGCAGGCTCAGTTCCATGAAGGCGATTGTCGCCTCGGCGCTGAACATCAAGCCGGTCATGGGCGTAACCCCGCAGGGGACGATTATCCAGCTTGGACAGGCCAGGGGTATGCAGAAGGCATTGCGCGCCATGGTGGAGCGGATGGCGGCGGAGCTGAAGAACCCTGCGGAGAAAGTGCTCGGTCTCGCGCACTGCAATAATCGCGAGCGGGCGGAGTTTGTGAAGAGTGAAATACAGAAGCTAGTCGGAGTGAAGGATATCATAGTTTTGGAGACATCCGGTGTGAGCACGCTGTATGCGGCGCAGGGAGGCATCATTCTGGTTGCGTGAGATGTGAATAAATTGTTAACAAATTTAAAATAAATAAAAGGTGCGTGCCAGCGCATCTTTTTTGTGCTATAATGAGCCAACGGGGTGAAAGGGCGGTTGATTATGGTTTACAAAAAAATGATAATGGATCATGAGAGGGGGCTTTGCCTTCGGCCTGCGGGCGTGCTGGTCGGAGAAGCAAATAAATATGAGAGCCATGTGATGCTGCGCCGCGGCGAACATGTGATGAACTGTAAGAGTCTGATGAGTCTGTTGGCGTTTCCGGTATGCCCGGGGGATGAGATCCGGATTGAATGCGACGGGCCGGATGAGGCGCAGGCGCTTTTGGGCGTAGCTGCTTTTCTGGAAAGCCTCGGAACGGTGAATGCGGAGTAAAAAATAAAAAAGATTTCCTTGTCTTTTCTGCTCGAGTCCGTTACAATGAAAGCGGACACAGAAAGGCTTTTCTCCGGAGAGGAGAGAGGCGTGACATATAAGAGAATCAGAAATTTGGCTGTATTCGGTCTGGCACTGCTTCTGAGCATGAGTCTGTCCGGATGCAGTTTTTCTTTTCTGGGTTTCCGACTCGGAAAGAGTGAGGATTTCGTGTTTTATTGCGCGGAGGACGTGGAGAGTGATACCGAGGACGCTGCCGACACGGGAGACATATCGACTGTGGAGTCTGCGGAGACGGACGGAGGATCCGATGAAGCGGGGGTGGCCGCAGGAACAGGCGTATCGCGGGATGTTTCCGACGAGGAGCCTGTCGATGCCCGCGTGAACATCAATACCGCCGATCGAACAGAGCTGATGACGTTGAACGGCATCGGCGAGAGCCGTGCGGACGCGATCATCGAGTATCGAACGCAGAATGGTTCCTTCACGAGCCCGGAGCAGATAATGGAAGTTTCCGGCATCGCGGAAGGCATTTACGCAAAAATAAAGGATCAGATCAGAGTTCAGTGAGGAGGAGCATGATGGCACAGAGAATACTGGTAGTGGACGACGAAAAGCTGATTGTGAAGGGCATCCGCTTCAGCCTCGAGCAGGATGGCATGGAGGTGGACTGCGCCTATGATGGCGAGGAAGCGCTTGAAAAGATACGGGCAAATGAGTACGATCTCATCCTGCTGGACGTGATGCTGCCGAAACTGAGCGGTTTTGAGGTCTGCCAGCAGCTGCGGGAGTTTTCCAGTGTTCCGGTTGTCATGCTGACGGCGAAGGGCGACGATATGGACAAGATTCTCGGACTGGACTACGGCGCGGATGATTATATTACAAAGCCGTTCAATATTCTCGAGGTCAAGGCGCGGATCAAGGCAATTATGCGCAGAACGAAGAAGAAGGAGCCGGAAAAGGAAACCCGCCGGGTGATCGACAAGGGTGATCTTCATATGGATTGCGAGGGCCGCAGGCTGAACATCGCGGGGAAGGAGATCAATCTGACGGCTAAGGAGTTCGATCTGCTTGAGCTGATGGCGACGAATCCGAATCGTGTATACAGCCGCGATCATCTGCTGAATGCGGTGTGGGGCTATGATTATCCCGGCGACGTGCGCACTGTGGATGTGCATATCCGCCGCCTGCGGGAGAAGATTGAACCGAATCCGAGCGAGCCGAAATATGTGCATACGAAATGGGGAGTAGGGTACTACTTTAATGTTTAAAAAGCTAAAGATAAAGGGAAAATTTTTCAGAAGCCTGAATTTCCGTATCATGCTGTCCCTGTTTCTTTTTGGCACGATTTGCGCGGCTTTGACGGCGTTTGTGCTTCGTATATTTTACGAGAGGCAGTCGCTTACACGGCTCGCCAATGAAGTTCGAAATCAGTGCCAGATCCTTTCCACCCAGATTGTCAGCGCGGATTATCTGCATGAGCAGGAAAATGAGGTTCTGTCGGGTGATATCAGTCAGGTGGCCACCCTGTACGATGGGAGGATTATTCTGATTGACGACAATCTCGTGATTGTGGAAGATACCTACGATTTCGAGGAAGGGCGCACGATGGTGGCGGAGAATGTCGTCAAATGCTTCCGCGGTGAGGCTACGGAGGATTATATCAGCGGGCGTTACATTCAGATCGCGGTTCCGATCACCTGGACGGAGGGGGAGGAGACGACGATCGTTGGTGTCATTCTGGCGAGCGCTTCCACCGACAATATTTATATCGCTCTGGATGAGTTTGAGTTTTCAGCGGAGATTTGTGTGCTGGTTATCGCTTTCTGCTCGCTTTCTCTGGCAATTCTGCTCTCGCGGCTGCTTGTGCAGCCTCTGCGGCACATGAATCAGTATATTGGGGATATGCTGGATGGTACGTTAGATGACAATATGAACATTCACGGCTGTACGGAGGTGGAGATGATCTCCGATTCCTTCAATCTGATGCTCGCGAAGCTGCGCGTCATGGAGGAATCCCGTCAGGAATTTGTCTCGAACGTTTCGCACGAGCTGAAGACGCCGCTGGCTTCAATGAAGGTGCTGGCAGATTCTCTGCTGGCACAGGAAGACACGCCGCGGGAGCTCTATGCGGAGTTCATGGAGGACATTGCCAGTGAGATTGACCGGGAAAATTCGATTATCTCTGATCTTCTTACACTTGTGAAGATGGATCGTAAGACGCCGGAGCTAAATGTGGAGACCGTGGACATCAATGAATTCCTGGAGCAGATTCTCAAAAGGCTCAGGCCAATCGCTGAAAAGGGAAATATTGAGGTCGTCTTTGAGAGTAACCGCAGCGTCAGCGCAGAGATCGACCCGACGCGGCTTTCCCTTGCCTTTACAAATCTGGTAGAAAATGCGATTAAATATAATCGCAGCGGTGGCTGGGTGCGCGTGACGCTCGATGCGGATCACAAGTTTTTCTATGTGAAGATCAGCGACTCCGGTATTGGTATTCCGCAGGAATCGCTGGATTATGTGTTTGAACGCTTTTATCGTGTGGATAAGTCTCATTCCCGCGAGATTGGGGGGACAGGTCTTGGACTCGCCATCACACGCAGCGCGGTCGTGGCGCATCGCGGCGCGATCAAGGTGCAGAGCGTCGTCGATGAGGGAACGACCTTTACGGTGCGGATTCCGCTGAAGTACATTGTATAGCGGGGATAGGGAATAGAAAGGCAGGCGTCGCCAGTGCTGTCTGCGCCGTTGACCAGAGAATGGCGGAATGGAGATTAGAATGAGAAAATGGTTTTGTTTTTTTCTTCTGCTGTGTGTGGCTGCGCTGAGCGCAGGCTGCGGTGCTCACAGCGAGGAGGAAGAGAGCGGATATAAAATATGGTATCTGAATCAGGATGGAACCGGTATTTCCTGTGAGTACCGAGAGCTTCAGGCGAAGACCGCGGAGGGCATGGTCAGCGAGATGCTGGAACTGCTGCGCGAGGAGCCGCGCGACAAGGAGCTGCAAAGCGTGATTCCGGAAGATGTCCGTCTTGGGGACAGTACACTGGAGGGGTTGCGTCTCTATCTTGATTTTTCTGAAGAATATCTGCAGATGGAGAAGACCCGCGAGGTTTTGTGCAGGGCGGCCTGTGTCCGTACGTTTTGTCAGCTTCAGGGCGTAGAGTATGTGAGTTTCCTGGTGGATGGCGAGCCACTTACCGATACGAACGGTGAGGAGATCGGCTATATGAACGACGAGCAGTTTATCGAGAGCGCCGGTGAGGAGAGCGATGTCTATAAGACAGCGGAGCTGACTCTCTATTTCACGAATGAGGCGGGGGACGCGCTGGTGACCGAGCAGGTTACCATGGAATACAACAGCAACATTTCACTGGAAAAGTTGATCGTGGAGGAGTTGATCTCAGGCCCGATTTCAGACGGGCTTTATCCGACGATACCGCCGGAGACGAAGCTTATCAGCATTTCGATAAAGGATGGTATCTGTTATGTGAATTTGGATGAGACCTTTCTGGAATCTGTTTACAATGTCGCAGAAGCCGTCCCGATCTATTCGATTGTCAATTCGATCGTGGACAATACAGACGCGGATCAGGTGCAGATCAGTATCAACGGTGAGACGAATCAGGTCTTTCGAGAGATGATCAGTTTTAATACGATTTTTGAGAAGAACGAGGAGCTGATAGAAGAATGAAAAGAAGACCGGCTGCCTGCGCGGCGCTGGCGCTGTTTCTGCTTTTGCTGCTTCTGCCGATGGGGCTTATGAAGAAGTCATCGCCGATCACGCAGAAGCAGACGGGGCGGATCACGGGCCGGGTCGCCAGATGGTCCATTAGAGATGAAGGCATGCAGCTCAGCCTGGTAAACTGCCAGATTCAGGCAGCGGAGGGCAGCTTCGAAGCGGAGCGCATCCTCGTATATCTGTCAAGAGCCGCCGATTATCCGGTGGGCGCGGATCTATCCTTATCGGGAACCATTTATCCTGTAGAAACACCAACCAATCCGGGACAGTTTGACAGCAGCCTCTACTATGGGGCGAAAGGCATTTCCTGTACGGTTTTTGCGGAAGACGCACAGATTCTCGCGCTGCATTCTTCGCCGCTGCGTGAGAGGCTTTTGCAATTAAAAAAGAGGTTTGGCGAGGTCTATGACGCTGTGCTCGGCGAAGGGGATGTCGGCGTTATCCGGGCGATGGTGCTCGGCGAAAAGAGCGAGCTCGACAGCGAGACAAAGAATTTGTATCAGAAAAACGGGATCTCGCATCTGCTGGCGATCTCGGGTCTGCATATCTCGCTGATCGGAATGGGTCTTTATCGTATTCTGCGCAGGCTGACAGGATATTATCTGCCATCGGGCATTCCGACAATTTTACTGATCACAGCTTACGGCTGGATGACGGGGGCTTCGGTCTCCGCCCTGCGCGCCGTGATTATGTGCACCCTTATGGTGGCGGCGGATTTGGTCGGGCGCAGCTATGATATGCTGACTGCGATGGGCGTCGCGGCGATTGTTCTGCTGGTTCCATCACCGCTGAACAGTAGACAAAGCGGCTTCCTGCTCTCCTTTGGGGCGGTGCTCGGCATTGCATTGCTGCTGCCGCTCTGGCGACTCTATCGTCCAAAGCAGGGGAGGCTTATTCAGGCGTTGAGTGTCAGTCTGTCCGTGCTGGCCGTGACCTTTCCGGTGCTGCTGTGCGCGTTTTCCGAGTATTCCCCTTACTCCACCCTCCTGAATCTGCTCGTCATTCCGCTGATGAGTGTGCTCATGGCGGCAGCCGTCTTCTGCGGCCTGACGGGACTCCTTTCACTGGGCGCGGCGCGGGTACTCGCACTCCCATGCCGTCTGATCCTGCTGTTCTACCGGAAGATGGGGGAACTGTGCCTTATGCTTCCCGGCTCTGTGCTCACGATCGGAACGCCGCCGCGGTGGAAAATCGTGCTGTATTACAGTATGCTGTGTATGGCGCTATGCCTGCTCTACCGGGAGAAGCGCAGGAAGAAGTACAGCCGAAAGCCGGAGGAGTATAGACCCGGGCGCGGCATACTCGTACTTAGTGGGGCATTGCTTGCGGTTCCGCTGCTGCTGATCTGCACTCGCGTGCACACCGAACTGCAGATTACGATGCTGGATGTCGGACAGGGAGACGGCATTTTTATCCGCAGCGCTGATGGCACGACCTTTCTGATGGATGGGGGCAGTACGGGCGTTTCCTCGGTAGGAACCTATCGGATTTTGCCCTACCTGAAATACGAGGGCGTCGGCAGGCTGGACTATCTCATGATTTCCCATATGGACTCCGATCATATCAGCGGCATCGAGGAGCTGCTCGCGGACAGCATGACGCCCGGCGGCATCGACATCGGAACGGCGGTACTGCCGGGAATCAATGAGAAGGATGAGGCTTATGAAGAGATGGAGGCACTGCTCGCAGAGGCCGGTGTGGAGATTCTCTATATGAAAACGGGCGATGTGCTGGCTTCGGAGGAGCTTTCCCTGACCTGCCTCTGGCCCTCCCCGTCGGCACATTCGGACGACCGGAACGAACTCTCGCTTGTGCTGCTGGCGGAGTATCAGGATTTTGATATGCTGCTCACCGGCGATATCGGGGAGGAGACGGAAAAAGCGCTGTTGGAGACGGGGCTGCTCTCTCAGGTTGAGGTACTGAAGACCGCTCATCATGGCTCCCACTATTCTACATCGGTGGAGTTCCTCGATGTCGTGTGTCCGACGGTCAGCTTGATTTCGTGCAGCGCCACAAACACCTACGGACATCCTTCAGAGGAGACGCTCGCGCGTCTCGCGGATGTGGGCAGTATTGTCTTCATTACAAAGGACTGTGGAGCGATCAGTGTGTGGACGGATGGGGAGAAGGTGCGCGTCAGGAAGTATCGGTAGAGAGATGGAGCAGCCCGGAGCAGCAATCAGGTGGCGCCGACAATCGTTCGCCAGCCGGGAAAACGGATCGGAAAAGCAGTTTGTAAGAATCCATCAGGCGTGGTATACTGAAATGAACGAAAAAACAGGAAATCAGGTGGATGCGCAGCTATGAAAATGTTGATGGAGGACATCAAAAATAAACACTTCAAGAATATCTATCTGCTCACCGGCGAGGAACTCTACCTGCGCAACCAGTATCGGAAGCGGCTGCGTGACGCGCTGGTGGCGCCGGACGACACGATGAATGTGACGGTATTTGAGGGGAAAAAGATCAATCCGAACGAGGTCATCGATCTGGCGGAGACGCTGCCCTTCTTCGCCGAGCGGCGCGTGATCCTGCTGAACGACAGCGGTTTTGTAAAGAGCGCCTGTCCGGAGCTGGCAGACTATGTGGCTGAGATCCCGCAGAGTACCTGCCTGATCCTGACGGAGTCGGAGGTGGACAAGCGAAACCGTCTCTATAAGGAGATCAAGAAGCATGGCAGGGTCGTGGAATTTCAGCGTCAGGACGAGCGGACTCTTACGCGCTGGATACTCGGGACGTTGAAGCGGGAGGGAAAACAGATCACGGAAGAGGCTCTGCGCGTCTTTTTCTCAAGAAGCGACACTGATATGCAGAATATTGAGCAGGAGCTGGAGAAGCTGCTGAGCTATACGATGGGGCGGGAGGAGATTCATGTACAGGATGTGGAGGCGATCTGTACGGAACAGACAGAGGACCGAATTTTTGACATGGTTCGCGCCGTTGCAGAAAAGAAGCAGAAAAAAGCGCTCTCCCTCTATGCGGATCTGCTGCTGATGAAGGAGGCACCGGTCAAGATTCTTGCCCTTGTCACCCGGCAGTTCAACGGCCTGCTGCTTTTAAAGGAGTTGTCCGGCAAGGGTCTGGATCGCGCGGCGCTCGCGAAGCAGACGGGGATACCGGCTTTTCGCATAGGCGAGGCGCAGGCACAGGCACGCGGTTTTAGTAAGGAGGGGCTGCGTATCATTGTGGAGGATTGCGTGAAGACCGATGAACTCGTCAAGACAGGGCAGCTCGCGGATCAGGTCGGAGTAGAGATGCTGATCGTGAAGTATAGTGGATAGTGTAAAAGTCGGTTGCTCCGTTTTTCGAGCGCCTATGCATAAGATCAGCTAAGAAGATCGAAGAATTTCTGTGTAATAAAAGAGAAGGTCGGCATGACGGTACCGACCTTCTCTTTGCGATTTTATTCTCTATGAAGCCATCTCATTGACGGCCTTCTGCAGACGGGAAATCTTTCTCGAAACAGTGTTCTTATGATAGACTCCCTTGGAACCGGCCTTGTTCAGCGTGGAGATCGCTTCCTTCAAAGCGGCCTTCGCGGCGTCCTGATCCTTCTCGTCGATCGCGGTGTAGACCTTCTTTACCATGGTCTTCACCTTTGACTTGATCGCCTTGTTCCTCGCAGTTCTGGTCTCGGTGACCAGAATTCTCTTCTTTGCAGACTTGATATTAGCCAACTCGTGCACCTCCAGATTCCTTTAAACGCTCACTGTTGTTATACATGCTTCCTGAAAGCGAGACACGGAAAAGCTTTGCATGGAAACACACGGATATATTTTAGGCGAAAGAATTATCCTTGTCAATACATAAAATGCAAGTTTTGAGGGAAATGTAAGATAAAATGAAGTGCTGGGAGTGAGAAAATGGAACGGATGCGGGTGCGGACCGACCTCGCGCTGGAGGCGAGGGAGAGCTTCGAGGGAAGCGAGACGGAGGTTCACGGCGTTATCGTGGAGGAAGAGTACGATGAGGAGCGCGATATCCGGGTGACGCGGGTGCGGATTGAGTCCGAACGGGGCGCGAAGGAGATGGGGAAGCCAATGGGGAGGTATCTCACACTGGAGGCGCCGGGTATGGCCTCGCCGGATGAAAATTATCATCGAGAAATATCGGAATGTCTGGCTTCCTGCCTGCTGGAGCTGATGGGAGAACCGCATGCGCGCGAGGTGCTGGTGGCGGGACTGGGAAACCGGGATGTGACGCCGGACGCGCTGGGGCCAAAGGCGGTATCCAACCTGCTGATCACGCGGCATCTGATTCGGGAGTACGGGAAGGCGGCTGTGGGTGGCGAGGGTGTGAACGCGATCAGCGGTATCGTGCCCGGCGTCATGGCGCAGACTGGTATGGAGACTTCGGAGATTCTTCAGGGCGTCATTGACCAGACGAAGCCGGATCTTGTGATTGTGATCGACGCGCTGGCTGCCCGCAGTACGCGGCGTCTGAGCCGGACGATCCAGCTGACCGATACCGGTATCCAGCCGGGCTCCGGAGTCGGAAATCACAGGGGGAGCCTCACGAGGGAGAGTCTCGGCGTACCGGTCATCGCGATCGGCATGCCGACGGTCGTGGAGGCCGCGGCAATCATTTATGATGCGCAGGGGAGCTGTGAACGGATGCCGCCGCATCTGAACGGCATGTTTGTGACTCCGAAGAATATCGATGAGACAGTCCGTCAGCTCAGTTATACGATCTCGGAAGCACTGAATATCGCTTTCTTTCCGCGGACATAAGGCTTTGCCCGTACGCATAGAATGAAGCGGTGGGGATGCGTATGAGACGACAACTGTCAGGGCTTGTCAATCGGCTGCTGTGGATCTGTTTCCTGGCAGCCGGTTTTTATATTCTATTCGCGGGCGGGCAGAAATTTCTGCAGTGCGACCCGGTAGCGCTGCTGAAGGCGGAATCCGAATATGCACAGCGCATGCTTCGCAGGGAAGCGGCACGATTCCTGTATCCGGGACTTTTTTTCGCGGGCATGGAGGGGCGGGAGAGTGCCTCGCTTTTTTCGGACTATGTGGACTGGGCGCTCGGGATGCACCCGCTGACAAAGCTGAGCTACGCGGCGGCGGACGAAAGTACGGCGGAGAGTGCCGTGACCTGGGAGATGCTGAACAGCGGAAGCAGCGGTGATGAGAATGAGCTGGATGAGACAGGAGAGGAGTACGATCTGGCTTTGCTGGCCGAGGAGGAGAATGCTTCCGTT
This sequence comes from Lachnospiraceae bacterium, assembly GCA_021203465.1. Taxonomy (GTDB): domain Bacteria; phylum Bacillota; class Clostridia; order Lachnospirales; family Lachnospiraceae; genus Hominiventricola. The sequence goes on along the minus strand of JAJQBC010000077.1, from coordinate 78,628 downwards.
GCCGGGTATTCGAATGTGGAACAGCCGACTGAGACTGAGGAGAGCGCTGCGGCACAGGCCGGACAGATTTACAGTCTGGAGGATTTGTCGGACTTTGATTATTTGCTCAGTAATTTTTACACGGTCGAGTCGAACACGATGGTTACGGCGGAGGATCTCAATGCGGAGGAGCTGCTGGCGAAGGACATGACGATCGACAAGGATGTGGACGGGCCGCAGATCCTGATCTACCATACCCATTCACAGGAGGGCTTTGTCGATTCCGTTCCGGGCGATAATTCCACGACGATTGTGGGGGTTGGAGCTTATCTTAAAGAGCTGCTCGAGGAGAAGGGTTACAGCGTCATGCATGTGACGAGCGTTTATGATCTGATCGACGGGGAACTCGACCGCAGCGAGGCATATAGCCGTGCGGCGGAGGAAATCAGCGCGATTCTGGAGGAGTATCCGTCGATTCAGGCGGTTATCGACTTACACCGCGACGGCGTCGATGAAGGCACGCGCCTTGTGGCCGAGATTGACGGAAAAACCGTGGCGCGCTTTATGTTCTTTAATGGCCTGAGCCGGACGAAGAACGGAAATATCGATTATCTCTACAATCCTTATGTCGAGGATAATCTGGCGCTGACACTGCAGCTCAAGCTCCAGTGTGAGCAGTATTATCCGGGACTTTCCCGGAATATTTACCTCAAGAGTCTGCGCTACAATCTGCATCTGTCCGATAAGGCGCTGTTGATCGAGGCAGGGGCGCAGACCAACACGCTGGAGGAGGTGATGAACACGATGGAGCCGCTGGCTGATGTGCTCGACAAAGTTTTTAGTTTTTAGAAAATATTTAGATTCACTCAGCCGGGGATATGCTATAATCCGTTTAGAAATATGGCAGATCATGTAAGAAAAGGGAACTTAAAGGAGAAGCAGTTATGGCTGTCACTGTACTGCCGATGAAAAAGAAAAAGCGGAATACGGGAAGGCATCATGAAGATGGAGTCGGAAAGCGGCAGGCGGACACAGGTACAAAGACCGTCGGGGATATCGTCCGGGAAAATGTCTGCACGTACTTTAACTTCATTTTTGCTTTTCTGGCGCTGCTTTTGTGTCTGGTCGGGGCGTTTCGGAGCCTCACCTTTCTGCCCATTATTATAGTAAATACGCTGATCGGCATCGTTCAGGAGCTCCGGGCAAAGAAGGTTCTGGATGAAATGAACATGCTGGGCGCGGTGCGGGCGACGGTCGAACGCGATGGAGAAGCGATCGTGGTTCCCGTTGACGAGCTGCGGTATGGCGATCTTCTGATTCTGAAAGCGGGAAATCAGATTTGCGCGGATGGTCAGGTGACGGAGGGGGAGGTCCAGGTCAATGAGGCGCTGCTGACCGGCGAGTCGGACGACATCACGAAAGGACCGGGGGACGAGCTGATCTCCGGCAGCTTCGTCGTGTCCGGGGAGTGCCGGGCCAGACTGATCGCTGTGGGTGAGGATTCCTATATCTCCCGCCTGACGCGCGAGGCGCAGGCCATGGATGTGAAGCAGCAGTCGCAGATGCTGCGTTCTCTGGATGGCATTTTGAAAATAGTGGGCGTTATTCTGGTGCCCATCGGGATTGCGCTCTTCCTGCAAGGATATTATGTAAATCATGAGACTCTGGCGGACAGCGTCACCTCCATGGTGGCGGCGCTGATCGGGATGATCCCGGAGGGCTTGTACCTGCTGACGAGTGTCACGCTCGTAGTCAGCTCCATGCGACTGGCTCGCAGGAAGGTGCTCTTGCATGACATGAAGAGCATCGAGACTCTGGCGCGGGTCGACGTCCTGTGTGTGGACAAGACCGGTACCATCACAGAAAATACCATGGAGGTGCGCGATCTGGTTCCGGCGGAGGAATACGGTGCGGACAGGCTGCCGGAGCTTCTCGGGCTCTTGGGGGATTTTTCCTGTGCCATGAGTGGTGACAATGCTACTATGCAGGCTCTGAAGGCACATTTTCAGGAGCGGATAGGCCTGCATGTGAAGAGAGTCATTCCTTTCTCCCCGGTATATAAGTACAGTGCCGTGGCTTTCGAGGAGGGTTCTTATGTGCTGGGCGCGCCGGAATTCGTGCTGCGGGATGATTTTGCAAAGGTAATGGACACGGTAGAGGGCTATGCGGCGCGCGGATACCGGGTGTTGGTCTTTGCGTCCTATTCGGAGGAGCCTGATGGAAAGGTACTCACGGAGCAGGCAACTCCGCTGGGCTTTGTCCTGCTGTCTAATCCGGTGCGGAAGACGGCGGCGGAGACCTTCGCCTATTTCGAGGAACAGGGCGTGGAGATCAAGGTGATCTCTGGGGATGCGCCGCGTACGGTCTCCGAGGCGGCGAAGGAGGCAAAAATTTCCGGCGCGGAGCGCTATGTCGACGCGACGACATTGAAGACAGAGCGGGAGATCGAGGCGGCTATGCAGAAGTATATGGTCTTCGGGCGTGTCACGCCGGAGCAGAAGCGGCAGATGATCCGCGCGCTGCAGCAGCAGGGCCATACGGTCGCCATGACCGGGGACGGCGTCAACGACGTGCTGGCATTGAAGGACGCGGACTGCAGCGTGGCGATGGCCTCCGGCAGCGATGCTGCAGCACAGGCCTCTCAGGTTGTACTGCTGGATTCTGATTTTTCCTGCATGCCACAGGTCGTGTTGGAGGGGCGACGCGTGGTCAACAATATTCAGCGTTCCGCGGGGCTGTTTCTCGTGAAAAATATTTTTTCTCTTCTGCTTTCGCTCTTTTCACTGATTACGGTTTATACTTATCCTCTGGAGCCTGCGCAGATTTCCCTGATCAGCATGTTTACGATTGGAATTCCGGGTTTCTTTCTTGCGATGGAGCCGAACAAGGAGCGCATCCGCGGGAATTTCCTGAAAAATGTCTTTGCGAAGGCGCTTCCCGCGGCGGTTACCGATACACTGGCGGTGGGCGCGCTCGTGGTGTTCGGCGACACTTTTGGCGTGGCCTCAGATGATATCTCTACGGCCGCGACGATGCTGCTGGCGATTGTCGGATTCATGATCCTGTATAAAACAGTCAGCCCGCCGTCACCTCGGCAGTGGGTCATCTTCATCGGTTCGGTCGCCGGTCTTTTGTTGTGCAGCTTTTATCTGCCGGAACTTTTTTCCCTGAGCGGCATGTCGGTGAAATGCATTATGCTCTTTGTACTGTTTTCCATCGCGACGGAGCCGGTTTTCCGCTATCTGTCTCTGCTGGCAGACCGGCTGCGCTCTCATTCGGCAGATTTATGAGTATGCGGAGTTTATGCAGGGAAAAGGAGAGATGGAGTGAAAGGCTCCGCCTGATATAAATACCAAAGCGATAAGGAGGAATACGATGCCGAAATACATTATGGCGCTGGATGCCGGTACGACAAGCAACCGCTGCATTATATTTGATAAGGCGGGCACGATGCGCAGCGTTGTACAGAGAGAATTCACGCAATATTTTCCAAAGCCGGGTTGGGTGGAGCACGACGCGAATGAGATCTGGTCTACCATGCTGGGCGTGGCGGTGGAGGCTATGTCGAAGGTTGGAGCCACGGCAGAAGATATTGTGGCTATCGGTATCACGAATCAGCGTGAGACGACGATCGTGTGGGATAAGAATACGGGGGAGCCGGTCTGCCCCGCGATCGTCTGGCAGTGCAGGCGCACAGCGGAGTATTGCGACCGGTTGAAGGAAAAAGGGCTCGTGGACACATACCGGCAGAAGACAGGTCTGGTGATCGACGCATATTTTTCCGGGACAAAGCTGAAATGGATTCTGGACAATATTGAGGGCGCGAGGGAGCGTGCAGAAAAGGGAGAGCTTCTCTTTGGCACGGTGGAGACCTGGCTGATCTGGAAAATGAGCGGCGGAAAGGTGCATGTGACAGATTATTCGAATGCTTCGCGTACCATGCTGTTCAATATCCATACATTGGACTGGGATGACGAGATTCTTGCGGAATTTGGGATTCCACGGCGTATGTTGCCGGAGGCAAAGCCGAGCAGCTGTGTGTACGGCGAGACCGCACCGCAGTTTTTCGGAGGAAATATTCGGATCGCCGGCGCCGCGGGCGACCAGCAGGCAGCGCTGTTCGGGCAGACCTGCTTCGCGCCGGGTGAGGTGAAAAATACATACGGTACCGGCGGTTTCCTGCTGATGAACACCGGAGAGCGGCCGATCTTTTCTGAAAACGGACTGGTGACCACGATTGCCTGGGGCATTGACGCCAGGGTGGATTATGCGCTGGAGGGCTCTGTTTTTGTGGCGGGCGCGGTCATTCAGTGGCTGCGGGACGAGCTGCGCTTTATTGATTCGGCGGCAGACTCCGAATATATGGCGCGCAAGGTGTCGGACACCGCCGGTTGCTACGTGGTTCCTGCTTTCACCGGGCTTGGCGCGCCTTACTGGGATCAGTACGCCAGAGGTGCGATCGTGGGCCTGACCCGCGGTATCAATAAATACCACATCATTCGCGCAGCGCTCGACTCCATCTGCTATCAGACCAACGATGTCCTTCGTGTGATGCGGACGGATTCCGGAATTGAAATCGGAAATTTAAGGGTAGATGGAGGAGCAAGTGCCAATGATTATCTCATGCAGACGCAGGCGGATCTGAGCGACATTCCGGTGCAGCGGCCATCCTGCGTGGAGACGACGGCGCTCGGGGCTGCGTACCTGGCGGGACTGGCGGTTGGATATTGGGAGAGCCAGGCGGATGTGGTCAAAAACTGTTCGATTGACAGGATTTTCACCCCGGAGATCACGCAGGAAGAGCGACTCGTGCGTCTGAAGGGCTGGGAGAAGGCGGTGGGACGCAGCTTTGGATGGGAGCGTGAGCCGCAGTGAATACCTATGACAGAATCTATGAGGTTGTGAAGCAGATCCCCCGGGGCAGTGTCGCCTCCTACGGCCAGATAGCCGCCCTCGCGGGCAACCGGCGCTGGGCGCGGGTCGTCGGCTACGCGCTGCATGCGAATCCGGATCCGGATCACATCCCCTGTTACCGCGTGGTCACAAAGGAGGGCAGAGTGTCGAAGGCTTTCGTCTTTGGCGGAGTGAATGAGCAGATACGCCTTCTGAAGGAGGATGGGATCGAGTTGAAAGACGGCGTCGTTGATATGGAGAGATACCAGTGGGATACGCCATGGATTTGGTAAAAAAACAAAAAAATGTACCATTATTTGCTAGCACTCGAACTTGACGAGTGCTAGCAAATGTGCTATATTACGTATAACAGAACTTACAGAAGAGGAGGATTCCGATGATTACAGTTCCTTATTACAATATAGTGATTGTCCCAGATGTCTACCTGTATTTTCAGAATAATTATTTTCAGAAGATTACAGAGCGTGCCGCTCAGCCCGGCGAAGAGGTCGTTTTTCTGATGCTGAAGGAGGACAAGGCCCGCGAGGATATGCAGGCGGATGATTTCTATCCGATCGGCATCACTGGAAAGATCGAGGCGATCGACAAGGAGGGCAATGTAAAGGTTGTGACCGGCAGCCGTGTCAATATCGACACGATTGCGACGATGGGAGACCGTATCGTGGTAACCCTGTCGGAGCGGCACGATGTGGAGGATATGACGCCGGAGGAGGTTGAGAACCATTTCGAGGCGGCGAGGACAGCCTTCCTGAATCATATACAGAGGACCCAGTTCGGGCTGCTCGCCCGCAACTACGTACAGCAGTGGGACTCGCTTGGCGAGATGACCGCCACACTGTCTTTTCTGCTGGGCAACACAAACGAGGAAAAATATGCGATTCTGGCTGCGGACACGATTTCGGAGCGTACTACGCGCATGGAGAAGGCGATCTACGAGTACCTTGAGATGGAGAAGGTGAAGAAGGAGGCTGCAGATGCGCAGGCGAGTTCCAACGAGCAGATTTATCGAGAGCAGGCGATCCGAAAGCAGATCGAGTTTTTGCAAAAACAGCTTGATGAGATGCACCCGGAAAGCATCTCCGATGTGAGAAAGTTCGAGCAGAAGATCGAAAAGTCGCAAATGAATGACACAGCCCGTGCCGAGGCTCTGAAAGTACTGAACCGCATGAAGCAGGAGGGGCAGAACAGCCACGAGTACGGTATGTTGTACGACTATCTCGATTTTGTGACCTCGCTTTCCTGGAAGAAGGAGGAGATTCCGCCGGTCGATTTGAAGGAGGCGGAGCGTATTCTCGATGAGGATCATTTTGGCCTCAAAAAGGTCAAGAAGCGTATCATTCAGCAGCTTGCGGTCATGACGCTGAATCGGAAGCAGGCTGGTTCAATTCTGCTCTTTGTCGGCGCGCCCGGCACCGGCAAGACGAGCATCGGGCAGAGTATTGCCAGAGCGCTCGGCAGGAGCTACGTGCGCGTGAGTCTGGGCGGCGTGCGCGACGAGGCGGAGATTCGCGGTCATCGCCGCACCTATATCGGCGCGATGCCGGGGCGGATTATGGAGGGTATCAAGCGCAGCGGCGCGTCCAATCCGGTCATGGTGCTGGACGAGGTGGACAAGCTGGTGCGGGATTACGGTGGCGATCCCTCGAGCGCGTTGCTCGAGGTGCTCGACCCGGAGCAGAATAATACCTTTACCGACCACTATATGAATGTGCCTTATGATCTATCTGATGTGCTGTTCGTCTGTACGGCGAATTCCATTGACACGATTCCGGAGCCGTTGCTGAACCGCATGGAGGTTATCCAGTTCCCGGGTTATACGGCGACGGACAAATTTCAGATCGCGAAGAAGCATCTGCTGCCGCGTTCGATGAAGGACATGGGTCTCAAAGCGCAGAGCCTACGTGTTTCCGACACGGCGCTGCGTGCGATCATCTCCGATTACACGATGGAGGCCGGGGTACGTGGCTTGAAGAAACAGCTTGACACGCTCTGCCGTGTGGCGGCCGTCCGTCTGGTGAAAGGCGAGAATAAGAGCGTTTCCGTTAGCCCGAAGCGGCTGCGCGAATTTCTGGATCAGAAGCCGATCCCGCACGACCGGAGGCTTGAGGAGAAGCAGCCCGGCGTGGTGACCGGCCTTGCCTGGACCAGCGCGGGCGGGGATATCCTCTTTATCGAGGCGCTGTTTACAAAGGGAGAGGGGAAGACGGTGATCACTGGACAGCTCGGCGATGTCATGAAGGAATCGGTGCAGATCGCGGTCAGCCTTGTGAAGAGCATGTACCCCGAGAAGGCAAAACTTTTCGAGGAAAATGACCTTCACATCCACGTGCCCGCGGGCGCGGTGCCGAAGGACGGACCGTCCGCCGGTATCACGCTGACTACGGCGATCGCCTCGCTGGTGAGCGGAAAGGCGGTCTCGCCGGATGTCGCGATGACCGGAGAAGTGTCACTGCGCGGCTTTGTGATGCCGATCGGTGGGCTGCCGGAGAAACTGATGGCGGCCCAGCGGGCGGGTGTCACCACGGTCTATATTCCACGGGAAAATGAGGACGATCTCGACGAGGTGGCGCAGAAGGTGAAGGACAGCCTGACGATCATCCCGGTGCACCGGGTGTCCGATGTGCTGGGGAAGGTGATGTGACGATCTGAATCGCCTTACTTCATTCCTCCCACGTGATGATAGAAGAACGCCCCGCAGCCGCCTGCGCCCGGCTGCCGTTCTTCCCGATGCGCGGCCGTCTGCGCGTCTTAGAGAAGTAGCGCCGGATCGTCTGGCGGCGAATGTCCGTTCCAATGAAGACAGCCTTGCCCTCCGGCGCAGCTTCCGCGCCGGACAGGCTGTACCTGCCGTCCACGGCGTCAAAGCGCAGCCATTCGTCACCCGTCCGAATACAGCCCTTCGCGCGCACGACCCCGCCGAGTCCGCCGTGGATGAGGCGCTCGAGCAGCAGAAGCAGCATTTCCGGAGATTCCACTTCCACGCCGCTCATGGAGAAGGTGTCGGGAAGCTCGGCGCTCTCCGGTCTGGCCTCAAGACGCGAGCCATCGTAGCTCCGCTCGAGGAGTGAGAGCCATTCCGTCTCCTCCATACCGGAATAATGATCCGCCATGATCTGTCCGGCGGGATGTAGCGCTTCGATATCCTGCCGGATTTTCTGCCGTTCCTCCGGCGACGCGTTCTCCAGCTTTGACACAAAGACAGTCCGCGCCTCGCGGATCTGGTCTTTATAAATTTCCGGATATTCCCGCAGATTGCTGTGGAAGCTTTGGCCGTCCACGACTGTGACAGGCGCGAGCAGGGTGATCCGCTCATATTCGATCTGCTGCAGATTGGCGATGATATTGCTCAGCATGCCGACGCCGGTTGGCTCGACCACGAGATATTCCGGGTCGACCGTATTTGCGATCGTCAGCACAGAGGCCGCAAAATCGCCCTTCGTGGAGCAGCAGATGCAGCCCTCGGTCAGTTCCCAGATATTGACTTTTCCAACGCTCTGCGCGCTGTTTGCGCGCAAGACGTCGCCGTCCACGCCGACCTCGCCATATTCATTTTCCAGAATGGCGATCTCGCGGCCTGTATGTTTCGACAGACTCTTGATAAAGGTGGTCTTTCCCGCGCCGAGAAAGCCCGATACGATCAATATCTTCATGCTCTGCCCTCCGAAAAGAAAAGGAAGTCCGGCAGATTGTTCCGCCGGACTTCACATAGTGTGTATTTACGCCTCGATCCTTACTACCGGCTTGATGAGATCCTTCGGCTTGTCGCGCATCAGGAACAGCGCTTCCTCGAGGTGCTCCCAGCCGTCAAATACGTGGGTACTCAAGGGCGCGAGGTCGAGCTTGCCCGCAGATACCAGCGCGCTCAGCTTCTCCATGCGCAGGCGTCCGCCCGGCATCAGGCCGCCGTTGATCTGCTTGTGGCCCATGCCGACGCCCCATTCCACACGCGGGATGTCGATGATATCGCCGCTTCCTAAGTAGTTGACATTGCCGATCTTACCGCCGGGCTTTAAGCATTTCACGGCCTCGGCGAAGGTCTCCACGCCGCCGCCCGCGATGACGATCTTGTCAACGCCCTTGCCGCCGGTCATGTCGAGTACCTGCTGGAAGATCGGGCCGTTCTTGTAGCTGACGAAATCCGTCGCGCCGTAGCCCTTTGCGGCTTCCACGCAGACCGGACGGGTGCCCACCGCGATGATGCGGGAAGCGCCGCGCATATTCGCGCCGGCCACGGACATCAGACCCACCGGGCCGATACCGATCACGAGGACCGTATCGCCGAACTGTACGTCGGCCAGCTCCACGCCGTGGAAGCCGGTCGGCACCATATCGGAGAGCATGCAGGCGTCGACGGTGTTGATGTTGTCCGGGAGCAGGGCGAGATTGCCGTCCGCATCGTTTACATGGAAGTATTCGGAGAAGACGCCGTCTTTAAAGTTGGAGAATTTCCATCCTGCGAGCATGCCGCCGGAATGCATGGAGTAACCGGCCTGCGCTTCCAGCGAGTTCCAGTCCGGCGTGATCGCCGGTACCAGCACGCGGTCGCCGGGTTTGAAGTCCTTCACGAGGGAACCGACCTCTACGACTTCGGCGCAGCCCTCGTGTCCGAGGATCATGTTGTGGCGCTCACCGATCGCGCCTTCCCAGAGTGTGTGAACATCGGAAGTGCAGATCGCCAGCGCCAGCGGCTTGCAGATGGCGTCGAGCGGCCCACAGGCGGGGCGATCCTTCTCGATCCAGCCGGATTCTCCGATTTTCAGCATTGCGTAACCTTTCATGTTGTAACCTCTTTTTCTGAATAGTATTATGATGATATTTATGAATGATATTGCTAAAAATTTATCATTTTTATTAATATTATAACATCGACAATAGAGAGATGTCAACCCTCTAAATGATTAATTATTTTTCGGCTTTTCAGAAGGCGGTAAAAGGGGTATAATGAAATGAATATTTCTGGAGAGAGGAAAATATGCAGATGAAAGAGGAAGTCAGGAAGGTCAAGCTTGCCTCGCCACGGATGGCGGCCAGCACAGGCGATACCAGAGATCTGGCGCTGCGGATGATGGGAGAGGCACTTGAGCGCGAGCAGGAAGCTGTCTTCGCGGCGAATCGGGTTGATATGGAACAGGCGGAGGCGGATGGAGTGGCTGCCCCGATCTTGAAGCGGTTGAAATTTGATGAGGGGAAGCTGAGGGACGTGGTTGCGGGCATTCGAGATCTGATGGGAATGAAGGATCCGCTGTTCCGAAAGCAGCTTCGGCGCGAGCTGGACGAAGGACTGACTCTGGAACGCGTCTCCTGCCCGATTGGTGTGATCGGCGTGATATTCGAGGCAAGGCCGGACGCGCTGGTGCAGATTTCTGCCCTGTGTATCAAAAGCGGAAACTGCGTGATCTTAAAGGGCGGGAGCGAAGCCAGAAGGACAAATAAAAAACTGTTTGAGGTTATCAGAGCGGCGGTGCAGAAAGCAGGGCTGCCGGAAAACTGTATGATGCAGCTTGAGGAGCGCTCTGAGATCCGGGAGCTGCTCGACTGCCATGGGCTGGTGGATCTTTTGATTCCCCGCGGTTCCAACGCTTTTGTGCAGTACATCATGGACAATACAAAAATACCGGTGATGGGACATGCGGATGGCATTTGCCATATTTATGTGGATAAGGATGCGGATCTTGAGAAGGCGGTGCCGATCATTGTCGACGCGAAGACGCAGTATGTGTCCGCCTGCAACGCGGTGGAGACGCTGCTGGTGCATCGCGACATCGCGAGGGCGCTCTTGCCGAGGCTGAAGGCTGCGCTGGATGAAAAAGAGGTCGAGATCCGCGGCACAGAGGAAGTTTCGGCGATCATTCCTTGCAGTGCGGCGACGGACGCGGACGATTCCACGGAATATTTAGATTACATTCTCTCCGTGAAGATTGTGGGAGACGTGCAGGAGGCCATCGACCATATCAATTATTTCGGTTCCCATCACATGGATAGTATTGTGACGGAAAATGCGCAGACGGCGGAGCAGTTTATGAATCTGGTGGATTCCGCGGGCGTCTATCAGAACTGCTCAACCCGTTTTGCGGATGGTTATCGCTACGGCTTCGGCGCCGAGGTGGGAATCAGCACCGGAAAGATACACGCCAGAGGGCCGGTCGGCCTCGAGGGCCTGCTGAGCTATAAATACCGGCTGTACGGGAACGGACAGATCGTGGGGGATTATGCGTCAGGAGAAAAGCAGTTTCACTTCCGGGAACTTTGAATAAAAATGAAGACACTGTTCTGAACTGTTACATAAAATTTACATCAGGAGGAGCAAAAATGCTTGAATTACAGGACATATGCTTTCGGGCGGGTGATGACCCGGAGGAGAAGGGGATCCTGAAGCATATCAATCTGAAGATTGATGACGGCTTCGTGGCGATCACGGGACCGAACGGAGGAGGAAAATCTACGATGGCAAAGGTCATCGCAGGAATTATAAAGCCGACATCCGGTAGGGTGCTGTTTGACGGAGAGAATATTACAGAGCTCTCGATCACCGAGCGGGCGAAAAAGGGGATCAGCTTTGCGTTCCAGCAGCCGGTTCGCTTCAAAGGGCTTACGGTGCGGGATCTCATTAACTTGGCTCATGGAGAGCCGCTTTCGCTGAACGATGCCTGCAAATACCTTTCTGAGGTGGGGCTCTGTGCGAAGGATTATATCAACCGGGAGGTCAACGCGTCGCTCTCCGGCGGGGAACTGAAGCGCATTGAGATCGCGATGGTGATTGCGCGGGGAACAAAACTGTCGATTTTTGATGAACCGGAGGCAGGTATCGACCTCTGGAGTTTCAACAATCTGATCCGGGTGTTTGAAGCGCTGCGAACCAATATCAATGGCTCGATCCTGATTATTTCTCATCAGGAACGGATCCTGAATATTGCGGATCGAATTGTCGTTTTGGCGGACGGTGAGGTGCGCGCAGAGGGTGCGAGAGAAGAGGTCCTTCCGGAACTCCTGACCGGCACGCAGGCCTGCAGTACACTGCTTAATAAGGTTGTTTAGGAGGTGGAGAAGATGGATCAGCTTCAAATGCATATGCTGCAGATGGTGGCGGACCTCCACAATATTCCGGAGGGAGCTTACAATATCCGTGACAACGGATCGCTCGCGGGGAGAAATACGACCGCGAATATTGACATCGTGTCGAAAAAGGATAAACCGGGTATCGACATTATCATAAAACCGGGCACGAAAAATGAGAGCGTGCACATTCCGGTCATTGTCAGCCAGAGCGGCCTCAAAGATCTGGTATACAATGATTTCTATATCGGGGAGGATGCCGATGTGACGATCGTAGCCGGCTGTGGTATTCACTGCGGAGGTACGCAGGACACGGAGCACGACGGTATTCACGAGTTCCATATCGGGAAGAACGCGAGAGTGCATTATATCGAGAAGCACTATGGCGAGGGCGAGGGCACCGGCGGACGCATCCTGAATCCGACCACGATCGTCCATATCGAAGAGAATGGTTATATGGAAATGGAGACGACCCAGATCAAGGGCGTCGATTCCACGATCCGCGACACCTCGGCAGACCTGAAAGACGGAGCGACACTGATTATCAAAGAAAAGATCATGACGCATGAGAAGCAGTATGCCGAGACGAATTTTGAGGTGGATCTGAATGGCGTGGATTCCCATGCGGACGTGGTGTCCCGTTCGGTGGCGAAGGGCAGCTCGAGTCAGGTCTTCAACTCGAAGATCCGCGGCAACAACGCCTGCTATGGGCACACGGAGTGCGATGCGATTCTGATGGAGGAGGGGCGCGTGAACGCAGTGCCGTCTCTGGAGGCGAACCATCTGGACGCGAGCCTGATTCACGAGGCTGCGATCGGAAAGATCGCAGGCGAGCAGATCATCAAACTGATGACGCTGGGGCTGATGGAGGCTGAGGCGGAGGAACAGATCGTCAATGGATTTCTGAAGTAGAGGTATCAGTATGCCAAACCGGGAAAGCCTGAAGGACAGCGTATACAACCGAATTATGGAGGATATTTTCTGTTATGAATATCAGGCGGGCGATATTCTGAACGAGAAGGCGCTCATGGAGAAATACGGCTGCAGCAAGACGCCGGTGCGGGAGGCGCTGCTCTCGCTCTGCGACGATCAGGTGCTGAAAAGCATTCCGCGCTACGGTTACGAGATTATTCGTCTGACCACGGAAGATATCAGTGAGATGATACAGTTCCGCTTTCTGCTGGAGGGTGGGATGCTGCGCTACAATTATGGGCGACTTTCCGAGACACATTTTCGGAAGCTGGATGAGATCAATGCGCTGATCCGTGAGAATTCCGGCGATGTCTGGGCACATTGGCAGTACAATGCGCAGTTTCACCAGACGCTGACCGGATTCTGCGGCAACGAATATGCGCTTGAGGTGCTGACCCGCTGTATGAACCGGCTGAAGCGCGCCTATGCGCAGTTTTACTGGGGAAAATGGGCGCAGAGCGTGCCGCCGGTTGATGACACACGTCACCATGTTGATATCCTGAATGCCCTGCGGGCGGGAAATCCGGAGGAGGCGCAGCGCTCTCTGGCACTGGATCTGAATGATTTCGGTGGCCTGAAAATATCATTGCCGGTATGACCGTGGACAGGAGACTGAATGATTAAGAAATTAGCGTTGCTGGCCAGCGTATTGTTACTCATAGGTATCTGCTCCTTCTTTTCATATGAGTGGAAGACGGAGACGGAAACACTTGCGAGCGGGTCTCTGGCGGGTGAGGTGCGTCAAGCGCAAAAACTTTATAAAAATCTTGGCCAGTCGCTGGACTCTTCCAGGGTGCAGCTGTGTTTTAAGGGAGAGCTGCTGGCCTGTGATGAGGGAAGCCTGACCTGGTACCTTCCGGTAGATATGGACAGCGACGGCTGGGAGAGCGGAAGCTTCACGAGTCTGGATGAAGAGGTCTCTATCCTCCCGTTGGAGGATTATACGCTCTATGAGAAGTCGGAGATTGTGGCTTCAGGGCAGCCGGTTTCCTTTCTGGCCTGGAACGAGACGGAGGAGTCGTGCATTGTGGTGCAGGTCGTGTTTACCGGCCTTTCTGTGGTGCGCATCGAGACGGACGCGGATCTCGATGTAGATACGGTGTTTGCCGGGAGTATTGTCTTTTACGAGGCCTGCGGGCAGACGGACTGGACGTACTCCTCGGTTTTCGAAGCCCACGAGAGGGGACAGACCAGCCGGGCCTATCCGAAGAAGGGATACCGGGTGAATCTGGTCTCGGTCACTTCGGGTGGAATCAGCAATGAAAATAAATTATCTGTTTTGGGAATGCGCAGCTCTGGCAGCTGGATTTTTTATGCGATTTACAGCGACGGGACGAAAGTGCGGGACAAGTTTAATATTGAACTGTGGAACAGTTTTGGCGCGGAAGATACCTCTTATGACGCGCATTTTGGAACGCACATGGAGTATGTGGAGTTGGTGGTCAACGGTGAGTACCGCGGGCTGTACGGGGTTATGGAACCGGTCGACAGTACGCAGCTGCAGATTTCTGATCAGGAGTACCTCTATAAGCGTACGTTTTCCCGCGCGCTCTCTACAGAGCTGCTTGACAGCTACACGACGGAGGAGTACCTGACTGTGCTCGGCACGGAGCTGAAGGGCTCGGATGACGCAGGGACGGAGTACGACTGGCAGTGTTTCCGAAGCTATATAGAGCTTGAGGAGGAAACGGACGACGAGGCTTTTGCAGACAGGGCGGAGTCGCTGCTGGATATGGACAATATGGCGGATGTCTGGCTGTTTATCCAGATGATTTACGGCGAGGACAATATTTATAAGAACATGTTCTACGCTTTCAAGAAGGAGACAGACGGCTATCGCATGTATCAGGTGCCCTGGGATCTCGATCTGACCTGGGGAAACGTGTATGTCGACGACGCGGAACAGCTCTATGTTACCTCTGCGCCGGAGCTTGTCACAGAGAAGCTCAGCTGGCCTTTTGCCGACCGTCTGATCGAGCTTGATGTGGGCGGCATTCAGGAAAAAATTTTTGAGAAATGGGAGGGGCTCAGGGAGAGCGTCCTCTCCGACGAAAATATGAATGCCCTGCTGGACGAATGTATCCACGAGGTACAGGATTCCGGCGCTTTCGCGCGCGACGCGGCGAGATGGCCGGACAGCGCGCATGACGGCGACTACGATGCGTTGCGGGAATTTATGGAAGCGCGCCTTGCGTTTCTGGATGAGGAGTTGTTACAGTAAAGGAACTGTTATAAAAAATGTGTATGATTGGATACAGGAATGAAACAATAATAAGATAAAAATAGAAGGAGAGAAACGAATGCAGAAAAAGATCTTTGATCCATCTCTTCCGGAGAATCAGTACCGGCATGAGTTCAAATACATCTGCTCCTGCGCGCAGCTCCGGGTGATCGAGGCCAGATTGACCGGCCTGATCGCACGTGATCCGCATGCGGGATCGGACGGCGTCTATAATATCAGAAGCCTGTATTTCGACGATTATGAAGACCGCTGCGTACGGGAGAACGAGGCAGGAACCGATCCGCGTGAGAAATTCCGCATCCGCATTTATAATCATAGCCCCAGCCGGATTACGCTGGAACTGAAACGGAAAGAGCGCGGAAAGGTGCAGAAACTTCAGTGTCCGTTGTCAGAGAAACAGTGCCGGGAGCTGATGGCAGGAGAGATTCCGAAAATATCGAAGGAATCGCCGCCGCTGCTTCATAAGCTGGTTCTCGAAATGCGGACAAGGCTGATGCGCCCGAAGGTGATCGTGGAGTATGAGCGCGTGCCTTATGTGTACCCTCTGGGCAATGTGCGGATTACGCTGGACGAGAATATCTGCTCAGCGGGGAGGCCGGACTTGTTTCTGGAAGACCAGATTCCGCTCAGGCCGGTGATGCCGTCGGGACAGCACATTCTCGAAGTGAAGTATGACGAGTACCTGCCGGACTATATTTACCGTGCCGTGCAGCTTGAAAATCTGCAGCAGACGGCCTATTCGAAATATTATCTGTGCAGACGGTACGGACTTTAATAAAGATGGATAAAGGAGGAAAAATACATATGTTAGGGTTTTCAGATATTTTTAAAAATTCGTTTCTGGAGGGTTTTACGAGCACGGACATCACGACCGCAAAGATCGCGGCGACGCTCTTTATGACGGCTTTGCTCGGGCTTTATATTTTTGCAATTTACCGTCTGGTGACCAGAAAGGTGTTTTATTCCAAAAACTTCAATATCTCTCTGGCGGCGATGGCGATGATCACGGCGGCTATTATTCTGGCGATGCAGTCGAATCTGATTATTTCCCTTGGTATGGTCGGCGCACTGTCGATTGTCCGCTTTCGTACCGCGATCAAGGATCCGATGGATCTGGTCTTTCTGTTTTGGTCGATCAGCGTCGGCATTATCTGTGGCGCGAGCCTCTACGAGGTGGCGCTCATCACCTCCGTTGTGGTGACGGTACTCATTCTGGTGCTGGATCTGGTTCCTGTGGGACGGGCGCCGATGATGCTTGTCGTGAACAGTTCGGTAATGGATGGTGAGAAGGAGATTCTTGAGGCTGTCGGACATTATGCGAAGTCGTACAGGGTAAAGTCCAGAAATCTTTCCAAAGACCGTCTGGATATGGTGATAGAGCTTCGCGTGAAGGATGAGAGCGCTCTTGTGGCGGAAGTCGCCGCGCTGGACGGTATGACCAGCGCGTCCCTGATCGCACATGATGGAGAGGTTACCTTTTAAATATGAAATCTGACTATGCAAAACGCGGTTATCGTTACGCGAAAAACTATGGCGTAGGAAAACTGTATTTTAAGGCGAGGGAGAGGCTGGAGAGGAATAGCCTGGAGAAGAATTATCAGGACTGGATGTTCGCAGGACGACCGTCGGTCAGGGAGAAGGAACTCCAGCGAGGACATCGCTTTCCGTACAGCCCGCTGATCAGTGTTGTGGTCCCACTCTATCGGACTCCTGAGATGTTTCTGCGGGAGATGGTGGAGTCTGTACTTGGACAGACGTATGGAAATCTGGAGCTCTGTCTCGTAGACGGAAGTGGAAGCGACAGTCTGGAGTCTGTGCTGAACGGCTATATAAATCAGGATTCCCGTATCCGTTACAAGCGATTACCGGAGAATCTCGGAATTTCCGGTAATACGAACGAAGCGTTGCGCATGGCGACAGGCGAGTATATCGCGATGCTGGATCACGATGATGTTCTGGAAGAACACGTGCTCTTTGAGGTAGTGGAGCTACTGCAGAATCATCCGGGGCTGGATCTGATTTACACGGATGAGGATAAGATGAGCCCGGATTCCGGTACATTATTTCAGCCGCATTTTAAGCCTGATTACAATCCGGAGCTTTTGCGCAGCAACAATTATATCTGTCATTTTCTTGTTGTTAGACGGGAGCTGGCGGAGCGCGTCGGAGGCTTCCGAGAAGATTTTGACGGCGCGCAGGACTATGATTTTATCCTGCGCTGTATAGAACAGACGGAGGAGATCGGGCATATCCCGCGGATTCTCTACCACTGGCGTTGCAGCGAGGGGTCGACGGCGGGAGATCAGGGAAATAAATCCTACGCCGCCGAGGCAGGCAAGCGTGCTCTGGAAGCGCATCTTGTGCGCTACGGTGAGGAGGCGAGGGTGGACTGTCTGGACAATCCGGGATTCTATCGCATTCGTTATACGCTGGTCTCGGTGCCGAAGGTCTGTATTGTGGTGCTGGGGGCGCCGGATACAGGAAAGCTGAGGAAATTCCTGAAAGCAATTTCCAGAAGACGGACCTACACGAACTTTGAGATGCTGATGCTTCTGGACATGCCGAAGAAAAACAGGGTAGTCTTAAATTTTATCAAAGAATATAGACAAATCCCGATTAAAGTAGTATATTGTACTGGTGCGTGTAACAAATCTGTAACATTTACCAGCCTTGCTGAAAAGCTGGAAAGCGAGTATCTGCTGTTTCTGGACAGCCGGATCGGTACGATCAGCTCTGACTATATGGAGCTGCTTCTCGGAAACGCACAGAGAGCGGGAGTCGGAGCGGCAGGCGGCAGGGTATATGACAGCAATCTGCGGCTTCGGTATGGCGCCCGTATCATTGGCCTAAAAGGTCAGGCAGGCGTCGCGTTTGAAGGGCTGAAAGCGGGCTACACCGGTTATTTTCATAAGGCGGTTCTGCAGCAGGATTACCATGCGCTGTCCGGACAGGCCATGATGGTGAGTCGGGAGAGCTTTCTGAAAGTGGGAGGTTTCTCTGAGGACGTGGAGGAGCGGATGCGGGATGTGGATCTGTGCCTGAAGCTGGAGCGGCTCGGACTTCGGAATGTGTATGAGCCGGGGGCAGTTTTCATCCTGCAGAAATGCCGGGAGGCTCGCAGAAAGGCTGCGAGGCCGGCAGCACAGTTTGCAAAAAAATGGAAAGATTTCCTGAAAGAACCGGATGGATATTATAACCCGAACCTCTCGCTGAAGGATACGGATTTCCGGATAGGGGAATTTTATTAGAGAGGGCGAACGATGCCGGACGTAACGATTGTGATTCCCAACTATAATGGCATAGCAGTGCTGCGTGCGTGTCTGAATTCTGTTCTGGGACAGAAAGGTGTGACTGCGCAGATTATCGTGGTGGATAATGGTTCCACCGATGGGAGTCAGGATCTTGTAAGCCGGAGTTTTCCGACCTGCGAGCTGCTGTGTCTGGATCGGAATTACGGCTTCAGCCGCGCGGTAAACGAAGGCTTCTGGCGGGCAAAGAGCAGATATGTCATTCTGCTGAACAATGATACCGAGGTGGAGCCCGCTTTCGCGGCGAGACTGCTGAAGACCATTCGCAGATACAAAAAGTGCTTTTCCTGTCAGGCCTGTATGCTCCAGTATCAGAACAGGGAGCGTCTGGATAGCGCCGGTGACCTCTATTGTACGCTGGGCTGGGCTTTCTCCAGAGGGAGAGGAAAGCCCGCGGATACGTATCCGAGAGGCGGAATGATTTTCTCCTCCTGTGCGGGAGCAGCCATCTACCGCAGAAACGTAGTGGAACAGCTGGGAGGTTTCGACGAAGCGCATTTTGTCTATCTTGAAGATGTGGATATCTGCTGGCGCGCGAGGCTTGCGGGATATGAGAACCGCTACGAGCCGCGGGCGAGGGTGTACCATATCGGGAGCGCCTCGAGCGGTTCCCGCCACAACAGTTTCAAGGTGGGATACGCGGCGGGGAACAGTATTTATCTGATTTATAAGAATATGCCTTTACCACAGATCCTGTTGAACGCGCCGTTTTTGCTGGCAGGTTATCTGATAAAATATCTGTATTTTATGAAGAAGGGCTTCGGCAAGGATTACCTGAGAGGCCTGAAGAGGGGAATCGTCCTGTGCAGAGCAAACCGTGACCGGCGCTTTTCCTTCCGCGCGGAGCACATTCCGGTGTGCGCGCGGCTCCAGCTGGAGCTGTGGGAAAATACTCTGCACCTGTTGTCATAGGCAGGTACAAAGGAGGAAAACGGGTGAGTATTTATGATTAAGGATAATCAGCGTTATTTCAACCGGCTGCAGGTTGTGGTCGACGTTCTGGTCATCTGCGTATCGTATGTGCTGTCCTGGGCTTTTAAATTTCTTGTGCTGCGGGATCCGCGGGGCCTGAGTTTCCAGCAGTACATGCTGACGCTGGTCGGGATCATTCCGCTGTATCTGGTGTTGTATCTGGCCTTCAATCTGTACACGCCGAAGCGAGTGCAGGGACGCAGGCTGGAGAGCGGTAATGTTGTAAAGGCGAATACAGTTGGGCTGCTGCTCATCATGGGCGTGTTCTTCCTGCTGCGCGATTACAATGATTACGCGACTGAGTATTCCAGGTCGATGCTGTTTTACTTCTATGTGATCAACATCGTGCTGGAAACGCTGGTGAGAAACCTGATCCGGCTTTTCCTGCGGCATCTGCGGCGGAGTGGTTTCAATCTGCGCCATATTATTTTTGTGGGTTACAGTAGCGCGGCGGAGGAGTTCATCGACCGGATTTTTGCCAATCCCCAGTGGGGTTACCGGGTATATGGGATTCTGGATGATAACAGGGAGATCGGATACACCTATAAGGGCGTGCAGGTGATCGGGACGACCGAGGAGTTGGGCGAAATTCTGGAAAATAACCGTCTGGATGAGATCGCGATCACGATGGCGCTGCGGGAGTATTATAAGCTGAAGCGTATTGTCGCGACCTGTGAGAAATCAGGCGTGCATACAAAGTTCGTCCCGGATTACAATGATATTATTCCTACCAGGCCCTATACGGAGGATCTGCAGGGACTTCCGGTTATCAATATTCGCCATGTGCCGCTTACGAATACCTTCAACAGAGTCTGTAAGCGCACGATGGATGTGGCGGGGGCAGCCGTCACGATTGTTATTTTTTCACCGATTATGCTGGTTACGGCGATTCTGGTCAAGTCGACATCCAGAGGGCCGTTGATATATAAGCAGGAGCGCGTAGGCCTCCATAACCAGACCTTTCAGATGTATAAGTTCCGCTCGATGGAAGTACAGTCTGCGAGCAGCGAGAAACGCGCATGGACCGTCCGAAATGATCCTCGGGTGACGAAAGTCGGGAGAGTGATTCGGCGGACCAGTATTGATGAGCTGCCGCAGCTGTTTAATGTCCTGAAGGGAGATATGAGCCTGGTAGGACCCAGACCGGAGCGGCCGTTGTTTGTGGAGAAGTTTCGGGAGGAGATTCCCCGGTACATGATCAAACATCAGGTTCGGCCGGGTATGACCGGCTGGGCGCAGGTAAACGGATACCGGGGCGATACATCGATCAAGAAGAGAATTGAATACGACCTGTACTATATTGAGAACTGGACGATAGGACTGGATATCCGGATCCTGATTCAGACCTTCTTTAAGGGGTTCGTCAATAAGAATGCGTATTAACAGGCGTAGAAAGGATGAATCATGGCAAAAGAGACTGTGAAAAAAACAAGCTCAAAAAAGAGCGCGTCCCGGAAGGCGGAATCGGCTTCGGAAAAGCGAAGCTCCACAAGCAGGAAAGGAACGTCCAAAAAGAAGAAGGCGAAAAAGAAGAGACGCATCATCATTTTCGGCGTAGAGATTGTGGCGGTTCTGGTGCTGATTATCGGTTTCTGGGTGGTCAGTAAGCTGGATACCTTGCAGAGACCCGATGTGGATACGGAAGAGATTCAGGTCAATGAAACGATTCAGGAATCGACCGTGCAGACGATGTCAGGCTATACGACGATCGCGCTGTTTGGACTTGATACCAGACAGGCGGGACAGCTTGGCAGCGGAAACCGCAGCGACACGATTATTATCGCCAGCATTAATAACGATACAAAGGAAGTAAAGCTGGTCAGCGTCTACCGTGATACTTATCTGAACCTCGCGAACGGCAAGTATAATAAATGTAACGGCGCCTACTCGGCGGGTGGCCCGGAGCAGGCCATCAGCATGCTGAATATGAACCTCGATCTGGATATCCAGTATTATGTCAGCGTGGACTTTCTGGGGCTGACGAAGACGGTCGATTATCTGGGCGGCGTTGAGATCGATGTAGATGATGCGGAGCTTGAGCACCTGAACAACTATATCATCGAGACATCCAAGGTCACCGGGATCGAGACGACGGCTCTCACCTCGTCCGGCCTGCAGACGCTGGACGGTGTGCAGGCGACATCCTACTGCCGCATTCGCTATACTTCGGGCGATGACTTTAAGAGGACGGAGCGCCAGCGCGAGGTGATCCTGCAGCTTGTCAGCAAGGCGAAGGAAACGGATATTTCGACGATCAACGATATTATCAACGCGGTGTTCCCGTTGATTGCGACGAATTATACGAATGAAGAACTGGTTGCGATGGCGCCGGAGCTGCTCACTTATGATATTGTGGATACGACTGGTTTCCCATTTGACAAGGTGTCGGCTACGGTCAGCGGGAAAGGCTCCTGTGTCATACCGGTTGATCTGGAGGAGAACGTGAGACAGCTGCACGAGTATCTGTTCAACAACTCTGACTATGAACCTTCCGACGAGGTGAAGGAGATTGCGGCGCAGATCACGTCGGATACCGGGTATTAAATGACAAACAGGCGAGGGGGTGCGGATACTTTCCTCGCCTTTGCATATGATGACACTAGGGTCTAAAGGACATGGATCGAATGTTTACATTCGTATTCATGGCTTTGAGACCCTAGTGTCAGAATCAATAACAAACAATAAAGGAGGAGCCACTATGTGTGGAATCGTTGGATATATCGGGACAGAGCAGGCCGCGCCGATCCTGCTCGACGGTCTGGAAAAACTGGAATATCGGGGCTATGACTCGGCTGGGCTTGCGGTTTATGATGGGCAAGAGATTCAGGTGATGAAATCCGTCGGCCGACTGCAAGTGTTGCACGAGCTGTCCCACGGCGGCGAGAAGCTGCCCGGAACGTTGGGAATCGGCCACACGCGTTGGGCTACGCACGGCTCGCCGAACAATGAGAACGCGCATCCCCATTTCAATAAGGATAAATCAATCGTGGTTGTCCACAACGGGATTATCGAGAACTACATGAAGCTCCGCAAGCTGCTGCTCGCCCGGGGTTATGAGTTTGTGTCGGAGACAGACACGGAGGTGATCGCGCATCTGCTGGATTACTACTATAAGGGGGATCCGCTCGAGGCGGTATTGAAGGTGATGCAGCGTGTGGAGGGCTCCTACGCGTTCGGTATCCTGTTCCGTGAGCATCCGGATGAGCTCTACGCCGTCCGCAAGGACAGTCCGCTCATCGTTGGGAAGTGCGGCCATGGAAATATCATCGCATCTGATGTGTCAGCGGTATTGAAATACACACGCGACGTGTATTTCATCCAGAATGAGGAAGTTGCGAAGCTCACGAAGGATGAGATTCATTTCTATAATATTGACTGCGAGGAGCTGGAAAAGGAGTCCACGCGGATCGAGTGGGACGTCAACGCCGCGGAGAAGGGCGGCTACGCACACTTTATGTTCAAGGAGATCCATGAGCAGCCGAAGGCCGTGCGCGACACGATCAGTCCGCGGATCCGCGATGGAAAGATCGTGATCGAAGAACTCGGGATGAGCGAGGAAGAACTCGCGGCGGTGCGAAAGATTTACATTGTAGCCTGTGGCTCCGCTTATCATGTGGGCGTAGCCGGAAAATATGTGATCGAGGGCATGGCGCGCATTCCGGTGGAGGTCGATCTGGCGAGCGAGTTTCGTTATCGCAGGCCAATTCTCGACGAGAATACGCTGGTTATTATTATAAGCCAGTCGGGTGAGACGGCAGATTCTCTGGCGGCGCTTCGGGAGGCGAAGCGGCATTCGGGTGTCACGGTGCTCGGCATCGTCAATGTGGTCGGCAGCTCGATCGCCCGCGAGGCGGACCATGTCATGTATACCTGGGCCGGGCCGGAGATCGCAGTCGCGACGACGAAGGCATACAGCACACAGCTGGTTGCTCTCTATCTGCTGGCCATGCGTTTCGCCGGAGTGCGGGGAACGATTGGCGAGGAGGAGATGGCGGATCTGATCCGCGATCTGCAGAAACTGCCGGATCAGATCGAGATGGTGCTGGCGAACAAGGAGCGTCTGCAGCGCTTTGCGAACCGCTATGCGGCGGCGAAGAGCGTATTTTTCATTGGAA
The DNA here is from genome assembly GCA_021203465.1 of Lachnospiraceae bacterium. GTDB lineage: Bacteria > Bacillota > Clostridia > Lachnospirales > Lachnospiraceae > Hominiventricola. The sequence continues at coordinate 55,073 of JAJQBC010000077.1, read as the reverse complement.
GGGGTATCGATTACGCGATTTCTCTGGAGGGTTCCCTGAAGCTGAAGGAAATCTCCTATATCCACTCGGAGGCCTACGCGGCAGGAGAACTCAAGCACGGCACGATCTCCCTGATCGAGGAGGGCACGCTCGTAGCGGCGATCATGACGCAGGAGGAGCTCTACAAGAAGACGCTCAGCAACGTTGTGGAGGTCAAGAGCCGCGGCGCTTTTGTGATGGCGGTGACCAATCTGGGTCACACTGACTGTGAAAAGACGGCGGACTATGTGATCTACATACCGAAGACAAATCCGTATTTCACGGATTCTTTGGCGGTAATTCCGCTGCAAATCTTTGCCTATTATGTAGCGCTCGCGAAGGGCTGCGACGTTGACAAGCCGCGGAATCTCGCGAAATCTGTGACGGTGGAGTAGGAAGATGGCGCTGTGGAAGGTGGATGTGCTGATTCCCGTGTATTGTTCGGGAGATCGGCTTAAAAAGCTGCTTGACAGGCTACAGGCGCAGAAGTATCCGCTTCATCGGATTGTCCTGATGAATACGGAAAAAGCGTATTTTCCGGCAGGCCTGGATGAAAAATATGAGAATGTGGAGGTCCACCACCTGAAAAAGGAGGACTTTGACCACGGCGGGACGCGGGATGCGGGTATGCGACTGTCGGATGCGGATATTGTCGTCTGTATGACGCAGGATGCGTTGCCTGCGGATCGGTATCTGCTTGACCGGCTTATTCAGCCGTTTGCGGATTCTTCTGTATGGGCGGCATATGCCCACCAGCTTCCGTGTGGGAACTGCAGGGAGGTGGAGCGCTATACCCGGGGCTTTAACTATCCGCCGGAAAGCCGCGTGAAAAGTCTCGCCGATCTTGACGAGCTTGGCATTAAGACCTTTTTTTGTTCTAATGTATGCGCGGCCTGGCGGCGCGACAAGTATCTGGAGTTCGGCGGTTTTACGAAGCGGACCATTTTCAACGAAGATATGATATTTGCGGGGCGGCTTGTGCAGGGTGGCGGAAAAATTGCCTATTGTGCGGATGCACGTGTGTATCACTCCCACAATTACAGCGCGCTGCAGCAGCTTCACCGCAACTTTGATCTGGCGGTGTCTCAGGTGATGCATCCGGAGGTGTTCGGCGGCCTGCGCTCCGAGTCGGAGGGAATCCGCCTGGTGAAGAAGAGCCTGCACTATTGCATACAGATCGGGAAACCCTGGCTGATGCTGCAGGTACTGACGCAGAGCGCGGGAAAATTTCTCGGGTACCGGCTGGGGCAGCATTATGAGAGCCTGCCGCGCCGCGTGATCCGCTGGTGTACGATGAATCCGACGTTTTGGGAGAAGGAGAACGGATGAGAAAGTGTTGGACGCCGCTTGCGGCGGTGATCATAAGTATCGGGCTGCTAACTGGCTGTGGGACGAGCACAGAAGTGCGGGAACAGCAGAGCACGCTGCGCGCGGAAGGCATGTCTCTGGCTGCTGCCGGGGATTATGAGGCGGCGATCGACGCATATGACGAGGCACTCAGCCTGGCGGACATGCATGCGGGAAGTCTGGAACTTGATATCGCGGCTTACAAGGCGGCAGCGCTCTACCGCAGCGGTGAGCTTACGGAGGCTATCTCGCTTTGCAGCGCGATTCTTGACCTGAAGAAGAGCGCGGAGATTTACCTGACTCGTGGTCTGCTCTATCGCGAGGCGGGAGATCAGGAGGCCGCAAACGCGGACTTCACCGCAGCTATGAATATGACCTCCAAAAAGGATCTGGTCATGCTCGGGAGGCTTTCCTATTATATGGAAGACTACACGTCGGCGAAGTCTTATCTCGAGGAGGCCACGGCGGATGGCGATCCGGAGGGTCTCTACTGGCAGGCGGAGCTCTACTGGGAGATGGGCAATAAGGACTATGCGCTGACGCTCTACCAGAGCTACCTCACGTCGGAAGGCGCGGCGCATCCGGACGCCTACGCGAAGGTCGCTTCCTATCAGGTTGATCAGGAGCAGTACGACGCGGCGCTTGAGACGCTGGAGGCGGGCATCGCCCTTGGCGACAGCGACGTGCTGCAGCAGCTGCTCTCGATGCGCATTGCCGTCTACGAGTACCAGAGAGACTGGGAGACGGCGAAATCGTTGATGGAGAGCTATCTGGAATCGTATCCGGACGACGAGGACGCCCTGCGTGAGTACGAGTTTTTGCGGACGCGGTGACTTTTCATAAAATATTCATAATTAGCACTTGACAAAGCACCCCTCGGGGTGCTATTTTAGTTTACAGGAAATGTTAGCACTCTCAAATGTTGAGTGCTAACAGGAAGAGAGGAGGAAGCTTACATGGAACTGGACGAGAGAAAGAAAAAGATTCTGCACGCGATCATCCGGACGTACATGGAGACCGGCGAGCCGGTGGGGTCGAGGACGATCGCAAAGTACTCGGACCTGAAGCTTTCTTCCGCTACCATCCGCAATGAGATGTCGGATCTCGAGGAGATGGGCTACATCGTTCAGCCGCACACGTCGGCGGGGCGGATTCCTACGGATAAGGGCTATCGGCTGTACGTAGATCATCTGATGGAGGAGAAGGACAAGGAGGTCACGGATCTCAAGGAGCTAATGTTTGAGCGGACAGATCGTCTCGAACAGGTGCTCAAGCAGGTCGTGAAGGTGCTCGCGAACAATACGAATTACACGACGATGATCTCCACGCCGCAGTACCATCAGAATAAGCTCAAGTTTATTCAGCTCTCGCGCGTGGATGAGAAGCAGCTTTTGGCGGTCATCATGGCCGAGGGCAATGTGATTCGCAACAAGCTGATTCCGATCTGCGAGGAGCTGGATGAGGAGACCGTCCTGAAGCTCAACATCCTGCTGAATACGATGCTGAACGGAAAGACGATCGAGGAGATCAATCTTCAGATGATTTCCAGTATGAAAGAGCAGGCCGGTATCCATAGTAATATTATCAGTGATGTCGTGGACGCGGTCGCCGAGGCCATCCACTCGGATGAGGGCATGGAGATCTACACCGGCGGCGCTACCAATATTTTCCGTTATCCGGAGCTGACGGAGAACGGAAGAGCCGGGGAACTGATCCAGACGCTGGAGGAAAAGCACAATCTGGTGGATCTGGTCAATGAGACGCTCAGCAGCGAGGAGAAAGGCATTCAGGTGTATATCGGGAGCGAATCTCCGGTCAAGAGCATGAAGGACTGCAGCGTCGTGACAGCGACCTACGAGCTCGGCGAAGGGCTGCAGGGCACGATTGGGATCATCGGACCGAAGCGGATGGACTACGAAGATGTCATGGGAAAGCTGAAATCCATGATGGATCAGCTGGATGAGGTTTTTCATAAGGAATAGAAGAAAGGCGGAATGACTGTGGACGAGAAGAAAGAGATGGAGCAGGAGACTGTTGATACGCAGGGGCCTTCAGAGGAGGAAATCCTGACGGAGGAGCAGGTCCCTGAGGAGGAGAAGCCCCCGGCAGAGGAGAAGACGTCGGACGAGGAGGTTCCTGCGGAAGAGACAGCAGACGGCGAAACTGCCGCCGAAGAAACCCCAGCGGAGGAATCCGCAGACGCAGCGGAGGGAACTTCGGAGAAAAAGAGCTTCTTCGGCAGAAAGAAGGAAAAGAAGGATAAGCGCGATGAACAGATCGCGGATCTGACCGATAAGCTGAAGCGTCAGCTGGCGGAGTTCGAGAATTTCCGCAATCGGACGGACAAGGAAAAGTCCCAGATGTACTCTGTCGGGGCGAGCAGTGTGCTTGAGAAGATCCTTCCGGTGCTCGACAGCTTTGAGAGGGGTCTGAAGACCATTCCGGAGGAACAGAAGGAAGACCCGCTGGCAAGCGGAATGGAGATGATCTACAAGCAGCTGGTGACAGCACTGACTGATCTGGGCGTGACGCCGATCGAGGCGGTCGGACAGGAATTTGACCCGAATCTTCATAATGCGGTAATGCATGTGGACGATGAGGAGCTCGGCGAGAATGTGGTCGCGGAGGAGTTCCAGAAGGGTTATAAATACAGAGATGCGGTGCTCCGGCACAGCATGGTAAAAGTGGCCAACTAATCAAACTTTATTATAGGAGGGAATTGAAAATGAGCAAAATAATCGGAATTGATCTGGGTACAACAAACTCTTGTGTAGCAGTTATGGAGGGCGGCAAGCCCACCGTTATCGCAAATACGGAGGGCGCGCGGACGACTCCGTCGATCGTGGCCTTTACGAAGACCGGTGAGCGTCTGGTCGGCGAGCCGGCGAAGCGCCAGGCCGTCACGAACGCGGAGAAGACGATCTCCTCAATCAAGAGAAGCATGGGCACCGATACCAAGGTGACGATCGACGATAAGAAGTATTCTCCGCAGGAGATCTCCGCGATGATCCTGCAGAAGCTGAAAGCGGATGCCGAGAACTATCTGGGCGAGAAGGTGACCGAGGCGGTCATTACCGTACCGGCTTACTTCAACGACGCGCAGAGACAGGCGACGAAGGACGCGGGTAAGATCGCGGGCCTCGACGTCAAGCGTATCATCAACGAGCCGACGGCAGCGGCGCTCGCCTACGGCCTTGACAATGAAAAAGAACAGAAGATCATGGTCTATGACCTGGGCGGCGGCACCTTCGACGTCTCTATCATCGAGATCGGCGACGGCGTGATCGAGGTGCTGGCAACGGCCGGTGACAACCGTCTGGGCGGCGACGACTTCGACCAGAAGGTGACCGACTGGATGATCTCCGAATTCAAGAAGCAGAATGGTGTGGATCTGGGCGCCGACAAGATGGCGCTGCAGAGACTGAAAGAGGCCGCGGAGAAGGCGAAGAAGGAACTCTCCACTGCGACGACGACGAACATCAACCTGCCTTTCATCAGCATGAACGCCAGCGGCCCGCTGCACTTTGATATGAATCTGACAAGAGCGAAGTTCGACGAGTTGACTCACGATCTTGTAGAGCGCACGGCGGCTCCGGTGCAGGCAGCGTTGCGCGATGCGGGCATCAGCCCCTCCGAACTCGGCAAGGTACTGCTGGTCGGCGGTTCCACGCGTGTACCGGCAGTGCAGGATAAGGTAAAGCAGCTGACCGGCCACGAGCCGAGCAAATCCCTGAACCCGGATGAGTGCGTCGCACTCGGCGCCTCCATTCAGGGCGGCAAGTTGGCCGGAGACGCGGGCGCAGGCGACATCCTTCTGCTGGATGTGACGCCGCTGTCCCTGTCCATCGAGACGATGGGCGGTATTGCGACGAGGCTGATTGAGAGAAATACGACGATCCCGACGAAGAAGAGCCAGATCTTCTCGACGGCGGCCGATAACCAGACGGCTGTGGATATCAACGTGGTGCAGGGTGAGAGACAGTTCGCGAAGGACAACAAGTCCCTCGGACAGTTCCGCCTAGACGGCATCCCGCCCGCACGCCGCGGTGTGCCGCAGATCGAGGTGACCTTCGACATCGATGCGAACGGCATCGTGAACGTTTCCGCGAAGGATCTGGGCACCGGCAAGGAGCAGCATATCACGATCACGACAGGTTCGAATATGTCCGACTCCGATATCGAGAAGGCGGTGAAAGAGGCTGCCGAGTTCGAGGCGCAGGATAAGAAGCGTAAAGAGGCGATCGACGCGCGCAACGACGCCGACGCGATGGTCTTCCAGACGGAGAAGGCGCTCGAGGAGGCAGGCTCGAATCTGGACGCTTCCGAGAAGGCGGAGGTCGAGGCAAAGATCGCTTCTCTGAAGGAAGTTGTGGATCGCACGGCGAACCAGACCGACATCTCCGACGCGGATATTGACGCGCTCAAATCCGGCAGGGAGGAGCTGATGAATTCGGCGCAGAAGCTCTTCCAGAAGATGTATGAGCAGGCAGCGCAGGCGAACGGTGGCGCGCAGGGCGCGGGCCCGGATATGGGCGGCCAGGGCAGTTATGATGCGGGCAGCTCGGCCGGAGGAGCGGATGATGTCGTGGACGGAGACTATCGCGAGGTATAATGCGACTGGCACTGCGCGAGAGTTTTAGCCGCGAAAGCGGCGGGAGAGACTGCGTAAGCAGTCGAACCTGAGCTTGCAGGGCGAATGAAAAAGTAAGAAAGAAGGAAGCAGGCGCGCCAGGCGGCACGTCTGCATTCCTGTGTGGGAGGCGAGGTTTATGGCTGAGGAAAAAAGAGATTATTATGAAGTCCTGGGCGTGGACCGGAATGCGGACGAGGCGACCTTAAAGAGCGCCTACCGAAAGCTGGCGAAAAAATACCATCCGGATATGAATCCCGGAGATAAAGAGGCGGAGAAGAAATTCAAGGAGGCCTCGGAGGCTTACGCGGTCTTGAGCGATGCGGAGAAGCGCCGGCAATACGACCAGTTCGGCCATGCCGCCTTCGAGCAGGGCGGGGCCGGCGGTTACGGAGGCGGCTTCGACTTCAGCGGAATGGACATGAATGATATCTTCGGAGATATTTTCAGAGATCTCTTCGGCGGTGGCGGCGGACGAAGCCGCGGTTCGCGCAGCGGCCCGATGCGCGGAGCCGATCTGCGGGCGAGCGTTCGTATTGCTTTTGAGGAGGCTGTGACGGGCTGTGAGAAGCAGATTGACATCACGCTGAAGGATGAGTGTGACAACTGTCACGGAACCGGCGCGAAGCCGGGAACATCGCCGGAGACCTGCCCGAAGTGTCAGGGCAGAGGTCAGGTGGTCTACCAGCAGCAGTCCCTGTTCGGCACCGTGCAGAATGTGCGTACCTGTCCGGACTGCGGCGGAAGCGGAAAGATTGTCAAAGACAAGTGTCCAAAGTGCTATGGCAGCGGTTATACATCGAGCCGCAAGAAAATCTCCGTAAGTATTCCGGCGGGCATCGACAACGGGCAGAGCATTCGCATCCGCGAGAAGGGCGAGCCGGGTGTGAATGGTGGTCCGAGAGGCGATCTGCTGGTTGAGGTGATCATGTCGCGCAATCCGGCATTCCAGAGGCAGGGTACCGACATTTATTCGACGGTGCCGATCAGTTTTCCGCAAGCAGCGCTGGGCGGCACGATCCGCATCAAGACGGTGGATGGCGAGGTTGAGTACGATGTGAAGGCCGGTACGCAGACTGACACACGGGTGCGCCTGCGCGGCAAGGGCATGCCGTCCCTGCGAAATAAAAATGTGCGCGGTGACCACTATGCGACCTTTGTGGTCGAGGTTCCGACGAACCTGAGCCATGCGGCAAAGGAGGCGCTGCGCGCCTACGATCTGGAGAACGGCAACACGCTGAACCAGAAGGGCGACGGCACTTCAAAATCGAAGAAAAAGGGCTTCATGGATAAGCTAAAAGAGAATCTGGAAGATTTATAAAAACATGGGATGACCCGCTGCCGGCAGATGAGCTGCCGGGGGCGGGTTTTTTACTATGAAAGTCCTGAAAGCACGGAGCAATCGACTTTCATGTGTGGTGGAGCGCCGCGCCAGCGGATATGTCCATTTGCCACGAAGGCGATTTGGTGGTACACTTGACACAGCAATCTGAAAAAGAAGTTGAATGACGAAGGATGCCCAGAGAAAGACTTCCTTGCGTGGATCAGAGCAGGAGAAAGGACTTAAAGATGGAACGAAAGAATGCATGGAATACATATGATGAGGAAGAATACGGGAAACTTTATGATATCGCGGAGCAGTACCGGCAGTTTATCTCGCGGGGAAAGACCGAGCGGGAGTGCGCCGGGCTGACTGTGGAAATGGCGAAGGCAGCGGGCTATCGCTCCCTTGAGGAGATAAAGCAGAGCGGCGATAAGCTGCAGCCGGGGGATAAAGTATATGCGGTGCACAAAAAGAAGCTGGTGATTCTCTACGAGATCGGGACGAAGCCGATGGAGGAGGGCATGAATATCCTTGGGGCGCACATCGATTCCCCGCGTCTCGATCTAAAACAGAATCCGCTCTATGAGGATGGGGAGATGACCTTGCTCGATACGCATTATTATGGCGGCATCAAGAAGTATCAGTGGGCGGCGATTCCGCTTGCGCTGCACGGCGTCGTCGCGAAGAAGGACGGGTCGCTCGTCACGCTTTCGATTGGCGAAAAAGCAGATGATCCGGTGCTCGGCATCTCCGATTTGTTGATTCACCTCTCCGGTGAGCAGCTGCAGAAGAAGGCCGCCGTCGTGGTCGAGGGCGAGAACCTGAACATTATCGTCGGTAGCCGCCCTGTAAAGACCGGGGAAGATGAGAAGGAAAAGAAGGAGAAGGAAGTCTTTCGCAAGGCAATTCTGGAACTCCTGAAAAGGGACTATGGTATCGAGGAGGAGGATTTCCTTTCGGCGGAACTGGAGGCGGTGCCCGCGGGCGCGGCGCGGGATTTCGGCCTCGACCGCAGCATGATCATGGGCTATGGACAGGACGACCGCATCTGCGCCTTTACCTCTCTGAAAGCGCAGCTTGAGGCGGAGCATCCGATCTATACGGCGGTCTGCCTGCTGACCGACAAGGAGGAGATCGGCAGCATGGGCGCGACCGGCATGCAGTCGCGTTATTTTGAAAATGTGACGGCTGAGGTGATGGAACTCGCGGGGCAGTACTCGGAGCTGAAGCTTCGCAGATGTCTGCAGAATTCCCATATGCTCTCCTCCGATGTGAGTGCGGCCTTTGATCCGAACTATGCCTCCGCGTTTGAGAAGAAAAATATCGCTTATCTGGGGCGCGGCATGGTGTTCAATAAATACACCGGTTCCCGCGGCAAATCCGGTTCGAATGACGCCTGTGCTGAGTATATCGGAGCGCTGCGCCGCATTATGGACGAGGCAGGCGTGTGCTGGCAGACCGCTGAACTCGGAAAAGTAGACCAGGGCGGCGGCGGAACGATCGCCTATATTACGGCCAATTACGGCATGGATGTTATCGACAGCGGCGTCGCGCTGCTCAATATGCACAGCCCCTGGGAGGTGTCGAGCAAGGCGGATATCTACGAGGCATATAAAGGTTATAAGGCCTTCCAAAAGGCGGAGTGGGAGTGAATTTCACAAAATAGGAAAGAATCTCCCTATGCCTGTGACAATCACTTGTCGGTATAGCGTTTAGAAAGTGAAACTTATTTTATAGAAAAGAAATTCTCAGGGAGAGCTGTCCAAAGGTATGTCCCTGAGGCAGGAAAGGAAGAAGGAAACATGCGGGAGAATCCGATATGCGTCCGACTCGCGGCGCTACGCGAAAAGATGTTGGAATACGGTATAGACATTTATATTGTGCCTTCGTCGGATTGCCACGAGTCGGAGTATGTCAGCGCACATTTTCGCGCGCGGGAATATATCACCGGCTTTACCGGTTCCGCGGGGACGGCGGTGATCACCATGGAGGAGGCCGGTCTCTGGACTGACGGGCGTTATTTTCTGCAGGCGGAGGGACAGCTTAAGAGGAGCGGTATTCGGCTGTATCGCATGGGAGAGCCGGACGTGCCGACCGTCCGGGAATATGTGGAATCGCAGCTGGGGCAGGGGAAATGCATTGGCTTTGATGGCAGGGTTATGGGGGCTTCGAAGGCTCTGGAATTCGAGCAGGCGGCAAGGGCGCAGGGCGCTTCCCTGCTGGCGTTAGAAGACCTTGTCGGCATGATCTGGACCGATCGGCCGGACATTCCGGACGCGGAAATTTTCGTGCTGGAGGAATGTTACAGCGGAGAGCCCGCGGACAACAAGATCGCGCGTGTTCGCTGCGCGATGGAGGAGCAGAGAGCGGATGTCCATGTGTTGGCCTCGCTCTGTGATATTTCCTGGCTGTTGAATCTGCGGGGTGGCGATATTCCTTGTGTGCCGGTGGTACTTTCCTTTCTGGTGATGACGCTGAGAACCTGTGTCTGGTATGTGCGTCCTTCTATCGTGACGGATGAAATTCGGAATTATCTGTCAAAGCACGGTGTGGAAATCAGAGGCTATGATGAGATCTATAGCGACCTGAAGACCCTACCCGCGGGCACGCGTGTTCTGGTTGACAGGAAAAATGTCAATTACCGGCTTTTGAAATCATTGCCGGTGTCAACGGTCGTCATCGATCAGTCGAATCCAACTGAGATTATGAAGGCTGTGAAAAATGAGACGGAGATCAAAAACATCCGAGAGGCTCACCGAAAGGAGAGCATTGCCTTCACGCGTTTCCTGTACCGATTGAAGACCGGAAAAGCAAATCTGACTGAACTCTCTGCGGCAGAATATCTGGACGCATGCCGCGCGGAGCAGGAGCATTGTCTGGGACAGAGCTTTACGCCGATTTGCGCATACGGAGCGCACGGTGCGATCGTGCACTACTCGGCCACAGCGGAGACAGATGCGCCAATTCTGCAAGAGAATTTTCTGCTTGTGGACGCGGGCGGCCACTATCTGGAAGGGACGACCGACACGACCCGGACGATCGCGATGGGATCGCTAAGCCTAAAACAGAAGCGGATGTACACGGCGGTTCTGCGTGCGAACCTCCGCCTCGCCTATGCGAAATTCCTGAAAGGCGCGACCGGCTATTCTTTGGACGCACTCTGTCGGGAGCCACTCTGGCAGCTCGGCGTGGACTTTAAGCATGGGACTGGCCATGGGGTTGGTTACCTGCTGAATGTGCATGAGGGACCGAACGCGTTTCGCCTCCGGATTCCGAAAGGTGAGGAGCCCGCGGAACTTCAGCCCGGCATGGTGACGACTGATGAGCCCGGCGTCTATATTGCGGGAGACTATGGGATTCGCCTTGAAAACGAGTTGCTCTGCGTCGAGGGACCATCTAATGAGTATGGCCAGTTCCTTGAATTTGAGATTCTGACGCTGATTCCCTTCGACCGTGCCGCGATTCTGCCAGAGGAAATGGATTCGGAGGAGCTTCGGTGGCTGAATGCTTATCATCAGAGAGTGTATGAGACGGTGGGACCGTATCTGCCGGAGGAAGAGCGAGAGTGGCTGAAAGCATGCACGGCGCGGTTACAATTAGGCAAGAGCGAGTAGAATGAGGTTGGACTTTAGGGCTTCGGTTTCTGCATTCCGCCGAGAAGATTTTTCCCTTGACACATTTCGCGTCGTTTGTTAAACTGGTTTCAGTTGAAACCGTTGAGGCGGAGATAAAGGCAGTTATGGCCGCACAGAGAGTCCGGGACGCTGAGAGCCGGATCGAACCCAGATTGTCAAATGGACCGCGGAGGGCGCAGGGAAAGGCGGAAAATCGAAAGCCGAGTATTCTGCGACGTGAAGGCATACGTCAGTTGCCGGGAATATGACAGTATTCCGCAGAGGGTGCGGGGCAAGGCTCCGCAAAGCAAGGTGGCACCGCGGGTAGTTTATCACTCGTCCTTGACAGACAGCAGTGTTTGTCGAGGGCGATTTTTTTTGCGTGCAGCGAGCCGAGCGAAGATTGCTCAGCTGCCAGCCGCATGAAAGCGGCTGGCAAAAACAAACGTGGACTGCATCGGATGCTCGTATCCGATGCAGGAAGCGTTTGGATTGGTATTAAATGCAGAAGGGAGACCAAAATGAAGTTAAAACCAGACTTTCAGGAGGCGAGAGCGATCGCGGCGGACGGCCGCTACCGCAGTATCCCGGTCAGCTGTGAGCTGTACGCGGATCAGTATACGCCGCTTGTTGTCTTGCAGAAGCTGAAGCATGTTAGCAGCCACTGCTACATGCTCGAATCGATCGAGGATAGCCAGAAATGGGGACGCTATACTTTTCTGGGCTACGATCCGCAGCTCGAGCTGACCTGCATGAACGGAAGGCTAACGATCCGAAACGGCACCTCGGTCACGGTGGAGACCGCACATCCGGGTGATTATATACGGAAGATTCTGGAGGAGCATAAGAGTCCGGTGATCGAGGGACTGCCGACCTTCACGGGCGGACTGGTAGGCTATTTCTCTTACGATTATATGAAATACGCGGAACCCTCCCTTAAACTGGACGCGGAGGACACGGAGGGTTTCAAGGACGTCGATCTGATGCTCTTCGACAAGGTTATTGCCTTTGACAATTTCCGGCAGAAGATTACGCTGATCGTGAATATCAGCTGTGAGAACTTTGAGACGGAGTATCACCGTGCGGAAGTCGAATTGGATACGATGTGCCGCCTGCTGACGCAGGGCGAGATGGCGAAGCCGGAGCCGGGACGCTTTACTTCGGAATACCGGGCGCTGTTCAGTGAGGAGCAGTATTGCAGTATGGTGGAGCGCGCGAAGGAGTACATTCGTGAAGGTGATATTTTTCAGGTCGTGCTTTCAAACCGGCTTGAGGCGGATTATGAGGGGAGTCTTCTCGACACCTACCGGGTATTGCGCACGCTGAATCCTTCCCCTTATATGTTTTACTTTTCCAGCGACGACATTGAGATTGCGGGAGCCTCGCCGGAGACACTTGTCAAGCTGGAGAATGGGACGCTGCACACCTTTCCGCTCGCAGGCACGAGGCCACGGGGGACGACGGAGGAGGAGGACCTGCGGCTCGAGCGGGAGCTGCTCTCGGATGAGAAGGAGTGCTCCGAGCACAATATGCTTGTCGACCTCGGGCGCAATGACATTGGGAAGATCAGTGAGTTTGGCTCGGTAAAGGTGGAGAAATACATGACGATCGAGCGCTTCTCCCACGTGATGCACATCGGCTCGACTGTGGCGGGGACGATTCGCGCGGACCGCGACGCGCTGGACGCGGTGGATGCGATCCTTCCGGCGGGCACCCTTTCGGGAGCACCGAAGATCCGGGCCTGCGAGATCATCAATGAGCTCGAGGATAATAAACGGGGCATCTACGGCGGCGCGATCGGCTATATTGATTTTACGGGCAATCTTGACACCTGCATCGCGATCCGCATCGCCTACAAGAAAAACGGTAAGGTGTTCGTCCGTAGCGGCGCCGGCATCGTGGCGGACAGCGTCCCGCGGAAGGAATATCAGGAGTGCATCAACAAGGCGAAGGCCACGATGAACGCGCTGAAAGTTGCACAGGAGGGGATTGACGCATGATTTTACTGATCGATAATTATGACAGCTTTTCCTATAACCTGTATCAGCTTATTGGCATGATTAATCCGGATATCCGCGTGATTCGCAACGATGCGATGAATGTTGAAGAGATCCGAGGCCTGAGCCCGGAGCGTATTATTCTCTCGCCGGGACCCGGTTATCCGAAGGACGCGGGCGTCTGCATTGAGGTGGCGCGAGAGCTTGGGAAGGAGATTCCGATTCTGGGCGTGTGCCTCGGACATCAGGCGATCTGCGAGGCCTTCGGGGCGACGATCTCTCACGCGCGCAGGCTGATGCACGGCAAGCAGTCGCAGGTGCGGCTCGACACGGACTGTCCGCTCTTTCGGGGCATGAAAGAGATAATCCCGGTGGCCCGCTATCACTCGCTTGCCGCGATCCGGGAGACACTACCGGATGTGTTAAAAACCACGGCTCAGACGGAGGACGGGGAGGTCATGGCGGTGCAACACCGCGATTATCCCATTTACGGAGTACAGTTTCATCCGGAGTCGGTACTGACGCCGGATAGACAGGAGATATTTAGAAATTTTGTAACTATTCAGAACAGGTCTTCGCACTTGCTGCGAAGACCGTATGAAAACCTGCAGCATGTGGGGAAAAGCCCCATCGCGAAGCGATTTTAAATGGGCTTTTCCCTCGTAACTGTGAAGGTACTGAACAGTTACGAAACTTTATCAAGTAAGAGAACAGGAGGAAATCTAAAATGATCAAAGAGATGATCGAGAAAATCGCAAACAAACAGGATCTGAGCTACGACGAGGCCTATACCGTGATGAATGAAATCATGAGCGGCACGACCACGCAGACGCAGAATGCGGCCTTTCTCGCGGCACTCGCGACGAAGAGCACGAAGGCGGAGACCAGCGATGAGATCGCAGGTTGCGCGGCGGCCATGCGCGCGCACGCGGTGCAGGTGAACGCCGACATGGATCTGATGGAGATCGTTGGGACGGGCGGCGACGGCGCGCACACCTTCAATATCTCCACCACGGCGGCCTTCGTGATGGCCGCGGGCAGCGTCAAGGTCGGCAAGCACGGCAACCGGGCGGCCTCTTCGAAGAGTGGCGCAGCGGACTGTCTGGAGGCGCTCGGCGCGAACATTAATCAAGAGCCGGAGAAATGCAAAGAACTCCTTGAAAAAGTGGGCATGTGTTTCTTCTTTGCGCAGAAGTACCACACTTCCATGAAATATGTCGGCGCGATCCGCAAAGAGCTGGGCTTCCGCACAGTCTTTAATATTCTTGGCCCGCTGACGAATCCAGGATGCCCAAAGCTGCATCTTTTGGGTGTTTATGATGAATACCTGCTGGAGCCGCTGGCGCAGGTGCTGATCAGTCTGGGCGTGGAGCGAGGGATGTCCGTATACGGAATGGATAAGCTCGACGAGATTTCTCCGAGTGCGCCGATGCATATCTGCGAGTTTAAGGACGGCTGGTTCCGTTCCCGCACTATTCAGCCGGAGGATTTTGGCCTTGTGCGCTGTGAGAAATCCGATCTCGTGGGCGGGACGCCCGAGGAGAACGCGGCTATCACCCGGGCGATTCTGGACGGGGAGAAGGGACCGAAGCGGAACGCAGTGCTCCTGAACGCCGGCGCGGCGCTCTACGTGGCAGATAAGGCGCCGACGATGGCGGACGGTGTAGAACTCGCGGCAAGCCTCATCGACAGTGGCGCGGCAAAGCGCACGATGGAGGAGTTTGTGAGGATTTCCAATCTGTAATTGCAGTCCTTCATATGGATATGGACAGACTGAGCAGGGAGTGCCTTGGAAACAGGGCGCAGAACCTGCGAATGTATGGGCAAGATATTCCGAATTTTTCTTTGACGGATCAGGAGGAAGGAAATGATACTAGATGAATTGGCTGCGCACGCTGCCTGGCGTGTGGAGCAGGCGAAGAAGAATATTTCCTTTGAAGAGCTGAGGTGCAGGGCGGAGGCTCTCCCAAAGGGGAATTTTCGTTTTGAAAAGGCGCTGAAAAAGTCGGGACTTTCCTTTATCTGTGAGGTGAAGAAGGCATCTCCCTCGAAGGGGCTGATTGCGCCGGACTTTCCTTATGTGGACATCGCGCGGGAGTACGAACAGGCCGGGGCGGACTGCGTATCGGTGTTGACGGAACCGAAATGGTTCCTCGGGTCGGACGATATTTTCAGGGAAATACGTGCGGCGATCTCCCTGCCGATGATTCGAAAGGATTTCACAGTGGATGCATATCAGATCTACGAGGCGAAGGCGATGGGTGCGGATGCGGTGCTGCTAATCTGTGCGTTGCTCTCTACTGAGCAGGTGCGGGAATATCTGGCAGTTTGCGACATGCTGGGGCTGACCGCGCTTGTAGAGACGCACGATGAGCGCGAGATCGAATCCGCGGTGCGGGCCGACGCGCGGGTTATCGGCGTCAACAATCGGAATCTCAAGAATTTCACCGTGGATTTCTCGAATGCGTCACGGCTGCGGGCGCAGATCCCGCAGGACGCCGTGTACGTGGCGGAGTCTGGCGTGAAGGATGCGCAGGACGTCGCATCGTTGGCGGCGGTTGGCGCGGATGCGGTGCTCGTCGGCGAGACATTGATGCGTGCGAAGGACAAGGGCGCACGGCTTGCGGAGTTTCGCAGCACTGTAAAATGATATTCAGGCGTATCGAAGATGGACGATGGGTTTTCTATATGAGATCAGGGCTTTTGGCCGGAAAGATAAAGAAACGAGAGGTAAGGAGGACTGTGGATGACGAATATTGAGAAAGCCTCTGTAAAGATAAAAATCTGCGGTCTTTACCGCGCCGAGGATATCGAGGCGATCAATCGGTATCGACCCGACTATGCCGGCTTTGTATTCTATCCGCCCAGCCATCGGTATGTTTCCAGGTTATCAATGCAGATCTGGCGCGAAAGACTGGATAAAGAGATTCCTGCCGTGGGCGTATTTGTGGATTCGCCGGAGAAAGAAGTGGCAGATTACGGGAAGGAAGGTTTGGTTCAGGTCATACAACTTCACGGGCACGAGAGCGAGGAGTATATTCAAAGACTACGAAAACTCGTCCCAGACTGCGAGATATGGAAGGCGTTTTGGATACGCACGACAGCGGATCTTGCAGCGGCGCGGGAGAGCAGTGCGGATCGTGTCTTGCTTGATAATGGCTACGGGACGGGGCAATGCTTTGATTGGAAGTTGATGGAAGGTTGCGGGCTTATGCGTTCATTTCTGCTGGCCGGAGGTCTGAATGCGGAGAATATCGGGGACGCGGCGCGAAGATTTTCCCCATGGGGACTGGATGTGAGCTCCGGAGCGGAGACGAACAGGAAGAAAGATCCAGAGAAAATTCAGAGAATCATTGAGACGGTGAGAAATTTATAGAACAATTTTTGAATTCATACAGAATAAAAAGTGAATGTCGTCGATGAAAAGGCGGCGGAATGGAGAGAAGGATGACAAAGACAGGATCCAGAGGACGTTTCGGGGTGCATGGCGGGCAGTATATTCCCGAGACGCTCATGAATGCGGTGATTGAGCTCGAGGAGGCCTACAATCACTACAAGAACGATCCGCAGTTTCAGGCAGAGCTGACGGAACTGTTCAATAATTACGCGGGCAGACCCTCGCGCCTGTACTATGCGAAGAAGATGACGGAGGATCTTGGCGGCGCGAAGATCTATCTGAAGCGCGAGGACTTAAATCACACAGGCGCGCACAAGATCAACAACGTGCTCGGCCAGACGTTGCTCGCAAAGAAAATGGGAAAGACGAGAGTCATCGCTGAGACCGGCGCGGGACAGCACGGCGTCGCGGCAGCGACTGCGGCGGCACTGATGGGTATGGAGTGCGAGGTGTTCATGGGTGAGGAGGACACGAAGCGGCAGGCGCTGAATGTCTATAAGATGCGGCTGCTCGGTGCGACGGTGCATCCGGTCTCCTCGGGTACCGGCACGCTTAAGGACGCGGTGTCCGAGACGATGCGCGAGTGGACGAACCGCATTGCCGATACGCACTATGTGCTCGGCTCGGTCATGGGACCACATCCCTTTCCCACAATCGTGCGCGATTTCCAGGCCGTAATTTCGAAAGAAATTAAGGAGCAGTGTCTGGCGGCGGAAGGAAAACTGCCCGATGCGGTGCTGGCCTGTGTGGGCGGCGGCTCCAACGCGATCGGCGCGTTTTATCATTTTATTGAGGACGAGGGTGTAAGGCTGATCGGCTGCGAGGCAGCGGGACGCGGCGTCGACACCTTTGAGACGGCGGCGACGATTGCAACCGGGCGGCTCGGTATTTTTCACGGCATGAAGTCCTACTTCTGTCAGGATGAATACGGGCAGATTGCGCCGGTCTACTCGATCTCGGCAGGCCTCGACTATCCGGGTATCGGGCCGGAGCACGCCTGGCTTCACGATACCGGAAGAGCGGAATATGTCGCGATCACCGACGACGAGGCAGTAGACGCTTTTGAGTACCTCAGCCGCATGGAGGGCATCATTCCGGCGATCGAGAGCGCGCACGCGGTGGCTTACGCGAAAAAGCTCGCTCCGCAGATGGAGAAAGATCAGGTCATGGTCATCAATATTTCCGGGCGCGGAGATAAGGACTGCGCGGCGATTGCGCGCTACAGAGGGGAGGATCTCCATGAGTAATATCAGAAAAGCATTTGAAAATGGGAAGGCATTCATTCCCTTCATCACCTGCGGCGATCCGGATCTGGATACGACGAAAGCGATTGTACACGCCATGGCAGAAAACGGAGCGGATCTCATTGAACTTGGCATTCCCTTCTCTGACCCGACGGCGGAGGGACCGGTGATTCAGGGGGCAAACTTAAGAGCCTTAAGAGGCGGTGTCATGACGGACAAAATTTTCGATATGGTTGTAGAACTTCGGAAAGATGTGAAGCTTCCGATGGTATTCATGACCTATGCAAACGTGGTTTATTCTTACGGAACGGAGCGTTTCCTCGATCGTGCGGCGGCGATTGGCATGGACGGCCTGATCCTGCCGGACGTGCCCTACGAGGAGAAGGCGGATTTTTCAGGCGCGTGCAGGGAGCGCGGTCTTGATCTCATTTCTCTGATCGCGCCGACCTCCCATGAGCGCATTGCGATGATTGCGAAGGAAGCGGATGGTTTTGTTTATTGTGTCTCCTCCCTCGGTGTGACCGGCATGCGCAGCGAGATCACGACCGATGTGGGTGCGATGGTCAAACTTGTGAAAAGTGTTTCCGACATTCCAGCGGCGATCGGCTTTGGTATCTCGAACCCGGAGACCGCTGCAAAGATGGCCGCACAGTCGGACGGTGTGATCGTCGGATCAGCGATCGTGAAGCTCATCGAGAAATACGGGCACGATGCTGTGCCATATGTGGCACAGTTTGTGCGGGAGATGAAAGCAGCGATTTCACCAAATTGACGGGTGAAAATTTGGACGAAATTATGTATGGACTTCATCGGCTGTACGTGTTATACTGACGTCACTCGTATTATGATGTAACTTGCAGGAAATCCATCAAATGATATGGAGGATGGAATATGACAGACAGCCAGAAACTCGACCTGCTGCTTACGAAAGTGGGCAATATCGAGACAGACGTAACAGAATTGAAAGAGGATGTAGCGAATCTAAAAGTTGGCGTAGCGGAGTTGAAGGCAGACATGGTTGAAGTGAAAGCCGACATAGCGGAGCTGAAGGCGGACATGGTCGAAGTGAAAGCCGACGTAGTGGAGTTGAA
>JAJQBC010000077.1:33640-36311 GCA_021203465.1 Lachnospiraceae bacterium | reverse complement strand
CGAAGTGAAAGCCGACGTAGTGGAGTTGAAAGAGGATGTAGCAAATCTGAAAGTTGGCGTAGCGGGGCTGAAGGCGGATATGGTTGGTATCAGGCTGACGATTGACAATGAGCTGCGAGTTAATATCAGACGCGTGGCGGAAGGGCATCTTGACCTGGTACGCCATTTGAAGGAGGCTGGCAGAAAAGACAGCGAGGTGGAGATGCTGACGGTGAGGGTCAATGTTCTGGAACGCGATGTCAGGGAATTGCAACATCAGTTTGCGTAGTCTGCAGATGGGTAACTGAGCCAAAAGACAGGGTGAACCACAGAAAATCTGTGTTCCCCTGTTTTTGTGTTTACTAATTACAGCGAAGACGGAGTTGTTTTTCTTTTTCTGTCTGTTATTTTGAGAAGAACTGTGTTAAGATAGGAAAAGTGTTTTATGGCAGGAGGAAGTTTACGTGGCAGATTTGCGAAAAGAGATAGAGAAACGGCGGACCTTTGCGATCATTTCGCACCCGGACGCGGGAAAGACGACGCTGACGGAGAAGTTCTTATTATATGGCGGCGCGATCAATCTGGCGGGATCCGTCAAGGGGAAGGCGACCGCGCGGCACGCAGTGTCGGACTGGATGGAGATTGAGAAGGAGAGAGGAATCTCGGTCACTTCGTCAGTGTTGCAGTTTCATTATGACGATTATTGCATCAATATTCTAGACACACCGGGACATCAGGATTTCTCGGAGGACACCTACCGCACGCTGATGGCGGCGGACTCCGCGGTTATGGTTATCGACGGTTCGAAGGGTGTCGAGGCGCAGACGAGGAAGCTTTTCAAGGTCTGCGTCATGCGGCATATACCGATTTTTACCTTTATCAATAAGATGGACCGCGACGCGATGGATACCTTTGACCTTCTGGACGACATCGAGAAGGAGCTCGGCATCGCGACCTGCCCGATCAACTGGCCGATCGGCTCCGGCAAGGAATTTAAGGGCGTCTATGACCGCGCAGGACGGAGAATCCATGTTTTTTCCGATACGGAGAAGGGTACAAAGGAGGGCGCGGATCTTGTGCTTTCTCTCGACGAAGCGGGAGATGTGCTGCTTCCCGGACAGAGGGAGAAGCTGGAGGAGGAGATCGAGCTGCTCGACGGCGCGAGTGCGGAGTTTGACCAGTCGCTGGTCGACTGTGGTGAGCTCTCGCCGGTCTTCTTCGGCTCCGCTCTGACCAATTTCGGCGTGGAGATTTTTCTGAAGCATTTCCTGAAGATGACGAGCCCGCCCCTGCCCAGGCAGGCGGACGTCGGCCTCATCGACCCGGTGGAGGAACCATTCTCCGGCTTTATCTTTAAGATTCAGGCGAATATGAATAAGGCGCACCGCGACCGTATTGCCTTCCTGCGCGTCTGTTCCGGCAAATTCGAGGCGGGCATGGAGGTCACACATGTGCAGGAGAATAAAAAGATCCGTCTCTCTCAGCCGCAGCAGATGATGGCGCAGGAACGCAAGATCGTGGATGAGGCCTACGCGGGCGACATCATCGGCCTCTTTGACCCGGGTATTTTCTCCATCGGCGATACGGTCTGCATGCCGGGACGCCGGATCGAGTATGAGGGAATCCCGACCTTCGCGCCGGAACATTTCGCGCGCGTGCGTCAGCTGGACACGATGAAACGCAAGCAGTTCGTCAAGGGTATCGAGCAGATTGCCCAGGAAGGAGCGATCCAGATCTTCCAGGAGTACAACACCGGCATGGAGGAGATCATCGTCGGCGTTGTGGGTGTGCTGCAGTTCGATGTCCTGAAATATCGCCTGAACAATGAGTATAATGTGGAGATCGCTCTGGAAAACTTACCATATGAGCACATTCGCTGGATTGAGAATCCCCAGATCGATATGGATAAGATCAATGGCACGTCCGACATGAAAAAAATCAAGGACCTCAAAGGACGCCCGCTCCTCATCTGGGTCAACAGCTGGAGTATCGGGATGACCCTGGACAGAAACGAGGGGCTGCAGCTGAGCGAGTTCGGGAGGTAGTCAAATGGGGACGCCCGGGGCGGGGTCGTACATCTGTTCCCGGACCCGCTCGCGCTCAGTGTGGAGCGTAGCGGTACTAAGCTCAGGCTTCGTGCCACTACGCGGCACTTGCCTTCGCTAAGTGCCGATGCTCCACAATGGTCCGGTTACAGAAATACGACCCCGCCCCCGGGCTCACGCTTTGGCATAGTGTCCTGGATTTGCCAGGGGTCAGCTACGTGGTTCTGTCAGGGTCATCCCTCACGGGGGATATAATTTACAAGGTGCAAGTATGTCGGCACATGGTTTTGCCTTTGTGGATCTCAGCCGTGCGGCCTGTTTGGATTACCCTTCATGAGAATATATGGAGGCAACTTTCTTCTTTCTTCAGCGCTGTGAAGGCAAATTTCTTCTTTTCAAAGAGGAGATATTTTGCTATACTTACCATATCTATTTAGGAAATATTGTTGCCGCCTGCTGCTGCGTTGTTCGCAGGTTATTGTACTCTTGTTTATTGTTGTATTGTGTGTCCGTCACAGCATTGTACTGAGCACTTGCCATTATGGAGTGTCCATTCAGAAGAAGCGGAGTATGCAAAGTGCCCCGTGCACCGTCCGCCTGTCACAGCGTAGCGCTTCCGTATCGGACATCTGTCTTAAGAACCATTG
>JAJQBC010000077.1:0-33540 GCA_021203465.1 Lachnospiraceae bacterium | reverse complement strand
TCCGCCTGTCACAGCGTAGCGCTTCCGTATCGGACATCTGTCTTAAGAACCATTGTGGAGCGTCGGCCTTGGTGAAGTTGAGTATGCGAAGTAATGCGCTGCACTGTCCGCTTGCCACTGCGTAGCGCTCCTGTATGGACATGGGTCTTAAGAACCATTGAGGAGCGTCGGCCTTGGTGAAGCTGAGTATACGAAGTAATGCGCTGCACTATCCGCCTGCCACTGCGTAGCGTTCCCGTATCGGACATCTGTCTTAAGAACCATTGAGGAGCGTCGGCACTTAGCGAAACCGAGCCGTCAGGCGAAGGTTGAGCTTAGTACCGCTACGCTCCGCACTGAGCGAGAGCGGGTTCTTAAGACAGATGCCCGGGGAGGGAGCGCGTCCCTGTAGCCGTAGCGTAACATCGGAAATGGAACGTGACCCTGTAGCCGTAGCGTAACATCGGAAATGGAACGTGACCCTGCAGCCGCAGCGTAACATCGGAAATGGAACGTAGCCCTGTAGCCATAGCGTAACACAGGAAACACCCCAGACGGCAATTGTGAAGGAGGTATCCGTTATGGAGAAGATGGAGAGAGCAACCCATGTTATTCAGGAGGAAGAGGGGAAAGGCGCGGTGCAGATTGCAGACGAGGTTGTCGCGATCATTGCGGGCATGGCGGCCACAGAAGTGAAGGGCGTTGCGTCCATGGCCGGCAACATTCGGAACGAACTGGTGGCGAAGATGGGTATGAAGAGCCTGCAGAAGGGCGTCCGTGTGGAAGTGACGGACACAGATGTGAAAGTCGACCTCGCGTTGAACATGGAATTTGGGACAAATATCCTAGAAGTGTCTGGGATCGTGCAGGAGAAAGTGAAAGCTGCGATCGAGAGCATGACAGGTATGAAAGTGTCGGTGGTGAATGTCCGGGTGGCTGGCGTAGCGCTGGCGTAGAGATCGGGACAGCTAAGGGGACTGCCGCGGCAGTCCCCTGTTTTTGGAGGACGAAGATGAAAAGACGGGAGCTCAGGGAGCACATTTTTCAGCTCCTCTTTCGGGTAGAATTTAATGAGCAGGACGAAATGCCGGAGCAGGTCGGCCTGTTTGTGGAAGATATGAAGGAAGAGACTGAGATGAGCCCGGAGGATGAGGCCTATATTTCCGGGAAATATGAGCGGATTGCGGAGCGGATCCCCGAGATCGACGCGATCATCGACGGGGTGTCTGAGAAATGGAAGACCGCGCGCATGGGGCGCGTTGACTTGACGCTCCTCCGGTTAGCGCTGTTTGAGATGAAGTATGATGAGGATATTCCGGAGAAGGTCGCGATCAATGAAGCGGTCGAACTTGCCAAAACTTATGGAGGGGACGAGTCGCCCGCTTTCGTCAATGGTGTGCTCGCGAAACTCGCGCAGAAGGGATAACTATGGCAAAAAATGTGTACACCGTTGCACAGGTCAATCAGTACATCAAAAACATGTTCGCTCAGGATTTCATGCTGCGGCAGATCTATGTGAAGGGTGAGGTGTCCAACTGCAAATATCACACGTCCGGCCATATCTATTTTTCCCTGAAGGATGAAAGCGGAGCCATCGCCTGCGTTATGTTTGCGGGCGACCGCAGGAGCGGTCTTACATTCCGAATGCAGGACGGACAGAAGGTCATCGCGCTTGGCGCGGTGCGCGTCTTCGAGAGAACCGGACAGTACCAGCTTTACGCAAAACAGATCACGCCGGATGGCGAGGGTGCGCTCTATCTCAGGTTTGAGCAGTTGAAGAAGGAACTGCGTGAGATGGGCATGTTTGATGAACAGTTCAAAAAGCCGATTCCTTTCTACAGCCGGACGGTCGGAATTGTGACCGCGTCTACCGGGGCGGCGATTCGCGATATCATGAATATTGCCCATCGGAGAAACCCTTATGTGCAGTTGGTTTTAAGCCCAGCGCAAGTACAGGGCGAGGGAGCGGCGGAGAGTATCGCGCGGGCGATCCGTCTTCTGGATACGCGCGGCGTGGATGTGATGATCGTGGGCCGCGGTGGCGGTTCGATAGAGGATCTCTGGGCTTTCAATGAAGAGATGGTGGCGCGCGCTATCTTTGCCTGCCAGACGCCTGTGATTTCGGCGGTAGGGCATGAGACAGACACGACGATTGCAGATTATGTCGCGGATCTGAGGGCGCCGACGCCCTCAGCGGCGGCGGAGCTGGCTGTGGCCGATTACCGGCAGTTGATGGAGGGGCTGGAGCTTTTCGGCTGTCAGCTGACCGATCGGATGGAGCAGAAGATTATGAACCTGCGAAATGCATTGGAGGATCGCGCCCTGCGCCTTGATCGCGAGAGTCCTGCAGACCAGATCAGGGAAAGGCGTACCCGGATGTCCGCGCTGCAGAAGGATTTCAGCTATGCGATGGAGACGAAGACAGCGGATCGCCGCCACAGGATGGAACGGCTTGCTGGGCTTCTGGAAGGCTGTTCACCGCTGTTGCGGCTGCAGCAGGGATATTCGTACACGCAGACGGAGTCAGGAAAGGCGCTGCGCAGTATTTCTCAGGTGCGGGAAGGCGATGGCC
The DNA here is from genome assembly GCA_021203465.1 of Lachnospiraceae bacterium. Classification (GTDB taxonomy): domain Bacteria; phylum Bacillota; class Clostridia; order Lachnospirales; family Lachnospiraceae; genus Hominiventricola. Next base: position 30,989 of record JAJQBC010000077.1, on the reverse strand, counting down.
TTCGCATTCGCGTGACGGACGGCGTCGTCCGGGCGCGCGTGGAGTCTGCGCTGCCGGAGTGAGGAGGAGAGCAGGATGGAACAGACACAGGAGGAAAAATTCAATCTTGAAAAGGCTTTGTCACAGATCGACGAGATCCTGAAAAAGCTTCAGGATAGGGACGTGTCCCTTGAGGATTCCTTTGCTCTGTATAAGGAAGGAATGGAGCTCCTGAAATTGTGTAATGAAAATATTGAGCATGTGGAAAAACAGATGAAGATTCTCGCGCAGGAAGGGGAGGACGTATGGGTGGCAGCGCAGAGTTAAAGGAGAAGATTGCTCGTGTGGAGGAGATTTTACGTAAATTTCTCCCGGAAGAGACAGGCACGCAGAAAGAGATCATGGAGGCCATGAACTACAGCGTACTCGCCGGAGGCAAGCGCCTGCGGCCGATTCTGATGGATGAGACCTTTCGTCTCTTCGGTGGGAAGGGCGATGTGATCGAGTGCTTCATGGCCGCAATCGAGATGATCCATACTTATTCGCTCGTCCATGATGATCTCCCGGCCATGGACAATGACCAGTACCGCCGTGGTAAGCTCACGACTCACGCAAAGTACGGGCATGCAATGGGCGTGCTGGCGGGCGACGGTCTTTTGAACTACGCGTTTGAAACTGCCGCTTCGGCTTTCGATCGGGAGGGAGATCCGAAACGTACGGCGCGCGCGCTGCAGGTTCTGGCGAGAAAAGCGGGAATCTATGGCATGATCGGCGGTCAGACGGTCGATGTGCTCTCTACCGGGCACGCGATCGATCAGGAGACGTTGGATTTCATCTATGAGCTGAAGACCGGCGCGCTGCTCGAGGCCTCGATGATGGTCGGTGCGGTGCTTGCGGGGGCTTCCGAAGAGGAAGTGGGTGAGGTGGAAAAGATTGCTTCTGACGTTGGCCTTGCGTTCCAGATCCGCGATGACATTTTGGATGTGACGAGCACGCTCGAACAGCTTGGCAAGCCGATTCACAGCGATGAGCGCAATGAGAAGACGACCTATGTGACATTGCATGGCCTCACGCAGGCGGGTCGTGATGTGGAGGAGATCTCGGCGCGCTCGCTCGCGCGTCTTGCGGCACTCCCCTATAGAAACGAATTTTTGACGGAGCTGATAAAGTCCTTAATCTACAGAGAAAAGTAGGCGACCGGCCATGGTTCTTGAAAAAATCAATCGAACAGGTGATATAAAGAATATTTCCCCGGAGGAATATCCGGTTCTGGCAGAAGAGATCCGCGCGTTTCTGATCGAGAAGATCAGTCGGACGGGCGGACATCTCGCGTCCAATCTCGGCGTTGTGGAGCTGACGATGGCGCTTCACCTGAGTTTTGATCTCCCAAAGGATAAAATCGTGTGGGATGTTGGACACCAGTCCTACACGCATAAGCTGCTGACCGGCCGCAAGGCGGGCTTTGACGAGCTGCGAAAATATGGCGGTATGAGTGGTTTCCCAAAGCGGAAGGAGAGTGACTGTGACTGCTTCGATACCGGCCACAGTTCGACCTCAATCTCTGCGGGGATTGGACTTGTGGCGGCGCGCGACCTGCAAGGCGGTGGCGGCTATGTGGTCTCTGTTATTGGGGATGGCGCGCTGACCGGCGGCATGGCCTATGAGGCGTTGAACAATGCCTCCCGCCTGAAGAAGAATTTTATTATCGTGTTGAATGACAATGAAATGTCAATCGCGGAGAATGTGGGCGGCATGTCGGAATACCTGAGCGGTCTGCGCACGAATCAGGGTTATACGAGCTTCAAGAGCGGTGTCGAGCAGTCGCTGAACCGAATTCCGGGTGGAAGACATGTGGCGGAGCGTCTCAAAAAGACCAAAAGCGGTATCAAGCAGCTCATCATTCCCGGCATGCTCTTTGAAAATATGGGGATCATCTACCTCGGTCCGGTGGACGGGCATGATATTGGCAGGATGTGCGATGTGTTCCGGCAGGCGAAGCGTTTTCAGGGGCCGGTACTGATTCATGTTCTGACAAAGAAGGGCAAGGGTTATGCGCCGGCGGAGCGGCATCCGGCCAGGTTTCACGGGACGGCGCCCTTCGTGATCGAGACCGGACTTCCGGCGCAGAAGCAGAAAAAGGCGAACTATCAGGACGTTTTCTCCACCTGCATGGTGAAGCTCGGAAAGCGCAATGAGAAGGTCGTGGCGATCACGGCAGCCATGCCGGACGGCACAGGCCTGAAACGTTTTAAAAATCTTTACCCAGAGCGTTTCTTCGACGTTGGGATTGCGGAGGAGCACGCGGTCACCTTTGCGGCTGGACTCGCGGCGGGTGGTATGCGGCCGGTCTTTGCGGTCTATTCTTCTTTCTTGCAGAGGGCCTATGACCAGATCCTGCACGATGTCTGTATTCAGAACCTGCCGGTCGTTTTTGCGATTGACCGGGCGGGCCTCGTCGGTAGCGATGGGGAGACGCATCAGGGTATTTTCGACCTGTCCTATCTATCCAGCATCCCCAATATGCATGTTATGGCGCCGAAAAATAAGTGGGAGCTGTCCGATATGTTAAAATTTGCGGTGGGGTTTGACGGCCCGATCGCCCTGCGCTATCCGAGGGGGGAGGCCTGGGATGGTCTGAAGGATTTCCGAAAACCCATCAAGTACGGAAAGAGCGAAGTTCTCTACGAGGAGGAGGACATCGCGTTACTCGCGGTTGGCAGCATGGTGAAGACGGCGGTGGAGGTACGGCGTCTCCTCAAAGAGACCGGCTACAGCTGCACGCTTGTGAACGCGCGCTTTGTGAAGCCGATCGACACGGAGGCGCTGAAAATGCTAGCGGCAGATCACAAACTTTTTGTGACGTTGGAGGAGAATGTCTTAAGCGGCGGTTACGGCGAGAAGGTGTGCGATTATGTGCAGGAGCGGATTTCGGGGGTGGAGGTGCTGAATATTGCCCTCCCGGACGCTTACGTTGAGCATGGCAGTGTGGATCTGCTGCATGCGGATGCCGGGATTGACGCGGAGTCGGTTTATAAGCGCGTGGTAGAGCGTTACATTACCTGTCTGGTGCGGGCGGATGCATCAGGGGGAGGTGCGTAATGGCGAAGACGAGACTGGATGTACTACTGGTAGAACGTGGACTTGCTGAGTCCCGGGAGAAGGCAAAGGCTGTCATCATGTCCGGGAATGTGTTTGTGGACGGGCAGCGGGAAGATAAGGCGGGAGCCTCCTTCTCGGAGCAGGTAAAGATAGAAGTCAAGGGCTCTCCCCTGAAATATGTGAGTCGCGGCGGACTGAAGCTGGAGAAGGCTCTTTTGAATTTTGATCTGTCTGTGGAGGGGAAAATCTGCATGGACGTTGGTTCGTCGACAGGCGGATTTACCGATTGTATGCTGCAGAATGGCGCGGCGAAGGTCTGGGCGGTGGACGTCGGAACCGGACAGCTCGCCTGGAAGCTTAGGCAGGACGCGCGCGTAGTCTGCATGGAGCGGACAAATATCCGTTATGTCACGCGTGAGGATATTCCGGATCCGATCGCCTTTGCCTCAATTGATGTGGCTTTTATTTCGTTGCGAAAAGTGCTTGGCCCAGTGAAGGCGCTACTGGCGCCTGAAGGACAGGTTGTCGCTCTGATCAAGCCGCAGTTTGAGGCAGGACGGGAGCAGGTCGGGAAAAAAGGAGTCGTGCGTGACCCGGCCGTGCACCTGCAGGTTGTCCGTGGGATTATGGACTTTGCCGCGGGGATCGGATTTCAGATTCTGGCGCTGGATTTTTCTCCGATCAAGGGGCCGGAAGGGAACATAGAGTATCTGTTACATTTGGAAAATCAGGAGGGGGATGGCGTCTGCGTGCCTGCGGATATCGACCCGGCAAAGGTCGTGGAGCTGGCGCATCGAACGCTTGACTGAATATATGAAGACATTTTATATTATCGCGAACAGTGATAAGGAGGACAGCCGGACGCTCTCAGGCGAGATTGCAGATTATCTGGCCGGACACGGCCAGCGCTGCTTGATTCGTAAGAGCGGGGAGCCCGGTTTGGCTGAGGATTATGAGCCGCCAATCGGTTCTGATGTGGATGGCATTCTTGTGCTCGGCGGCGACGGCACGCTGCTGCGCGCCGCGCGGAATTTGTCCGATCGGAACATCCCGCTTCTTGGCGTCAATCTTGGACATCTCGGCTATCTGGCGGAGATTGAGCTGCACGGCCTTTACAGCGCGCTTGACAGGCTGATAGCGGGTGAGTACACGGTGGAAAACCGTATGATGCTCAGCGGAAATGTCTGGGTGGACGGCAAAATCACGGAGCAGGATATTGCGCTCAATGATATTGTGCTGAACCGTATGGGGACGCTGCGCGTGATCGACTACGAGGTTTTTGTAAACGGCGAGTATCTGAACTCCTTCACGGCGGACGGCCTGATCGTCTCGACACCGACCGGATCTACGGGATACAGCCTTTCGGCCGGCGGGCCGATTGTGTCGCCGACCGCGTCGACGTTGATCCTGACGCCAATTTGTCCGCATACGCTGAACTCGAGGAGCATCGTGTTCTCCGGTGATGACAGGATTCGGATTCAGATAGGGAAGGGGCGGCGCGGCGGCGATGACGAAGCTTTCGTGACTTTTGACGGAGATCACTACGTCCGGCTTCGGACGGGTGATTCAGTGGAGATTGGGAAGTCCGCGCGCATTACAAAAATCCTGAAGATCAGTCAGGCCAGTTTTTTGGAGGTGCTGCGTGACAAGCTGAGCCGCTAAGGAGAGGGTAACAGCCACGGACAGAGGAGGACGTATGAGACAGAAACGTCATGAGAAAATCATAGAGCTGATCGGGAAATATGATATCGAGACACAGGAAGAGCTGGCAGATCGGCTGCGGGACGCCGGCTTTCCGGCGACGCAGGCGACGGTGTCGCGCGATATCCGCAGCCTCAAGCTTTCAAAGGTTCCGGATCGAAACGGTCGGCAGAAGTATGTGGCGGTGGGCGGTCAGGAACGGCATCTTGCGGAGAAGTATGTAGGCGTCTTGCGGGAGGCCTATGTCTCTGCAGATTATGCAGGCAATATTCTGGTGATTAAGACGGTGTCCGGCATGGCGATGGCCGCAGCGACCGCGCTTGACAATCTCGGCCTCGCGGAGGTCGTCGGCTGCATTGCCGGGGACGATACGATCTTCTGCGCTGTGCGTACGGCTGAGGCTGCGCCGCTGTTACTGGAGGAACTGAGGAAAATCGTGGAGGAATGATTTATGCTGCTTCAGCTTCATGTGAAAAACCTTGCCCTGATTCGGGAGGCCGAGATCGACTTCTCGGAGGGGCTTAACATCCTGACCGGCGAGACGGGAGCGGGAAAGTCGTTGCTGCTCGGCGGGATGACGATGGCGCTCGGTGGGAAGGTGCCGCGCCAGATGTTGCGTGACGGCGCGGATTATGCGATCTCCGAGCTTGTCTTTTCCGTGGATGAGCCAGAACTTTTGAAAAAGTTGGAGAAATTCGACATCCCGGTGGAAGACGGACAGGTTATCCTGTCGCGCAGGATGTCCGAAAACCGCAGCGTCTGTCGCGTAAACGGGGAGACCGTCAGCGCATCAACTCTGCGCAAAGTCTCTTCACTTTTGATCGATATTCATGGCCAGCACGAGCATCAATCCCTGTTAAACAAGAAAAAACATCTCGAAATCCTTGATCTCTATGCCGGAGAGCGCCTTACACCCTGCCTGAAAGCATTGAAGGAGAGCTGGGGCAGATGTCATGCGCTGGAAAAATCGCTCGATGAGGCCGGGCTCGACGAGGCTGTGCGTCTGCGCGAGCAGTCTTTGCTCGAGTACGAGATCCATGAGATTGAGGCGGCACAGCTTGCCGACGGAGAAGACGAGGCACTTGAACAGACCTATCGGCGCATGGTGAACAGCCGTCGGATTTTGGAATCGCTGGGAATTGTACGGCAGCTCTGTGAGGAGGATCCGGGCAGTGCAGCCGAGCTGATCGGGCGGGCCTGCCGGGAACTGAATACCGCCTTACAGTATGATGATGAACTGTTCCGGCTTGAGGAACAGCTTGGCGAAATAGATACGCTGCTGGCTGACTTCGGGCGGGAGCTCGCGCAGTACATGGAGACAATGGAATTTTCCGAGCAGGATTTTCACGATACGGAGGAACGGCTGAATTTCATCAATCATCTCAAAGCGAAGTATGGCCGCACAGTGGGGGAAGTTCTTATGTCCTTAGAGGAAAAGCGGGAACGGATGGATTTCCTGCAGAATCTTGAACAGCGCCGGAGCGAGCTTAAAGAGGATTATACGCGCGCGAAGAGGGAGCTGGATGCTGACTGTGAGAGCGCGCATGAGGCGCGCGTGCAGGCCGCGCGGGATCTTGAGGGGCGGATGCTGGAGGAACTGCGTGAACTCAATTTTCTTGATGTACATTTTGAGATCGCGGTGAGAGAGACCGGCGTGCCCTCGGCTTTGGGCTGGGACGATGTGGAATTTTTGATTTCCACAAACCCGGGAGAGGCGCTGATGCCGCTTGCACAGATTGCATCCGGCGGCGAACTCTCACGCGTGATGCTCGCGATCAAGACCGTGCTGGCCGGGCAGGATGAGATTGACACTGTTGTTTTTGACGAAATTGATGCCGGGATCAGTGGCCGGACCGCACAGAAGGTATCTGAAAAGCTTGCTGTGATCGGCCGTAGCCGTCAGGTCATCTGTATCACACATCTGGCTCAGCTCGCCGCGATGGCAGATAGCCATTATCTGATCGAGAAGAGCGCAGAGGACGGCAGCACCGCGACCCATATCCGGCTTCTTGCCGGAGATGAGGTGACGGAGGAGCTCGCGCGCATTCTCGGAGGCGCTGAGATTACCGACGCGGTTCGCGATAATGCCCGTGAAATGAAATCTCTGGCGGAACAGTTTAAAGGAAAGACTTTCCAGTAACATTTCCGTCGAACATGCAGACACTAGCGATAGACATGCCCGCGCTTTCCGGCGCGGGCGTCAGCAAGTGTGAAAGGTGTGGCTGCATGGGACGTCGCAGAATCTATCGGATCAGCCTGATTCTGGCTTTGATTCTTTCCATATTGACATTATTTGTGTACAGTGCTTGGTACCTGAAAACACAGGTGCCCGATGCGGTCCGTATCGCCTACGGGGACGAGCAGACCCTGAATCTGGGTCTTAAGGAGGTGTCTGTGCAAGCCGTGGAGCACGTGAGTGTGATACCGGGCGGCGTGCCGATCGGTGTCTACCTCGAGACGCACGGCGTTTATGTGGTCGGGACTTCGGAGGTGGCCACGGCGGATGGTCTTCTGCGTGAGCCTGCGCTGCAGATTTTGCAGGCTGGGGATTACATTCTCGTGGTCAATGGGAAATCTGTGGAGGACAAGGATGAGCTCATCGCCTGCATTCAGGCGAATAAAACGGAGACGATGGTGCTGAGGCTGAATCGTGAAGGGGAGGAACTGCAAGTGCATGTAAACGCGGTGCAGACGGAAGAGGGCGATTATAAACTTGGCGTCTGGGTGAAGGATGATATTCAGGGTATTGGGACGCTGACTTATATGGCGCAGGACGGTTCCTTTGGCGCGCTTGGCCACGGTATTACGGATTCGGATACCGGTGAGTTGCTCGATGCCGCGGGCGGTTCGCTCTATGACACGACGATCCTCGATATTGTGAAAGGCGTCCGCGGTACGCCCGGGGAGCTGAGCGGTTCAATCACCTATTCTGAGCGTCATGTGCGCGGGACGATTCTTCAGAATACGGAGGCCGGTATTTTCGGTGAGGCGGACGGGATTCTGGCCGCGGAACTTTGTGACGAGACAGTTGAGGTCGCTTTTAAGCAGGAAGTTGAAATCGGAACCGCCGTCCTTCGCAGTGCGGTCTCCGGTGAACTGAAGGATTATGAGATCGAGATCACCGAGATCCGGCTGAATGAGAGCGATGTCAATAAGGGCATGGTTTTCCGTGTGACAGACGAGGAACTCCTCGGTCTGACCGGCGGGGTTATTCAGGGAATGAGCGGAAGTCCGATTCTGCAGAATGGACGTCTCATCGGTACAGTCACCCATGTCTTCGTCAATGACCCCGCGAAGGGCTACGCGATTTTCGCGGAGACGATGGTGAGTGCGGGCGAGTGACCGCGTTTTGCGAGTATTGGAACAAAGCAGTTGTGAATTGGGATTGGGAGAGCTGATCTTTCAGGAATTGTTCATTGACAAACATCCCTGTATATGTTATAAAATTGTTGGGGTTTTGTAACAAGTTTGTAACAAATATACAGAGGTGAATGATGGATCATCATTGGAATAGAATTATTGTGAAAGGAATGGCTGCGGTTCTCACGGGAACGATATTGATCGCAGTGCCGGCACTGGATGCACAGGCCTCCGGTGCTTTGGGCAGCAGCACGACGATCGGCATCACCGGACAGCTCGCTCAGGCGGAGAGCGCGGAGGCGGTCGAGAATGCGATAAGCGAAGCGGTCCTGACTTCGTTTGGACTGGATGGTTACAGCAATCTCGGGATTGTTGTTGTCTCGGAAGGAAAAGTGAATATCCGCGACAGCGCATCGACGGACGGCAAGATCGTCGGTAAGATCGGAAATGAGGCCGGCTGCGATGTTATCGCTGAGAGCGAGGACGGCGAGTGGTTGCAGATCAAATCGGGAGAGGTAGAAGGCTACATCAAGGCGGAGTATGTGCTGACCGGCAGCGAGGCGCTGGACAAGGCATCCTCCCTTCTGAAGACGGTCGCGGAGGTGACGACCGACGGACTGCGGGTTCGGACCGAGCCGAGTATGGACAGTGAGATTCTCGATATCGTCGGCAGCGGTCAGAGCTTTGACGTGATCGAGGAACTCGACGAGTGGGTGAAGATCGACCTTGACGGCGAAGATGGTTACATTTATAAGGAATATGTGGAGGTTGGCGCGAAGCTGGATGAGGCGTTGACGATCTCCGAGGTACTTTACGGCGAGGGCGTGTCGGACGTCCGCGTGGCGATCGCCGACTTCGCGAAGCAGTATATTGGAAACCCCTATGTGTGGGGCGGCACAAGCCTGACGAAGGGAGCGGACTGCTCCGGCTTTGTGCTGGCGGTGTTTAAGAATTATGGCATCAGCCTGCCGCATTCCTCGAAGGCGCAGGCGAACTGCGGCACGACGATCAGCCTTTCTGATCTGAAGCCGGGCGACCTGGTATTCTACGGGAGCCGCTCCAGCATCAACCACGTGGCGATCTACGTCGGCGGCGGGCAGGTCGTCCACGCCAGCAACGAGCGCGTCGGCATCACGATTTCGAGTCTGTATTACCGTACTCCGGTGAAGGCTGTGCGGATTATAAATGATTGACAAAGGCGGGCGTTTGTGCTAGAGTAGTGGAGCATGATTTTAGCCGTCATTCAGGGTCTGGAATACTCCGACCGTCCCTTAATGACCGGCGTTTAGAAAAACAGGAGGAGAAACACGATGATTTCAAAGGAAAAGAAGCAGGCGATTATCGCCGAGTATGGTCGCAGTGAGGGAGACACCGGTTCGCCGGAGGTGCAGGTAGCGCTTCTGACGGCGAGGATTCAGGAGCTCACCGAGCATCTGAAGGTGAATCACAAGGATCACCATTCCAGAAGAGGACTTCTGAAGATGGTCGGACAGAGACGTGCAATGCTGGCGTACTTAAAGGAGAAGGATATCGAGAGATATCGTGCACTGATTGCGAAATTAGGTTTGAGAAAGTAAAAGGCCATAGGGCGGAGAGCTTCTCCGCCCTGTTTTTCGTAGCGTCTGTCGGCGGAAGATATTTTCCGAGACCACTGAAAAGCGTAGAACGCGGCGTCGCTCCGCGTTTTTCAGTAGTTTCGGTGTCTTCCGCTAAAGGATATATTTATTTAGCAGAAAGGAGATACGAAACATGTACAAAAGTTACACAATGGAACTGGGCGGAAGAACGCTCAGAGTGGACGTCGGGCGCGTAGCCGCGCAGGCGAACGGCGCGGCATTCATGCATTACGGCGAGACGGTGGTGCTGTCCACCGCGACCGCTTCCGAAAAGCCCCGCGACGGGATCGATTTCTTCCCGCTGAGCGTGGAGTATGAGGAGAAGATGTACGCGGTCGGCAAGATTCCGGGAGGCTTCAACAAGAGAGAGGGCAAGGCGTCCGAGAACGCGGTGCTGACGGATCGCGTCATCGACCGCCCGATGCGCCCGCTGTTCCCGAAGGATTACCGCAATGATGTGACGCTGAACAACCTGGTCATGAGCGTGGATCCGGCCTGCCGTCCGGAGCTTGTGGCGATGCTTGGCTCCGCGATCGCGACCAGCATTTCTGATATTCCGTTCGCAGGTCCCTGCGCGATGACGCAGATCGGCATGATCGATGGAGAGCTGATCGTGAACCCGTCCCAGGAGCAGTGGAAGAAGGGTGACCTGAGCCTGACGGTGGCTTCCACGAGGGAGAAGGTCATCATGATCGAGGCCGGTGCGAACGAGGTGCCGGAGGCGAAGATGATCGAGGCCATCTACAAGGCGCACGAGATCAATCTGGAGATTATCCGCTTTATCGACCAGATCGTGGCCGAGGTGGGCAAGGAGAAGCATGCTTATACGAGCTATGCGGTGTCGGAAGAGTTGTTCGCCGCTATCAAAGAGATCGTTCCGCCGCAGGAGATGGAGGAAGCAGTCTTTACCGATGATAAGCAGACCCGCGAGGCGAATGTGCGCGCTCTGACGGAGAAGCTCGAGGAGGCCTTCGCTGACAAGGAAGAGTGGCTTGCCGTGCTGGGCGAGGCTGTCTATCAGTATGAGAAGAAGACGGTTCGCAAGATGATCCTGAAGGATCACAAGCGTCCGGATGGCCGCGAGATCACGCAGATCCGCCCGCTTTCCGCGGAAGTGGATATCATCCCGAGAGTCCACGGTTCATCCATGTTCACGCGCGGACAGACGCAGATCTGCGACGTGTGTACGCTGGCTCCGTTGTCTGAGGCGCAGAGACTTGACGGCCTTGATGAGAATGAGACCGGAAAGAGATATATGCATCATTACAATTTCCCGAGCTATTCGGTGGGCGAGACGAAGCCGTCCAGAGGCCCGGGACGCCGCGAGATCGGTCACGGCGCGCTGGCAGAAAAGGCTCTGGTTCCGGTGCTGCCGAGCGAGGAGGAATTCCCCTACGCGATTCGCTGCGTGTCTGAGACCTTTGAGTCCAATGGCTCCACGTCGATGGCTTCGACCTGCGCGTCCTGCATGTCGCTGATGGCGGCGGGCGTTCCGATCAAGCGGATGGTGGCAGGTATCTCCTGCGGCCTTGTGACCGGTGATACGGATGACGATTTCGCGCTGCTGACAGATATTCAGGGCCTCGAGGACTTCTTCGGAGATATGGACTTCAAGGTGACCGGTACGACTGAGGGCATCACGGCGATCCAGATGGATATCAAGATCCACGGACTGACAAGGCCGATGGTCGAGGGTGCGATCGAGAGATGCCGTCAGGCGAGACTCTTCATCATGGACACCTGCATGAAGCCGGCGATCGCTGAGCCGCGCAAGACGGTCAGCCAGTATGTGCCGAAGATCATTCAGATGTCGATCGATCCGCAGAAGATCGGCGATGTGGTCGGCCAGAGGGGTAAGACGATCAATACGATCATTGAGCAGACCGGCGTGAAGATCGACATCGAGGATGATGGCTCCGTCTCGATCTGCGGTACGGATCAGGCGATGATGGACAAGGCCAAAGAGCTGATCACGATCATTGTGACCGACTTCGAAGAAGGTCAGGTCTTCACCGGCAAGGTCGTCAGCATCAAGGAGTTCGGCGCGTTCCTTGAGTTCGCTCCGGGCAAGGAGGGCATGGTCCACATCTCGAAGATCGCGAAGGAGCGTATCAATCGCGTCGAGGATGTGCTGACGCTGGGCGACGTGGTCAAGGTCGTCTGCCTCGGCAAGGACAAGATGGGCCGCGTGAGCTTCTCCATCAAGGACTGCAAGGAAAAATAAAGTTTCTTACGTTTACGGGCACAGCCGATGGAAAATAGATCGGCTGTGCTTTTTTGTCCTTGCGTTTCTGATTTTCCCATGGCATAATATAGCGTAGCAGAACAGAACAGCAGCAAAATGAAAAAACAGACTTTGCAGATTTATCTGCAAAAGGCTGTATTTTCATTTTGAGATGGGCGGGACGCCCATCTAGCCTCAGACATATTACGCCGCAGGCGGCATATGTCTGAGGCCTGCGGTTCTGGTTCAATACATTTCTTCAGAAAGAAGGTGAGGTTATGGTAGAACTGGATCAGTTTAAATATACACTGAACAGCTACGCAAAACCGATGACAGAACTGAGGGATTCACTTTGACCTCGCGTCAAAGGAGCTCAGAATCGAGGAACTGGAAAGAGAGATGGAAGCTCCCGGCTACTGGGACCGAGCGGAACAGTCACAGGAGGGCATGAAAGAGCTGAACCGCCTCAAGTCAGAAAAAGAAAAATTTGAGAGTCTTCAGGGGCAGTACGAGGATATCGAGACCCTGATTGAGATGGGATATGAGGAGGACGACGAGACCCTGATCCCGGAGATACAGGAGAATCTGGAGCAATTCACGGAGCAGTTCGAGTCCATGCGGATCAAGACCCTGCTGTCCGGCGAGTATGATGCCTGCAATGCGATCCTGAAGCTGAACGCGGGCGCGGGCGGCACGGAGAGCTGTGACTGGGCCGGGATGCTGTACCGGATGTACACGCGCTGGGCCGAGCGAAAGGGGTTTTCCGTAGAAGTGCTGGACTATCTCGACGGCGATGAGGCAGGAATCAAGTCCGTGACCTTTCAGGTGAATGGCGAGAATGCCTACGGCTATCTGAAGTCCGAGAAAGGGGTGCACCGGCTGGTGCGTATTTCCCCATTCAATGCACAGGGCAAGCGGCAGACGTCCTTCGTGTCACTGGATGTGATGCCGGATATTGAGGGAGAGATTGATGTTGAGATCAATCCGGATGATCTGAAGATCGATACCTATCGGTCGAGCGGCGCAGGCGGACAGCACATCAATAAGACTTCGTCAGCGATCCGGATCACGCATCTGCCGACAGGCATCGTGGTGCAGTGTCAGAATGAGCGTTCGCAGTTCCAGAACAAGGACAAGGCGATGCAGATGCTGAAGGCAAAGCTCTATATTCTGGAGCAGCAGAAGCAGGCGGAGAAGCTCTCAGGCATTCAGGGGGAACTCAGCGATATCGCCTGGGGTAATCAGATCCGCTCTTACGTCATGCAGCCCTATACGCTGGTCAAAGATCACCGGACCGGCGAGGAATTCAGTAATGTGAATGCGGTTATGGACGGCAAGATTGACACATTTATCAACGCGTATCTGAAATGGATCAGTTTGAGTCCGGAAGAACAAAAATAGGAGGAAGACCGATGATAAAAATTGCAATCATGGGATATGGAACGGTTGGCTCGGGTGTCTATGAGGTTATCACGACGAACCAGGCGGTAGTCGACAAAAACGTCGGGGAAGAGCTGCGCATCAAGTATGTGCTGGATCTCAGAGAGTTTCCGGGAGATCCGGTCATGGACGTGCTGACGCACGATTTTGAGGAGATTCTAAACGATGACGAGGTGAAGGTTGTGGCCGAGGTCATGGGAGGTCTGCGTCCTGCCTACGATTTCACGAAGAGGCTGCTCATGGCGGGCAAGAGCGTCTGCACCTCGAATAAGGAGCTGGTTGCGGAACATGGCGCGGAGCTGATCGAGGTCGCGCGTGCACATGGGGCAAATTACCTCTTTGAGGCCAGCGTCGGCGGCGGTATCCCGATCATCCGTCCTCTGAACACTTCCCTGACGGCCGATGTGATCCTTGAGATTTCCGGCATTCTGAACGGGACGACGAACTACATGCTGACAAAGATGTCGCAGGAAGGTCTTGATTATGACGATGTGCTGAAGGAGGCGCAGGCGAAGGGGTATGCCGAGCTTCATCCCGAGGCTGACGTAGAAGGATTTGACGCCTGCCGTAAGATCGCGATCCTGACCTCGCTGGCCAGCGGACAGCAGGTAGATTATAAGGATATTTATACCGAAGGCATCACGAAGGTGACGGTGGAGGATTTCACCTATGCGAAGAAGATGGGCCGCGCGATCAAGCTGCTCGGTGTCAGCAAAAAGGTCGGCGACACTTACTGTGCGATGGTGAGCCCGGTCATGATCGGCAGTTCAAACCCGCTCTATATGGTGAATGATGTATTCAACGCGATTTTCGTGAAGGGAAATATGCTCGGCGACTCGATGTTCTACGGCAGCGGAGCGGGCAAGCTCCCGACCGCGAGCGCGGTGGCGGGCGATATTGTGGACGCGGCGAGAAATCTCGGCGCTGTGACGCCGGTTTTCTGGTCGCAGGAAAAGCTTGCTCTTGCACCGGTCAGTGAGATGAAGCATCGTTTCTTCCTGCGCGTGAAGGGCGCCGTGTCGGTTCTGGGAATGGAGAAGATTGATGCCGGGATCGAGGGCGAGGTCGGTATTCTGACGCCGTCTATGACGGAGGCAGAGTATCAGGAGCTGGCGAAGGGCCTGAATGTCATCAGTATGATCCGGGTCGAGGAATAAAGGAGGAGACACATGGATATTGTATGCCTGGATATGGAAGGCGTGCTGGTGCCGGAGATCTGGATTGCCTTCTCTGAGGCCAGCGGAATACCGGAGCTGAAGCGGACGACCCGCGACGAGCCGGACTATGACAAGCTGATGAAGTGGCGGCTCGGCATCCTGAAGGAACACGGGCTGGGGCTGAAGGAGATTCAGGAGACGATCGCAAAGATCGATCCGCTCCCGGGTGCGAAGGAATTTCTGGACGAGTTGCGCACGCTGACACAGGTGATCATCATCAGCGACACCTTCACGCAGTTCGCGAAGCCGCTGATGGAGAAGCTCGGCTGGCCGACGCTTTTCTGCAATACTCTGGAAGTCGCGGCGGATGGCGAGATCACGGGCTTCCGGATGCGCACCGAGCAGTCCAAGCTCTCCACGGTAAAAGCGCTGCAGTCTGTCGGTTTCGAGACGATTGCGGCAGGGGACAGCTATAACGATCTCGGAATGATCAAGGCGAGTCGCGCGGGTTTCCTGTTCCGCAGCACGGAGCAGATCCGGAAGGACAACCCGGATATCCCGGCCTTTGAGACATTTGAAGACTTTCTGGCGGCCATCAAGGGCGCGCTGAGGGAATAAGGGGAAAGGCGCTGCATGTCCGCAGCGCCTTATTTTCTGTCAAAGGGGAAAACTATGTCGCTGCATCTGATTCTCGGCAACGCCGGGGCGGGAAAATCCCATTATCTGTTTGAAAAAATCATAAAAGAATCCATCGCCCGGCCCGACAGGCAGTATCTGATTCTCGTGCCGGAGCAGTTTACAATGCAGACGCAGAAGGATCTCGTCATGATGCATCCCAATCATGGGATCATGAATATTGACGTGCTCAGCTTCGAGCGGCTGGCGCACCGTGTTTTCGAGGAAGTGGGTGGCGAGCACAGACGGATCCTCGAGGACAGCGGAAAGAATCTGATTCTGCGCCGACTGGCGGAGGAAAAGCGCGGGGAGTTGCATCTTCTTGGCGGAAATCTGAAAAAGCTGGGTTTTATCACCGAGGTGAAATCGCTGCTGTCCGAGTTCGTGCAGTATCGGATCGGGCCGGAGGAACTCACGGATATCATTGAAAAGAATCAGGATAATCCGCAGCTCTGTTTTAAACTCGCAGATATGAAGGTGATCTGTGAAGGCTTTCGGGAGTACCTGAGGGACGCTTATCTGACCGCGGAGCAGCTTCTCGAGGCGCTTGCGCAGATGATCGACCAGTCCGCGTCGGTGCGGGGGAGTGTGATCGCGCTCGACGGATACAGCGGATTCACGCCGATTCAGATGAACCTGATCGGGCGACTGTTGGAGCTGTCAGAGGATGTATATGTAACTTTTACGATCGACAGCCGCGAGGATGTCTTTGCGCAGGAAGCGGAACACGAGCTCTTTTACAAAGTAAAAAGAACCGTTCGCGATCTCTGCGGGACGGCGAAAAAAGCGCATGTTCGGGTAGAAGAACCTGTCCTGCTCGGGAAGGAAAAGTTATGGCGTTATCGGGAGGCACCTGCACTTGCCTTTCTGGAGTCCCACATTTTTCGGCATGAGAACCGTTTCTTCGCGGAACAAAGCGACGAGATTGCATTCTTTGCGGCGCGTTCGCCGCAGGAGGAGACGGAATATATTGGGCGGGAGATTTTAAGACTTGTGCGGGATGGGGGATATCGTTACCGAGAGATCGCGGTCGTTACGGGAGATCTTGAAACCTATGGGACGCTTTTTACGCGGACTTTTGTCACGCTGGGTATTCCGGGATTTATTGATCGGAAACGTGATGTCCTGAAGAATCCCTTTGTGGAAGCCCTGCGTGCGCTGCTCGGTGCAGTGCGGGAGAATTTCTCCTACGAGGCTATGTTTCGTTTTCTGCGCAGCGGCATGGCGCCGGTCGAGGCCTCGGAGGTCGATCTGCTGGAAAACTATGTTCTGGCGCGCGGAATCAAGGGTCTGTCCGGCTGGACGAAGAACTGGCGCTACCCGTTGAAAAATATGACGGAGGAGGAACTTGCCTCATTGAATGCGCTGCGGGAAAAGGCGGCAGATGGATTGGAGGCGTTGGCGAAGAGCCTAAAAGAGAAGGAAACTGACGCGGAGGAAATGACGCGGGCGCTGTATGACTATCTGCTCCGGCTCGGGGTTCAACAGCGGCTGAAAAATTATGAAGATCGCTTTGAAACGGTGGGGGAGCACGATCTTGCCCGAGAATACGCGCAGGTTTATGGTATGGTCATGGAGCTGTTTGACAAGATGGTGATGCTGCTCGGGGACTGCGAGGTGACTCTGGATGAGTATGCGGAGCTTCTGGATGCGGGGCTTGCGGAGATGAAGCTTGGCCTCATCCCGGCGGGTACTGACCAGATTGTTGTCGGCGATATGGAGCGCAGTCGTCTGAGAAATGTGAAAATTCTCTTTTTTGCGGGTGTGAACGAGGGCAGCGTGCCGCGAAGGAAAAACGGCGGCGGCCTGCTCTCGGAGATGGATCGGGAGCGGCTGGCGGAGCAGGGGATAGAACTTGCGCCGACGGCGCGGCAGGAGACTTGCATCCAGAAATTCTATATGTATCTCGCGCTCACAAAGCCGTCCCGGCAGCTTCATCTCTCCTGGAGTCTTGCGGACGCGGACGGAAACGCGCTGCGTCCCTCATATCTGATCGCGGCGGTACAGGAATTGTTTCCGAAAATTCAGGTGCATACTGAGGAGGATCAGTGTTTTCTCGACCGACTGGCTGTTCCGGAGGGATCTTTCAGTTTGCTTGCGGAAGCGCTGCACGCCCGGAAGGCGGGAGAGGCCACGGAGGAGCAGTGCGCACTGCTTGACTGGTTTGCCCGGCAGGATGTATGGAGAGAGCGCTTTGACGCGCTTCTCGCGGCTGTCTTTTACACGCGCCGGGAGGAGCCAATCGCGCGCGCCACGGCCCGTGCGCTTTACGGGATGCTTTTGAGTGGCAGTGTGACGCGGCTTGAACGTTTTGCGGCCTGCGCCTATGCGCATTTCCTGCAGTATGGCCTGCGCCTCACGGAGCGCGAGATTTGCGGCCTGAAGGCGGTGGACATGGGCAATGTGTTCCATGACGCGCTGAAATATTTCTCTGAAGCGGTGGAAGCGGGCGGATACGGCTGGTTTCAGGTGCCGGACGAAAAACGGGAGGAATGGATGGCGCAGGCGCTTGAGAAGGCTGTGCAGGAGTATACGGAAGAAGGTCTTCTCGCGGACGAGCGTGACGCCTACACGCTGAAAAGGATGGAGCGCATCGCGCAGCGCACGGCTTGGGCGGTGCTGGAGCAGCTGAAGCGAGGGGAGTTTCTGCCGGAGGAGACCGAGGTCTCGTTTCGGAATCTGGAGCAGTTGCCGAGCGTATCAGTGCTGCTTTCCGAGAATGCGCGGATGCGTCTGCGGGGGAGGATCGATCGGTTAGACGTTTGCCATAGGGACGGCGAGGTGTTCGTGCGGGTGATCGACTACAAGAGCGGCAGCATGCGCTTCGACCTGACAAGTGTCTACTATGGACTGCAGCTGCAGTTGGCAGTTTATATGAATGCCGCATTGGAACTGGAAGGCAGGAATAGAGGCGGGAAGGCGCGTCCTGCCGGTATGTTTTATTACCATATTGAGGATCCGTTGCTCGACTATCTGGACGAAGAGGATCCTGCCAGAAGGCTTTTGAAGGAGCTCGCGTGGAACGGGATCGTGAATGGCGACCGGGATTTGCTCCTTTTGCAGGACCGCGGGGCACAGGCAGGTTCGGACGTGCTGCCGGTGAAATTTAAGAAAGACGGCAGCTATACTGCCGCGTCGAGTGTTGCAGACGAGGAACAGTTGCTTGCCCTGTCACGCCATGTCAGCGGAAAGCTGAAAGATTACGGGGAGCGGATCCTGCGCGGCGAGGTGAGCCTTGCCCCTTACGAGCTGCGGCAGGAGGATGCCTGTCAGTTTTGCGCTTATCATAGCGTGTGTGGCTTTGACCGGCGGCTGCCCGGATGCAGGAAACGCAGGCTCGAACCGCTCGACGCTGATGAAATCTGGGAGAAAATCCGTGAGGAGGAGAGGGCATGAGCGTGGTATGGACCGAGGATCAGCGAAGGGTCATCGACACAAGAAACTCGAATATACTGGTTTCTGCCGCCGCGGGTTCAGGTAAAACGGCGGTGCTTGTCGAGCGGATTCTCGCGCTGATTACGGATCCGGCTCACCCGGTAGATGTGGATCGTCTGTTGATTACCACTTTCACGAACGCAGCGGCGGGGGAGATGCGGGAACGTATCGGAAAGCGTATCGGAGAACTGCTGAAGGACGATCCCTCGAATGCATGGCTGCAGCGGCAGGAAACGCTTGTGCACCGTGCGCAGATCACGACGATCCATGGCTTTTGCCTGTATGTGATTCGAAATTATTTTCACACGATCGACCTGAACCCCAATTTTCGTATCGCGGACGAGGGCGAAATGAGGTTGATGAAGCAGGATATCGCGCAGGAGCTTGTAAACGCGGCGCACCGGGCCGGAGATGAAGCTTTCCTGCATTTTGCCGACTGCTATGGGAGCGGAAACCGGGGCGGCGGTCTGGAAGATATGATCCTGCAGCTCTATGAATATGCGGTCGCGAACCCGCAGCCGCAGCGCTGGCTTGATCACTGTGCGGACGCCTATGCGATGCCGGAGGACGGCGGATGGGAAAATTTCGCGGGTGCTGAGAATGTGTTGCGAGAGCTGCATACGGCGGCGTCCGACGCTGAGAGCAGCATCCGCGAAGCCAGAGAACTCACATTTTTGCCGGGTGGTCCTGTGGCTTATCAGGAAGCATTGGCTGACGATGAGCGTCTGCTTCGTGATCTGCAGGGCAGCGGTACTGTGGAGGAATTCCGGGATCTGCTCGTCGGGGCATCCTACGCGAAGCTCCCGAGCCGCCGCTCGAAGGCGATGGCGGGCGTGGACGAGGAGCTCTGCGAGCGTGTAATGGCGCTGCGAAGTGATATGAAGGAGAGTTTGAAAGCCCTGAAAAAACAATATTTTTCTGTGCCGGATGAGATCCAGTTTGAGCAGCTTCGCCGGACAGAGGTGCAGGTGCGGACGCTCGCGGAGCTGACAAAGAAATTTATGGTGCGGCTCGATGAGCAGAAGCGAAAGAAAAATATTCTGGATTTTTCGGATCAGGAGCATTTTGCGCTGCGCATCCTGACGCGAGAGGTCGACGGAAAGCTGGTTCCATCACAGACGGCGGACGTGTTTGCGGATTATTTTGAGGAAATTATGGTGGACGAATATCAGGATTCCAATCTCGTGCAGGAGGCGATTCTGGAGAGTATCTGCCGTAGCCGCCGCGGGCGGGACAATCGCTTTATGGTCGGCGATGTAAAGCAGAGTATCTATCGCTTCCGGCAGGCGGAGCCGAGGCTTTTTCTTGAGAAATATGAGAGTTACAGCCCGAATGCCGAAGATGTAGAAAAGGCTTCATCTGTGTCTGACAGAGAGGATGTTCAGACTGGCATGAAAATGAGAGACATCGGTGTGCGCATTGATCTGCGTCAGAATTTCCGCAGCCGTAGCGAGGTGCTTGATCCTGTCAATGAGGTGTTTCGGCAGATCATGCGTCCGGAACTCGGCGGTATTGATTATGATGAGTCAGCGGAACTCCGGGCAGGCGCGCGCTATCCGGAATCTGCGGCGGCGCAGGCGGAGCTCTGCGTCCTCGCGCGGGAGGACTGGGAAGCATGGGAGAAGGAGTGCCGCTGGACAAAGCCGGAGGCGGAAGCCCATATGGCAGCCGCGCGTATCCGGGAGCTGCTCACGGATGCGCAAGTGACGGAAAACGGCGAAGTCCGGGCAGTGCATCCCGGCGATATTGTTATCCTGCTTCGTACCATGTCCGGTTGGAGCGAGACTTTTGTGCGTGTGCTGCAGGACGAGGGGATTCCGGCCCGTGCGCAATCGCGGGAGGGTTATTTGGGAACGATGGAGGTCGAGACACTGCTTTCCTATCTGAAGGTGCTCGACAATCCCACACAGGAGATTCCGCTTGCGGCGGCGTTGCACGGGATGCTCGGTGGATTCTCCTCGGAGGAGCTGGCGAAGATACGGACGGCGAGCCAGGAGGGAGGCTTTTATCAGGCCTGCGTCGCGTATGCGGGAGACGAGCAGCTCCGCGCCCGCCTGCGCGATTTCCTGGCAAGGATGGAGAAAAATCGGGAGCGGGCGGCTTATATGCCGGTGCATGAACTTCTGTGGAGCATCCTGACGGAGAACGATTATCTGAACCGTGTCCGGGCGCTGCCCGGTGGGGAGCAGAGGTTTGCCAATGTGCAGATGTTGCTTGCGAAGGCGCAGGATTATGAGAAAATCAGTTATCACGGCCTGTTTCATTTTGTACGTTATATTGAGCATATGCAGAAATACCAGATGGATTTCGGGGAGGCCGCGCTGTCAGGTGAGGGAGGCGACGCGGTGCAGATCATGAGTATCCACCACAGCAAAGGGCTGGAATTTCCAGTTGTGTTCGTGGCGGGAATGGGAAAATCTTTCAACCGGCAGGAGAGCCGTGATAAGCTGGTGCTACACAGCAACTGGGGTGCAGGGCTCGATTATGTGGATGCGGAGCGCAGGCTGCGAAGGCCGACGCTGCTGAAGCAGCTGATCCGGCGGCAGAACCGACAGGACAGTCTGGGAGAAGAGCTCCGAATTCTCTACGTAGCGATGACGCGAGCGAAGGAGAAGCTGATCTTGACCGGCATGGCAGAGAAAAAATTGTTGGAGGCAGAGCGGCGCGGGGAGCGTCTTTCGTTCTCCCGGATCGCGGGTGCGGGTTGTTGTCTCGACTGGGTACTCCCGGCGCTGGATCCATCTGACAGTGCGTTGGGCGTTCGCTGTATCTCTATGGAAGCGCTTATCCGCGGCGCAGTGACGGGACAGGTGGCCGAAGCATTGTCGAGAGAGGAGCTGGAGGCGCAGCTGCGACGGAGCAACGCTGATTCTGAGCTCTTTCGGAGGGTGGACGAGCGGCTATCATGGGAATATCCGTGGAAGAACCGAACCGCCGCGAAGCAAAAATACAGCGTCACGGAGCTAAAAAAACTCCGAATGCGGGAGGAGTCGGATGCAGGGGAAGAACTCTACCCGGAGGCCGATGTGATTCCGCTCATCCCACAGTTTGTGGAGAGGACAGAGGAAAAAACCGGAGCGGCCAGAGGAACCGTTTATCATACGGTCATGGAGTGGTTGGATTTTGGCCGGGTTTCCGATATAAAGGCGGAGCTTCGTCGGCTTGTGGAGGCCGGAAAGCTCCCGGAAGAGGACGCACGGGTCGTGCGTTGGAGCGAGTTTCGGGGGTTAGAAAGCAGCGGGCTCGCCACGCGGATGCAGCGCGCGCAGAAACGGGGGGAATTGTTCCGCGAGCAGCCCTTTGTCATCGGGCTTCCCGGAGATCAGGTGGATGGCTCGGATCCGGAGGAGACTGTGCTGATCCAGGGTATTATCGACGCATTTTTCTATGAGAAGAATGAAATTGTTCTTGTAGATTACAAGACGGATCACGTGCGTGAGAGGCGTGAGCTTTCTGAAAAATATCACGCGCAGCTGGAATATTACGCGCAGGCGCTTCATATGCTCACCGGAAAAAAAGTGAAGGAGCGGCTGATCTATTCGTTTACACTAGGCGAGGTGATATCGGTATGATGGGAAGGAGAGACTTATGAAAAAAGGGAGTTTGCGGATTCGAAATCTGGTTATTGGCGAGGGAAGACCGAAAATTTGCGTGCCGATTGTCGGACGTACGGAGCCTGAAATTTTTGCGCAGGCGAGAGCATTGAAAGCATCGCCTGCAGACCTCGTGGAGTGGCGTGTGGATTGGTTTGAGAAGCTACGCGAGCCGGATGCGGTGACGGAGATGCTGGAGAAACTCTGGAAGCGTCTGGGCGGTTTGCAGCTGCTCTTCACGATTCGGACAAAAGCAGAGGGGGGCGAGGCTGATATTCCCTGGCAGGAATATCGCGAGCTGAATCTTGCCGCAGCAAGAAGCGGTTTTGCGGATTTGATCGATGTGGAGATGTTTGCGCAGACGATTCCTCTCACGGAAAAACTGGTGGAGGAACTGAAGGCTTGTGGCGTGGCGGTTGTAGGTTCGAGCCATGATTTTCAGAAGACGCCGTCCGTTTCCGCTATGGTGGAGAGGATGTGCGTTATGCAGCAGTCGGGCGTCAGTATCAGCAAGCTTGCCGTGACGCCGCAGTCGGAAGCGGATGTGGTCGCGCTTCTGAACGCCACATGGGAGATGAAAAGCCGCTACGCGGATCGGCCTCTGATCACGATGTCGATGGGAAAGCTGGGACTTTTAAGCCGTCTGTCAGGAGAGCTTTTTGGCTCAGCGGTGACTTTCGGTTGCGTTGGGCAGGCATCAGCCCCGGGGCAGATTGAGGCGTGGCACCTTGCAGAATATCTGGAAGAGCTGTCGGAGGGGTGATGCAAACATGTTTGTAAAGGAGCTGCCTTATTTTCAGATTGGAACTTCATATGGCGGCTGTCAGGACTGGTTTACCGATCCGATGATGAGGCTCGGCGGCTGCGCGGCAGCAACGGCTTGCGACAGCTGTATCTATTTTGATTTGCATCGGCCGGATCTTGCAGTGGAAGGAATTCCGTTTTCAACCTGTCGGAAGGAGGGTTTGAGTAGACAGAGTTATGTTGCTTTTGCCATGGTCATGAAGCCATATCTGCGGCCACGTATGGGCGGCGTCGATCGTCTGGAGCTTTATCTGGATGGGATGAGTGCCTATTTGTACGAGCACGGCATTCGCACGCTCGCGATGGAGGGACTTCCCGGAGAGACGGAACTTCGAGTGGCGAGGGAAAAGCTGTGCATTCAGATCGACAGCGCCTTCCCGGTACCCTGCCTGTTGCTGAAGCATCAGGATTCGGCCTTTAAGGAATATGAGTGGCACTGGTTCCTGCTGACTGGTTATCGGGTGAAAAAAGAACGTCTTCAAGTGAAAGCGGTCACCTACAGTGAGGCAGAATGGCTCGATTTCGCTAAGCTCTGGGATACGGGCAGGGACAGGAAAGACGGACTGATTCTCTATCGCGCAGCATCAGGCGGACAAAAATGAAATGGCTGGACAGTGACGGCAGCTCAGCTGCCGGTCACATACTGCCGCCCCTCGTGGTCCATCTCGTAATCTTCCGTATAGATCAGTTCTGAGATGAGAACGAGCTCATAGCCCTTTTCCCGTAGTCCCTCGATGACCCGCGGCAGGGCATCCTTCATATAGGTCGCTCCGTTATGCATGAGGACAATCGAGCCGTTCCCGAGATGCTCGTTGTCCAGAACACGCGATACAATTGCGTCGGCGCCGTAATCTTTCCAGTCCAGGCTGTCAATGTCCCACTGAATCGCGTGATATCCGAGTCCGTTCGCGGCTTCAATCAGCGTATCGTTATAATCTCCGTAGGGCGGGCGGAACAGCGTCATGTCAATTCCGGTCAGCTCTTTTACCTTATCGTGGACACTCTGAATTTCTTCCTTGCATTCGCTGACGCTTAAGGTTGACATCTGCTTATGGTTCTCGCTGTGGTTGCCGAGATCGTGTCCCGCGGCGGCGATGGCCTTCACATCGTCCGGGTAGGATTCGACCCAGCCGCCGGTCATGAAAAAGGTAGCCTTCACGTCGTATTCATCGAGGATGGAGAGAAGGGTGGAGGTGTCCTCGTTGCCCCACGCCGCGTCAAAGCTCAGTGCGACCTGCGCTTTCTCCGTGCTGACGCAGTAGATCGGGAGCTTGCGGCTCTGTACCTCGCTGAAGACTGGGCTGACCTGACCGTAGATGACAAATGCGCCTGCTGCGGCGATCAGGACGCAGAGAGCCGGGACGATGAGTCTTGCGCCGGGGAATTTTCTCTGGGGAAGCTTTGCAGAAATTTTCATAGAGACTCCGGGAATATTTCTTCATAAAAAACTTATGAGTTTTCCGAGAGAATCATGCGCGGATATTTCTTGATAAAAACGCGGATTTCCTCTATACTCTACGTAACAGGAGAAATCAGCATTTTTTGTTCAGGGGGCATTCGGATTATGGGCATGTACTTAAATCCCGGCAATATGGGTTTTCGGCAGATTGTGAATGGGGCATATGTAGACAAAACGGGGATGATTGACTTTGTCAACAGCTCTCTTGATACTATGGATCGTTTACTCTGTGTCAGTCGTCCGCGGCGTTTTGGAAAATCCTTTGCGGCGAGAATGCTGTGCGCCTATTATGACCGGAGCTGTGATTCCAGAGAATTGTTTGCGGGATTAAATATCGGAAAAACGGCGTCTTTCGGAAAGTTTCTGAATCAGTTTGACGTTATCTATCTGGATATTACCAGGTTTCTTTCTATTGCAACGGATGCCAGGCGGATTGTTCCTGATATTCAGACAGAGGTCATTCAGGAACTGCGGGAGGCATATTCGGAAAATGTCAGGGCTGACGAAAGTATTCTGGCGAATGCCATGTTTTAGGTCTGCCAGAAAACGGGACATCGTTTTTTTGTTATCATAGATGAGTGGGACGCGCTCTTCCGCGAGGCGAAGAACGACGAGGCTTTGCAGAAGGAATACATCCAGTTGCTTCGGGGACTGTTTAAAGGCGGACCGGCTACGGATATTACGATTGCGGGCGCGTATATGACAGGTATTCTGCCGATCAAGAAGTACGGTACGGAATCTGCCCTGACTGATTTCAGGGAATATACGATGGTGCAGCCTTTGAAGCTTGCACAGTATGTTGGCTTTACGGAGGCGGAGGTGATTGCCCTTTGTGAAGAGCATCAGCTTGATTTCGAGAGTATGCAGACCTGGTATGACGGATATTCTTTCCATAAGGTGCAGCATGTTTACAGCCCCAATTCCGTCATGAACGCGGTGAAAAATGAGGAGTTTGGAAATTACTGGACGAAGTCCGAGACCTACGAGTCGCTGAAGGGCTATATCAGCATGAATCTGGATGGCCTGAAGGACGCCGTCATAGCGATGCTTGGAGGGCAGCGGATAAAGATAGATACGCTGAGTTTTCAGAACGACATTACCAGCCTGCAAAACAGGGATAACGTTCTGACGCTTCTCATTCATCTGGGCTATCTGGCTTATGACCAGAAGCAGAGGGAGGTTTATATTCCCAATCTGGAGGTCGCGGATGCTTTTCGGCTCGCTGTTCAGGATACCGGCTGGCGGGAAGTGAGCGACGCGCTCAGAGAATCCGAATATCTTCTGAATGCTACGCTGGAGGGGAAAGCGGAGGCCATGGAGCAGGCTGTCGACCGGATTCATATTGAGAACACTTCTGTATTGCAATACAATAACGAGAACGCGCTGAGTTGCGTGATAACGCTGGCTTACTTTACCGCACGTAATGATTATACGATCATTCGTGAACTGCCATCAGGGAAGGGCTTTGCAGATCTTGCGTTTGTCCCGCACAGAGATTCCGATAAGCCCGCGCTGCTGGTTGAACTGAAATACGATAAAACAGCTGACGCCGCGATTCGGCAGATCAAAGAGAAGCAGTATACAGGTGCGCTGAAGGACTATTTGGGAAATTTGATTCTGGTCGGCATCAATTATGACTCTGGGACGAAGAAACATACTTGCAGGATCGAGACAGCCTGACGTCGGGCTGTCATTTCTTTTTCTGTGGTCACACACCGAATCATGCGGATAATTCTTGATTAAAGCATCAATTTCATCTATACTCTAATAGGCTGAAGAGAAGTTTTCGACAGGAGGATGCAGGAGCATGAGTGAATATTGCAAAGTGCTGGCGCTGGACAGTTCCGGCCTTGTGGCGAGCGTGGCGGTTGCGGAGGGTGACGAGTCCGGCAGCACGCTGCTCGCGGAATACACGGTGAATTACAAAAAGACGCATTCGCAGACGCTGCTGCCGATGCTGGACGAGATCGCGCGCATGATCGAGCTTGATCTGCATGAGATCGACGCGATCGCGGTGGCCGCGGGGCCCGGCTCCTTCACGGGGCTGCGGATCGGCTCGGCGACAGCGAAGGGGCTGGGATTGGCTCTCGAGAAACCGCTGGTCGCGGTGCCGACGGTAGACGCGCTGGCCTACAATCTCTTTGGCGCGGGCGATCTGATCTGTCCACTGATGGACGCTAGGAGAAATCAAGTTTACACAGGGATCTACGAATTTCAGGGCAGCCGCCTTGCGGTGCTCGAGCCGCAGATGGCGGTGGATGTCGCGGAGATTGCGGAAAAGCTCCGCGCGCGGGAGCGGGACGTGATTTTTCTCGGCGACGCGGTACCGCTGCATCGGAAGACGCTTGAAGAGATGCTCGTGGGTCGGGTCGTCCGCTTCGCGCCCGCACATCTGAACCGGCAGAGGGCAGGGGCGGTCGGCGCGCTTGCACTGGAATATATAAAGGAAGGAAAGCTGCAAAGCGCCGACGAGCACCGGCCGGAATACCTGCGCATGGCGCAGGCGGAGCGCGTGCGGGCAGAGAAAATGAAGGCCGGGGAGCAGGCGACATGATCCGCCCGATGACGGAGGCGGACGTCTCCGAAGTGGCGGAGCTTGAGCAAAACACCTTCACTACGCCCTGGTCGGAACAGAGTCTGCGGGAAAGCCTTGGAAAAGTGGACTATCTCTTCCTGGTCTGCGAGGAGCAGGGCACGATCGTCGGCTACGGCGGTCTGCTGAGAGTCGGCGACGAGGCGGATCTCCTCGACATTGCGGTGGCGGAGGGCGACCGCGGACGCGGAATCGGCACGGCGATCGTGGCGGAACTCCTCAGGAGGGGCAGGGCGCTGGGAATACGGGCCTTCACGCTGGAGGTGCGTGTGAGCAACTGTGAGGCGCTGCACGTCTACGAGAAGCTTGGCTTCACGCGCGAGGGCCTGCGGAAGGAGTTTTATGAGAAGCCGCGGGAGGATGCGGCCATTCTCTGGCTGCGGACTGACTGACCGACCATTGATTCCCTGTTTGCAACAGAATTCTGATATATTATACTGATGATGCCGGTACAACGCATGAACAAATTGAGTTTTTTGCAAATATGTTTTTAACTGCTTATTGTTGTATCAGGACTTTGGATCTGCGAACAGGAGGAGAATCAATGCGTCAATATACAAATGAAAATAAAAAACTATTAAATAAAATTGTCTGCAACCGTTGCGGACGGGAACTGAAGCTGGAGAATGGAGTTCCGCGCGAGGGCGTGTTCCGCGGGGAGGTCCTCTGGGGCTATTTCTCCGAAAAGGACGGCGAGCATCATTCCTTTGATCTGTGCGAGGACTGTTATGAGCAGATCACCGCGGGCTTCGCAGTTCCGGTTCAGGCGGAGGAGGAGACAGAACTTTTATAGGAGAAATTATGCTGGATGTATGTTTGCTGGGGAGCGGCGGCATGATGCCGCTTCCCTATCGTTTTCTGACGTCGCTGATGTTGCGCTACAACGGGAGCAGCCTGCTGATTGACTGCGGGGAGGGCACGCAGGTCACGATCCGCGAGAAAGGCTGGAGCTTCAAACCGATCGATGTGATCTGCTTTACGCATTATCACGGCGATCATATCAGCGGTCTGCCCGGTCTTTTGCTGTCGATGGGAAATGCGGAGCGTACGGAGCCGCTGACGCTGATCGGGCCGAAAGGGCTGGAGCGGGTCGTGAGCGCGCTGCGCGTTATCGCGCCGGAGCTGCCCTTCCCGATTATTTATAAAGAAATAGAAGGGCAGCAGGAGGAATTTTCCCTGAACGGCTACCGGCTGAGGGCTTTCCGGGTGAATCACAATGTGCTGTGCTATGGCTACACGTTCGAACTTGACCGGGCCGGGAAATTTCAGCTTGACAGGGCGCTTGCTCTTGATATTCCGAAGCCATACTGGGGCAGGTTGCAAAAAGGCGAGACGATCGAGGCGAATGGGCAGACTTATGTACCGGAGATGGTTATGGGTGTGCCGCGAAAAGGACTGAAGCTGACCTATTGCACTGACACGCGTCCGATGCAGTCGATCGTTGATCATGCGATGCACTCCGACCTTTTCATTTGTGAGGGCATGTACGGGGAGAAGGGTAAGGAAACGAAAGCCAGAGAGCACAAGCACATGACCTTCTATGAAGCTGCCAAGCTTGCGCGCGATGCGCAGGTGAAGGAGCTCTGGCTGACCCATTATAGCCCGTCCCTTAACTGGCCGGAGGCCTACATGGACGAGGTTCGCAAAATTTTTCCAGAGGCACATGCCGGCAAGGATCGCAAGTCCGTGGAACTTTCGTTTGAGGAGGGGCCGGGAAATGAGTGAAAGGAAAGACGTTTTGATTCTGGCGATCGAGAGCTCCTGTGACGAGACGGCTGCCGCGGTTGTGAAAAACGGCCGCGAGGTGCTGTCCAATGTGATTTCCTCACAGATTGCGTTGCACACGCTGTACGGGGGCGTGGTGCCGGAGATTGCCTCGCGCAAACACATTGAGAAAATCAATTATGTGATCCGGGAGGCCTTAAGTCAGGCGGAAGTCGGTCTGGATGACCTCGATGCCATTGGCGTGACCTACGGGCCGGGACTGGTCGGCGCACTGCTGGTCGGCGTCG
Organism: Lachnospiraceae bacterium; assembly: GCA_021203465.1. Taxonomy (GTDB): domain Bacteria; phylum Bacillota; class Clostridia; order Lachnospirales; family Lachnospiraceae; genus Hominiventricola. Next base: position 1,842 of record JAJQBC010000077.1, on the reverse strand, counting down.
CGGAGGCGAAGGCGATCAGTTATGCCGCAGGGTTGCCGCTGGTCGGCGTACACCATATTGAAGGGCACATTTCCGCAAATTACATAGAACACAAGGATCTGGAGCCGCCCTTTCTCTGCCTGGTGGTGTCCGGCGGGCATACGCATCTCGTGATTGTCAAGGATTATGGAAAATACGAGATCCTCGGGCGCACGCGGGACGATGCGGCGGGCGAAGCCTTCGACAAGGTGGCGCGCGCGATCGGTCTGGGCTATCCGGGCGGGCCGAAGATCGACCGCCTCGCGAAGGAGGGCAATCCGAACGCGATCCATTTCCCGCGGGCGAAGGTCGGGGATTCCGGCTACGATTTCAGCTTCAGCGGCGTGAAATCAGCGGTGCTGAACCATCTGAATGCCTGCCGTATGAAGGACGAGCCGATTCTGGAGGCGGATATTGCGGCCTCCTTCCAGAAAGCGGTCTGCGACGTGCTGGTCGAGCATACGCTTCATGCCGCAGAAGAATATAAAATTGGTAAGGTTGCGATGGCGGGCGGCGTCGCGTCGAATTCCGCGCTGCGTGCGGCTATGCAGGCCGCCTGTGACCGGAGAAAGCTTCCGCTCTATTGTCCATCTCCAATTCTCTGTACGGACAACGCGGCGATGATCGGCGCGGCGGCTTACTATGAGTTTATGGCGGGAAATCGCGCGGGACTCGACCTGAACGCGGTTCCGAATCTGCCACTGGGAGAACGTTGATGGAAAGAAAGAAAGGAACGGCGATTGTGCTTGCTTCCGGGCAGGGGAAGCGGATGGGTACGAAAGTGCCAAAGCAGTTTTTGGAGATTCAGGGAAGACCGGTTCTGTGGTATTCGCTGGATGTATTTCAGCGTTCAGAGCTGATTCAGGAGATCATTCTGGTCACAGGGGTGGAGCAGGTCGAATTTTGCAGAGAACTTGCCAGGAACAATCATATCGACAAACTGTGCGCGGTTGTGACCGGGGGAAAGGAACGCTATCATTCGGTCTGGAACGGACTGCAGGCGATGAAGAGTGAACGGGATTGCATTGTCTTTATCCATGATGGCGTCCGGCCGTTTATTGACGGGGAAATGCTCCGGCGCGCGTACGACGAGGCCTGCGTGAACGAGGCCTGCGAGGTGGGAATGCCGGTGAAGGATACGATTCGGATTCTGGATGAAGAGGGAAGGGTGCGCATGACGCCGAAGCGCAGCCGGGTCTGGCAGATTCAGACGCCGCAGGTCTTCACCTCCGAGCTGATCGTTCCGGCTTACCGAAAATTGATCGCGCAGGAGCAGGAACTTCTGGCGCGGGGAGTGCAGATCACAGATGACGTGATGGTTGTGGAGCAGATGTGCGGCCGCTCGGCAAGCATGGTAATGGGTTCCTATGAAAACATCAAAATCACGACACCTGAGGATTTGAAGATTGCGGAAATATTCGCAAAAAATGGTTGACAAAAGGGAAACACGCTGGTAAAATCAACTTTGTCGCTTATGGAGAGATATCGAAGTGGTCATAACGAGGCGGTCTTGAAAACCGTTTGTCCGTAAGGGCGCGTGGGTTCGAATCCCACTCTCTCCGTTACACACGGAAGAGTGTGTTCGAACAAAATATATATGGTCTGATGGATGCAGGCACTGTGGAGAAATACCCAAGCGGCTGAAGGGGCTCCCCTGGAAAGGGAGTAGGTCGTTAATAGCGGCGCGAGGGTTCAAATCCCTCTTTCTCCGCTCTTTTTTATCGCTGAAAACTGTCTTAAAAATTTTAAAAAAATTTGTAAAAAAAGAGGTTGACAGGACAAAAAAGATTTGGTAATATAATGAAGCTGTCGCGCGGGAGCGGG
>JAJQBC010000038.1 GCA_021203465.1 Lachnospiraceae bacterium | reverse complement strand
ATTCTTTTGTAATCCATCTTCAGCTCTTCCCCTCTGCGCTTCATAACGCCTTATATAATAGTCGGCCAGCCCGTCTCCGCCCTCGTCCGGTCGATTAATCCGCTGTACAATATGTTCCAGGTCCTCCGCATCAAAAAACGCGCACGCATCCTTTGGGGAACCGGTGTATGCCAGATGCCCACAGTTATCCCGACTGTCCTTTGCCAGAACAATCACCTGATCAAATAGCTGAAATGCTCTATCCGGGCTATGGGAGATAACCATAACAATCTTTCCCTCGTCGGCGATCGCGCGAAGGTTTTTCATCAATGCCCTTGCCATAGCCCCATCCAGTCCGGAATCAGGTTCATCAAGGAAAAACAGCGACGGATTCCCTATGTATTCGACTGCAATGCTGAGCCTCTTCCTCTGGCCTCCACTGAGTTTTCCCACCAGAGAATCCTGTTCCCTCTCCAATCCCAATGTCGTCATTGTCGTCTGCACGTTATCCGCATATTCTTCCTCGGAAAGATTCGAAAGGCGCATTCTGGCCGCATTTAGCAGCGTATCATATACGGTATCATTCATTCGAAGCATATCCTGCTGAGGTACATATCCGATCTCATATTTCATCTTTTTATATTCAGCATAGAGATCCGTATTTTGATACAAAATCTGTCCATCCGCCTTCTCATATCCCATCACGGCATTCATGAATGTAGTCTTTCCGGCCCCGGAGCCTCCAAGAATCAGCACAAAACTTCCCCTGGGAATCTCAATGTTGATATCCCTTAAAAGTGTTTTCTTTTTCATGCGATGCCATACATTTCTTTCTTCTATGTATATGGAAAGCGCGCCCTCTCGCCGGATAGCCTTGTTAAATGTCTCCTGCACAGCGTTCTCCGAGGAAGCCTCTTCTATCTGGTAATAGAGTTTATCGCCCGTGTAAAAGAAAAGATATCCGGCTATCCTTACGACCGACATAATCGGCAGATACATCGGCTGAGTGATGCGCTTATTATTTACATACACCCCGTTCAGGCTTCCATGGTCAATAACAGCCCACCCTCTTGACACTCTGAAAAACGAGGCATGATGTCTGGATACGCTCTGGTCTGACAGTGCGATCCTATCCTGACGCCCGATTTTAAGCTCCGCTATCTCTTCATTTAAATCAATGTTTTTCCAAACCGTATATTCCTGATAACTGGTCGTATAGACCATAAGAATATCAGCGACTTTGCGATCTGGCCTGAGCGCCCGAATCCGCAGCACATCCCCATCCTGTAGTTCCTGCCATTGATCAGGCTTCAATAATTTCCCGTTATGTAAAGTGCCGTTACTGCTGCCGCAATCACGGTATCTGCTCCGTCCTGATTCCGTGTCAAATTCTCCCTGTTTACGGGATACAAAACTCATCGGAATTTCTAATTCCGGATGATTCTGGCTGGTAGCACGCCCCAACCGCTGTTTCCCTGAAAGACCCATTTCATGAACCTGCCCATCCCAAAAACAGACTAATTCCGGCTGCTTTTCCCGTAACTCCATCAATACTGTTCTTTCATCATCTGACATCATAATTCCTCCCAATATTGTGCCATCTCTTTTTCTCTGTACTCCTCTATCAATACATCCGCCTCTTCGCTTGTTACAAATTTAGGTGTTACCCAAAGAATAGTTTTTCTTGTACTCTCCTCGAAAATCTCCTTGATTCCGGCTTGCTGATCCAGAGGAGTGTCAACAAAATACAAATGGGTATATTTTTCATTTTCTTTCAAAGAATCACTGATACTGCTGAAATTTCCACTTTCATGATAAGACATCAAAAATTCGATGGACGTGTTATCCCAGGCAAATGATTCAAAAACAGAATAATCCGCAATTTCATTTCCATATAGGGAAAGTATGTCATAGCTGCAATCACAATTCAGAGAAGAAATATCTGTAATCCGATTGTTCTGTAGCATGAGAACTTTCATGGATGTACCTGACGAACCAAGCGGCGTGATGTCGGAAATTTCATTACCTCCTAAGTCTACATAGGAGAGAGCCGTGCAGTCACTAAGCGCGGAAATATCCGTGATTTGATTTCCATATGCGCACAAATACTCCAGCTTATCGCATTCTGCCAAAGCATTCAGACTGGCAATCTGGTTGTTTTCTATTCCCAGCACTTCTAATCCGGTGCTTCCATTAAGGGCAGAAATATCCGTTATCTGGTTGTTCCCAAGCAACACGGTTTTCAGCTTCTCCGTACTCTTTTCCAAAACGGAAATATCTGTGATTTGATTGTCATACAAATACACGGTTTCAAGCATTGTCACATTTGCAAGTCCGCTGATATCCCTGATCTGATTCCCCGCTGCGTTAAGCTCTGTCAAGTCAATCATCTGCTCGCATACATCCAGATTTTCAATTTTATTATTCTGAATATACAAATGCATCAATTTTGTGCAGGCCACTAATGCGCTGATGTCTGCCACATCATTGTCATCAAGATTCAATTCCAGCAAATTCGTACAGTTCTCGAGGCTGGAAATATCTGTAACCAGGTTGTCCTGAAGCAGAAGCCTTATCAGTTCCGTACACTCCGCCAATGCGGATATGTCACTGATCTGATTTCCCCCGAGATATAATTCATACAACTCAGCATGCCCTTCCAGGCCTTTTAAATCGGAAAGCAGATTGTTTTCCGCATATAACTCATACAGTTCTGCAGCATCTCCCAATGGTTCCAGGGTGGTGATCTGATTGTCCGAAATCTCCACATCTGCTAACTCCGTGAGCCCATCCATCCATGCAATAGTCGTGAGGCCGCTGCCGCATGCGCTAAATGTCACCAGTTCCGTACAGCTTCCAAACACTGACAAATCATTGGACCCGGCATCCGTTTCATCCAGATACAGTGATGTCAATGTCTCCGCACATGCAATCTCCGCAAAATCATCCGTTCCCACGGTTCCTTTCATGTCAAGCGTGCTCAGTGACGTAAAATTTTTCAGGAAACCAGTTCCCGTTGTCAGCGATACATATCTGACCGAAAGCGATGTGAGCTGCTCGAACTCCACCGGGAACATCGCGTCACCATCAAATGACTTCTCCTCCGAAAAATTCGCTGTGTACAATAATTCACGCAATGATTCCATCTCTGCCAGAGGCGCTAACGTGGTAAATCCTGTACAACGCGTAAAATCGACCTTCATAATCTGCGTCATCCCGGATATTTCCTGTATCATCTCGTCACTGATCTCACAATCGCTGAAAATCAAATAGATAATATTGCTGTCGTTCGATATAGGGTCCAGGATGCTGCTGTCGACTGTTACATCTGAAATTTCCGCGTAGTATCCGCTGCTGCTCTTATACGGACTTTCCGCATTTCTATCCAGCATAAACAATACCAGGAAAATGGCGGCAACAGCGCCAACCACAACTCGAGCAACCTTATTTTTACGTTTCTTTTTTCTGCGCTTCGGGTGTTTTCCTCCTGTCTTTTTTTCATCATCCTCTGCATGATACTGTGGGATTTCCTCCTGCGCATCATCTTCAGGCAGCAAATCGCTATTCATCTCATCTCGCGAAGCCGACGCATAATATGTCGTACTTTCCTCTGTCTCGGCTATGCCTGGTGTACACTCATCTGCACCTCTTTTTATATACTCCGTTCTTTCTTTATCCTCTGCCGGAGAATAATCGCTTTCTATCTCGTCTTTCGCGCGCTGAAACTGCTGGCACAGCTCAGACATGGACTGGATTCTTTCTTCATGTCTGACGGCAAGTCCCCTCAAAAGCACTGCTTCCTCCGCCCGGCTAATTCTTGCCCCCATTTCAGTTGGAGACTTCAAGCTATCCTCATGCAAACGGTTTACCGCATTCTCCGGAGTTTCTCCCGTGATCAGCTTATAAATCGTAGCACACATTGCATAAACATCCGTCCACGGTCCCTGAAGCCCATGGCTCCAATGCTGCTCCTCCGGCACATAGCTGGGTTTCAAGATAACCGAAAGACTGTTTTCCCCGCTGTAATTCACCCCTCTCGTGGTGCCAAAATCGATCAGCTTCACCTGGCTCGTCGTCAACAACATCAAATTGGAAGGGCTTATATCCCGGTGGATCAGTCCCTGTCTATGTACCCTGTCCAGAGCTTCCATGACCGGCTTCAGCATTAGAAATACTTCGTCAAACGACATTGTTCCTTTATCCTTGAGCTGCTGCGACAGGCTGATTCCCTCCAGAAATTCCATCACGATATAGGCCGTATTATTTTCCGTGAAAAAATCGTGCACTCCGACAATGTTGGGTTCACCCGCAAACTTGGCCAGCGTGCGAGCCTCCTCCAGAAATTTTGCTTTCCCCTGTTCAAAGACGACCGATTGGTCACCTTCGCTGACAGAAACGTCCATTGTTACCATATTGTGGCGGCTCGCCACTGAAAAAGGATAGTACTCTTTAATGGCAACCTTCATGTCCAGCGTCAGATCCCGCCCAACATATGTAATGCCAAAACCGCCTTCTCCGATGACGGTTCCTACCAGATAGCGTTCTTTTAGAACTGTCCCGTTCATCAGCTGATGAACAGTATTTTTTTCTGTGTTTTTTCCTGCACACACCGGGCAGTTTGCTCCCTCTTCATCGAGTTTTTCCATACATATCGGGCAGTATAAATATTTCAAAGCTCTATTTCTCCTTTATCCAGAATAATTTATGGCAATGTATTTTTTGAAAAACCTCATTCAACAATCTATAATATACGACTGTTACCCCTCATCAGTTCCTCACCCCCAGTATAAAAACGCTCTGCCAGTCTGTCCGGCTGTCGATGAACTCCTGAATCTCCTCCTGCTGTTCTTCACTGACACTACCTGTTGTGTTTTCATCCGTTTGTATGTCAAGAACTCGCAGCCCATCCATCTGATACAGAGTGTCCAGATCCAGATCCGTAATGGTGGACAGCCGCAGGTCGAGTTTGCGAAGGTTGTCCATACCCAAAAGCCAGGACAGATCGCTGCCGTCTGCGATATCCAGAGCCAGACTTGTTAAATTCGTCAATTCTGACGGATTGAGCAGTTCGATCTCACCCTGATAGAGAAGCCAGATCTGTGTCGTCCCCTCTCCGCCTCCTACTTTCTTTAAGTTGTCACATGAGACAATAGCATCGGTAGTGATATCAGCGACCTGTTCCATCCCACTCAAAGTCGTGAGCTTTGTGCATTTGTAAAAGGCTCCTTCCTTCAACGCGGTTACCTCCGAACCGACATGGATCTCCTCCGCATGTACATTGTAAAAAGCCCTCGAGGCTATCGTCTTCACTCCTTCCAGCGTCTCATAATAGCTGTCTTCCTTCCCACTGGGATATGCCAGAAGAGTCTTCGTCTGCGAATCAATCAACACGCCATCAACTGCCTCAAAACATTCATTTCCCTCTTCCACTGTAATTTCTTTCAGATAAATACAGCCGGACAGCGCCCCAGCAGCAATCTGCTCCACTTCCTTCGGAATTTCAAAGGTCTCCCCCTCCTTCTGCGCAGGGTAGGCAATAAGGATTTTTCCATCCTTTGAGTACAGCACCCCGTCTATCGTCTGATAGGATTCACTATCCTCAGCCACGGTGATCGTCCTAAGCTGCGAACAGAATACGAACGGATTGCTCTGCTCGCTTCCGTCGATACTCGTCACGGATGCCGGAATCGTCAGAGACGTGAGCTCCGTACTGTATTTAAATGCTTTTTCCATGATCGAGGTCACTGAGTAAACGGTTCCCTGATATGTCAGTTGCCCCGGAATGACAACATCACCAGAATAATATACAAACTCATCCAGTCCGTCCAGAGTCGCGCTCGACGAGTCCTCGTCCTCCTCAATCAGAACGGAGACCGGAGATTCGTCGTCTGTTTCCGCATCTTCATCCGGCACCACACGGATCGTGTAATCCGGCCCCCGGTCGCTGTCGCTTTCGGTCAGAACCCTTTCGATCTGGCAGGTATCCGATTTGCCACTACTGTCCTGCACCGTGATTGATACAGAATAATACTTATAAAAACCCGGGCTGCTGGTATCTCCCAGATCGTCTTCCACAGAATTCACGGTAACCAGACCATCCGCAGTAACAGTCGCCCTGTCTTCATTGTTGCTCGTCCATGTATATCTGCTTCCATTTCCTTCGTCTCCCACCACATCCAGCTGGATCTGAAACACCTTCGCATCATAAAGCTGAACTTTCGCGTAATTAAGCCATAGAGGACGCTCCGTATTCAACCCCGCAGCATAATTATCTTCCGCGTCATCATCCGGCATCTCCGCCTCAGAATCGGTAACGGAATCTTCATTCTCCTGCATCTCCTTCCGTATTTCATCCAGCATGGCCTGAAGATTCGTGCTGTCCTCCACCATCTCGATGCCCGTAGTCAACGTCTCAATCGCGTCATCCAGCCATCCAAGCCGATATTCTGCAGTCGCTTTTCCTATGTATCCTCTTTCATCCCGCGGTTCGATCGCGATCGCGCTGTCAAAGGTGGCGATCGCCTCCTCGTACTCCATCTCTTCCAGATAACGGTTACCCAGATCAATCAACTTCTCGAACTTACTGCCACCGGATCCGGCCGCGAGCGCAATCAAGACCACGAGCAATACGGCAAGCACTCCCCCGCATATCAGCAGTTTCTTTTTATTTTGCAGGATTTTTTCTTTTGTC
>JAJQBC010000047.1 GCA_021203465.1 Lachnospiraceae bacterium | reverse complement strand
CTATTGAAGCTTTTCGCGGATGTGTTCAACTTGCACTTGCAATTTTCGTAAAAATTAGTTTTATGTAAAAACAGCGGTTTTTCTGTAAAGGGCCATTTTGCCGACATTGGCAAAATGGTTCCCATTGTATGTGAGGAGGTATTTATGCAAGCCATTTATTTCGATCAGGCCGCTACGTCCTATCCGAAGCCGCCCGGCGTGCCGGAGGCGATGCTTCGCTATATGACGGAGGTCGGCTGCAATGTGAACCGCGGCGGCTATGCGGTGGCCTATGCAGCGGAAGATGTGCTGTTTGAGACGCGCGAGGCGCTTGTGAGGCTGTTTGGCGCGGAGGATTGCAGGAACGTCGTCTTTACCTCCGGCGTCACGCTGTCGCTGAATATTTTGCTAAAGGGGCTGTTGCGCCCCGGCGACCATGTGCTGGTCTCCTCCATGGAGCACAATGCCGTGATGCGTCCGTTGCAGCAGCTGAAGCGGCAGGGCGTCGAGTTTGACCGGATTCCCTGCGCGGCGGACGGGAGCATGGATGAGGCCTGTCTTCCCGGAATGCTGCGGGAGAATACGCGGGCGGTCGTGACGACGCACGCGTCGAATGTCTGCGGGACGCTGTTGCCGATTGCGGAGATCGGGGCATTCTGCCGGGAAAATGGGCTTTTGTATATTCTGGACAGTGCGCAGACGGCAGGCGTCTTTCCGATCGACATGGAAGCTATGCACATCGACGCGGTCGCTTTTACCGGACACAAGGGTTTGCTGGGACCGCAGGGGATCGGCGGCTTTGTCTTGCGGGAGGGTCTTGCGGAGGAGATCGAGCCGCTGATTTCCGGTGGGACAGGCAGCATCTCCCATACGGAGGAGGTTCCGACCTTTATGCCGGACCGCTTCGAGGCGGGGACACTGAATCTCCCGGGAATTTACGGTCTGCATGCGGCGTTACAGTATATCGAGGAGACAGGGCAGGAGGAGATTCTGCGAAAGGAGCTCGCGCTGACCGGACAGTTCCTCGCAGGGGCGGAAGAAATTCCAGGTCTGAAAATCATCGGCCTGCGGGATATTCGGAACCGCGCGCCGGTCGTCTCCGCGCAGACGAAGGGAATCGAGCTCGCGCGCTGCGCTTATCTGCTTGACGAAAAATATCATATCCAGACGCGCGTCGGCCTGCATTGCGCGCCGTCCGCACACAAGACGCTGGGGACCTATCCGGAGGGAACGATCCGTTTTTCCTTCGGGCACTGCAACACAGAGGAAGAGGTGGCGCGCTGCCTTAGCGTTCTAAAGGAGGTCTGCAATGGAGTTTCGGCAGCTTGAAGCCTTTGTGGCGGTCGCCGAGAAGAAGAGCTTCTCGCTCGCAGCGGATGCCCTGTATTTGTCCCAGTCGACGGTCAGTTCGCATGTAAAAAATCTGGAGAAGGAGCTGAAGCGGCAGCTCATCGTCCGCACGACGAAAAGCCTGCGGCTGACCCCGGAGGGCGAGACCTTCCTGCGCTACGCAAAGCGTATCGTGGAGACGCGCGATGCTGCAATTACAGCGGTCTCAGAGCGCCCGCAGAGTATGCTGCGGCTTGGTGCGTCCTCCATTCCATCTGCCTTTATGCTGCCGGAGATCATCCGCCGCTTTCAGGCGGGACATCCTGACGTTGTCTGCGTAGTGCGGCAGGGAGACAGCAGAGATATCCACGAAATGCTGCAGGATGGGACGGTCGACGTCGGCTTTCTGGGACAGGAATTTCCTTCTACAAAGTGCGGCTATATTTCGCTCTGCGCCGACAGGCTGGTACTCGCCGCACCAGCCAGCGATGAGTATCGGCGTATGAAGGAAGAGGGGAAGGGACTCCGTGAAATTCTGAAATCGCCTTACATACAAAGAGAACGCGGTTCCGGTACGGAAGCCGTCTCCGAGCAGATTCTCAGAGAACTGGGAATGTCGCCGACTGCGTTACATATTGTGGCAGGAACCAACGACCTGCAATCGCTGACGCGGATGATCGAGGAGGGCGTCGGAATCTCGATCTGCTCCGAACTCGCCGTCAGAGAAATGGCGGAGCAGGGCAGGCTCCTCACTTGGCCGTTGAATACGGTTGCGACGCGCAGTTTTTATATCGCGTACTGCGGTAGAAGGAAACTCAGTCCGCTGCAGGGGGAGTTTATTGATGGTGCGGTGCAATTGTATCATAGATGAGCAGACTGCAGTGTGATATAAGTTGATTGCTTCGCGCTATATGCAGTTGTGCATGAGTCTGGCCGTGACAATCGAAAAATTTCTGCCTCGCCTATCTCATAATTATATTGTCCAGAGGAAATGGCATGGAGCCTGTACTCTACAGGGCATGGCATGCAGCTGAACCTTCAGGATATCTGCGCGGGATATTGAAAAAGAGGAAAACCACAATGGCATTCCTCTTTTTGGATGAAAATGTGTTAAGATCTGTCGTTAACTTCAAAAGCCGCTCAGAAAAACGCTTCCAGCATCTCCTGCTTTCCCACATCGACAATCCCGCGCGTGGTCAGCCGCAGTTGCGGGATGACTGGCAGGCTCACGAAGCCGAGCGTCATGAAGGGGTCGATACCTTCTGCGAGACCGATATCGCGGCACAGTTCCTTGAGGGTCTCCAGACGTTCTTCTGTCTCCTCCGCAGAGAGCTCGCTCATCAGCCCGGCGATCGGGAGCGGAAGTTCCCCGGCTACCTTTCCGTCAATTACGACTGCCAGTCCGCCGCCGTTTTTGCGCACGCAGTTCGCGGCCAGCGTGATATCCCGGTCGCCTGCGCCGATCACGATCAGGTTGTGCGAGTCGTGCGCGACGCTGGAGGCGACCGCGCCCTTTTTGATTCCGTAACCTTTGATAAAGCCGACGCCTCTGTGCCCCGTATTTTTATGGCGCTCGAATACGACCGCTTTCAGGATATCCTGATCAGGATCCACGCCGACCGGGAATCCAGATTTCTCGATTTTCGGCACAAGCAGCTCCCTTGTCAGCAATTCGCCCGGAATCAGTTCGATCACGCGCTCGAGGGAACCACTCGTGTCGACGGTGAGGCTTTGTTCAGTTACCTCCGGCATATGGAAGGAGTCCCACACACGCGGGTAATTTTCCTGCTGCAGCGGCGGAGCTTCCTCGGCCTCCAGCGCAGGTTTTCCGTTCTTGTAGACGCCGCACACGCGGACATCCTCAAGACTCTCCAGAATGACAAGGTCAGCCAGATAACCCGGCGCGACGGCACCGCGGTCGTGGAGCCTGAAATACTGCGCGGGATTCCAGGTGGCCATTTTTATTGCGCGAATCGGATCGGCGCCCAGACGGATGGCCTTGCGGATGATGTAATCAATATGCCCCTTTTCGATCAGATCGCCGGGGTGCCTGTCATCGGTCACAAACATGCAGCGCTGGTAATACGGCGCCTCACAGAGAGAGATCAGCGCCTCGAGGTTTCTGGCGGCGGTTCCTTCGCGGATCATGATCCACTGGCCGAGGCTCAGCTTTTCGAACGCTTCCTCCGCGTTGGAGCATTCATGGTCGGAGAGAACGCCGGATCCGGCGTAGGCGTTCAGATCTTTTTCGGAGAGGAGCGGCGCGTGGCCGTCGATCAGCTTTTCACAGTTTTTCGCATCCGCAATTTTCTGGAGGATGTCTTTCTCCTTGCCGACGACGCCGACGGAGTTCATCATTTCCGCGAGACCGAGAACACGCCCGTGTTCGTACCAGGGGAGGATATCCTTCGCCTCAAATATGGCGCCGGATTCGTCGATGGCGGTGCAGGGCACGCAGGATGGCATCATCACATAGACATTCAGCGTCAGCCCCTCCGTCTCGTCCAGAATATAGTGCAGGCCGTCCTCGCCCGCCACATTTGTGATTTCGTGCGGGTCTGTGATCACCGCGGTTGTGCCATGCGGCAGCACCGTACATTCGAACTCGCGCGGCGAGATCATGGAACTCTCAAGGTGGATATGTCCGTCCAGAAATCCGGGGCAGACGTATTTTCCCTCGAGATCTGTCTCGATGCCGCCGTGATAACGTCCGATACCGACGATCCTGTCGCCGAGGATGGCGATATCCGCCTCCTCGATTTTTTCCGTGAACACGTTGACAATTCTGGCATTTTTCAGGACGATGTCCGCCTTTACATTTCCCGCAGCCACGTCGATCCGGCTGCGCAGTTCTGCTGTTGTTACGTTGTTTTTCTTCATAGCTGCTCCTTTCTGTTTAGAAAAAGACCCGGCGGAAGTGACTCCGCCAGGTCCTGCTGCTGACAGCAGGCGCATGGAAATGCGAAACCATCAGCTTATCCGGTAACGCCCGCAAAGCGGGTAAACGGTTCTTATAAGAAGATATATTTCAGAATAAACAATACCGCCAGTACGTACATGAGCGGCGTGATCTTCTTCGCCTTGCCGGAGCAGAGGTTGATCACAACGTAGGAGATGACGCCGACGGCGATACCCTCGGAGATGCTGTACATCAGGGGCATGGCGATCAGGCACAGGTAGGCGGGAAGTGCCTCTGTGATGTCGGCAAAATCAATGTCGATGACTGCGGTGATCATCAGGAAGCCGACATAGATCAGCGCGGAGCCCGTCGCAAAGCTTGGGATCGCGATGAAGATCGGGGACAGGAAGATCGCCAGCAGGAACAGAAGGCCGGTGACCGCCGCCGTGAGTCCGGTGCGTCCGCCCTCGGATACGCCGGAGGAACTCTCGACGAAGGTCGTGACGGTCGAGGTGCCGCAGATCGCGCCAGCGGTGGTGCCGATCGCATCCGCGAGCAGCGCCGGCTTGATGCGCGGCAGCTTGCCTTCTTCGTCGAGCATATCTGCCTTGTTCGCGACACCGATCAGCGTGCCAAGGGTGTCAAACACATCGACGAACAGGAAGGCGAAGATGATGACGATGAAGTCGAGGATCCGTACGCTGCTGAAATCCACGTTGAAGCACTGCCCGAAAGTTTGCCCGATTGACCCCGGATTGAAGTTCGACCAGACCAGGTAGAGCGAGGAACCCTGGTAGATGCCGAGCGCCTGACAGATCATGCCGATCACCCAGGTCGCGATGATGCCGATCAGGATGGAGCCCTTGATCTTCTTCACGGAAAGTACCGCGATGATGAAGACGCCGATGATGCAGAGCAGGGCGCTGATGCCGGTCGTGTTGAAGTCTGACACGAAGCTGGTGATTGCCACGAGTGTGGAGTCGTCATTCACGACCAGGCCGCCGTTCTGCAGGCCGATAAAGGCGACAAAGAGACCGATGCCCACGGATACGCCCTTTTTGAGCTGGGCAGGAATCGCGTTGAAGATGGCCTCGCGCACATTCGTCAGGGAGAGCAGGATAAAAATAAGTCCCTCCGCAAAGACCGCGAGCAGGGCAAACTGCCAGGAGTAGCCCATGCTGCCGCATACCGTGTAGGCGAAGTAGGCGTTCAGGCCGAGTCCGGGCGCCAGCGCGAAGGGATAATTCGCGAGCAACGCCATTGCCATGGTACCGATGAAGGATGCGATTGCGGTCGCCATCAGGACCGCATTTGCGTCCATGCCGGAAGCGGACAGGATGGAAGGGTTCAGCGCCAGAATATAGGCCATGGTCATAAAGGTCGTAACCCCGGCGACGACTTCCGTTCTCACATTTGTACCGTTTTCCTTGAGTTTGAACAGGTTCTCTAACATTTTTCTTACCTCCTCTTACTAAAATGTCAGTGCCCCGCATATGAAAGATCGTCTCACATCCGGCAATCTGCGCGGTCGCCGACTGGAACTTTCATAGTTCGGAACAGGTTTGCGGTTACTACGACAGTTGCTGAGACTTTTATGACAGTTACATATGGATACGCGTCCCCGTCTTGCCGAGGATGCCTTCCTTTGCTTTTTCCAGCAGGGTAATGAGCGCCTGACGCCCCTCCTTTGAGGAGGCAAAATCGACGGCGGCCTGCACCTTCGGCAGCATCGAACCGGGTGCGAAATGCCCCTCCGCAATATAGCGCTGCGCCTCCGCGACGCTGAGCTCATCGAGCCACTGTTCGTCCGGTTTTCCGTAGCGGATCGCGACTTTCTCAACCGCGGTCAGGATGATCAGGAAATCCGCGTCCAGCTCCTTCGCGAGCAGGCAGCTGGCAAAATCTTTGTCAATTACGGCGCTGGCGCCCTTCAGATGGTTGCCCTGACGGACGACCGGGATACCGCCTCCCCCACAGGCGATGACCAGGTCTCCGGAGTCCACCATCGTCCGAATCGTGCCGATCTCGACGACCTCGACCGGCTTGGGCGAGGCGACGACTCTGCGCCAGCCGCGCCCGGCGTCCTCCTTCATGATGTAATCGTACTTCTGCGCGAGCTCGTCGGCGATTTCCTTTGTGACAAATTTCCCAATCGGCTTCGACGGGTTCTGAAATGCCGGATCGTCAGCGTCGACACGGATCTGCGTGATCATCGTGGCCACCGGGATATCGGTAATGCCGCGATTCAGCAGCTCTTCGCGCAGCGCGTTCTGCAGGTCGTAGCCGATGTAGGCCTGGCTCATCGCAACGCAGACGGAGAGCGGCGTATTCGGCTGTTCCGGATCCTCGTGCGTCAACGCGATCATCGCGTTATTCACCATGCCGACCTGTGGGCCGTTGCCGTGCACGACGACGACCTCGCAGCCCTCCTCGATCAGATCGACGATCGCCCGCGAAGTAATCTTCACGGCGGCCATCTGCTCCGGGAGCGTATTGCCGAGCGCGTTGCCGCCCAGAGCGATCACAACACGTTTCTTTTTAAGCATATGACACCTCCGGCTTATTTCATAACACGCGGCGTTCCTTTTTCTTCGAGCTGCTTCAGCAGGGCGGCCGGATCCGCAAATTTCGCGAGGAAGATCATCGCCGCGATGATGTAGGGCTTGAAACTGGCCTCCTTATAAAGCGGGGTGCGGTAGCGGTCAAAGACGCTTCCGTCCACCTCACCTTCCTTGCAGCTCACACCGCTGATGTCGGCAGGCAGGCAGTGCAGGTAGAGTGCTTTGCCGTCCTTTGTCAGGGACATCATTTCTTCCGTGCAGCTCCAGTCCTTGTGCTGGGCGTTCTGCGCGAGCAGCTCTTTCTCCAGCGCGTCGATGCCGGCTTGGTCGCCCTGCGCGTAGAGGTCGGTCCGCTTTTCCATCGCGGCAAAGGGAGCCCAGCTCTTCGGATAGACGATGTCGGCGTCTTTAAAGGCCTCTTCCATGGTGGCTACTTTTTTGTAGGAACCGCCGGACTTCGCCGCGTTCGCGGCTGCGACCTCCTCGACCTCCGGGAAGATATCATAGCCCTCCGGGTGCGCGAGTACGACATCCATGCCGAAGCGGGTCATCAGGCCGATGACGCCCTGCGGGACGGAGAGCGGCTTGCCGTAGGACGGAGAGTAGGCCCAGGTCATCGCGATCTTCTTGCCCTTCAAATTCTCCACGCCGCCGAACTCATGGATGATATGGAGCATGTCGGCCATTGCCTGCGTCGGGTGGTCGATGTCGCACTGCAGGTTGACGAGCGTCGGCTTCTGCTCGAGGACGCCGTCCTTATTCCCCTGCGTCACCGCGTCGACGACAGCGTGCATGTATTTATTTCCCTTTCCGATATACATGTCGTCACGGATGCCGATGACGTCCGCCATGAAGGAAATCATGTTCGTTGTCTCACGCACGGTCTCGCCGTGGGCGATCTGCGATTTGCCCTCGTCGAGGTCCTGTACCTCGAGACCGAGCAGATTGCAGGCCGAGGCAAAGGAGAAGCGGGTGCGCGTCGAGTTGTCGCGGAAGAGGCTGATGCCGAGGCCGCTCTCGAAGACCTTGGTGGAGATGTTGTGCTCACGCAGGTAGCGGAGCGCGTCGGCGACGGTGAAGACTGCCTCGATCTCGTCGTCTGTCTTCTCCCAGGTGAGGAAGAAGTCGCCCTCGTACATATCCTTGAAATTCAGTGCATTCAGCTTGTCGATGTAATCCTGTAATGTTTTCATATTGAAACTCTCCTTGATTCTGTCTTTAATATATGCGGTTCACAGTTATGGTATTGCCTCCTGCATTTTGTTGCCGGATGTCGAACAGCAGGGGGCAGTAACAGCCATATGGTCAGGACTTAAAGGGATTCAAAGTATTTCGTCGGCAGCATCGCGTAGACGGCGGCGCAGGTCACGAGATCCTGCTTCCAGGTCTTCTCATTCGGGGCATGCGCCTGCGCCTCCGCGCCGGGCCCGAAGCCGATGTAGGGGATGCCGTTGCGTCCCATGATCGTGACGCCGTTCGTTGAGAAGGTCCACTTGTCGACCAGCGGGCGGGACTGCCGCATCTTTAGTGTCTCCGGCGCGCCGATGCGCTGCTCTCCGAAGAGGCTCACATGCGCGGCCTCGAGCGCCCTTGTGACCTTGTGGTCCTTCGGAATAGCCCAGGTCGGGAAATAGCACTCGATCTCATAGACGCAGCCGGTATAGGACGGGCGGTCGTAGTTGTACATGGAGACGACGACGTCGTCGCCGTATTTCTGTACGGACGGGAGCGCGCGGATCTCGTCGAGGCAGCTCTCCCAGGTTTCGCCGAAGGTCATGCGTCGGTCGAGTGAGACGGAGCAGGAGTCCGCCACCGCGCAACGGCTCGGCGAGGTGTAGAAGATCTGTGAGACCGTCACGGTGCCCTTTCCGAGGAAGCGGGCCTCCTCATAGCCGGGATTGTACTTCGGGTCGAGCATCTTTACTAATCCCTTGATCTCGGTGTCGTCCTCCGCGTCGTTCTCATTCAGCGCGCGGACGTCCTGTAGAATGTCGGCCATCTTGTAAATCGCGTTGTCGCCGCGCTCCGGCGCGGAACCGTGGCAGGAGACGCCGTGCACGTCGACGCGGATTTCCATACGTCCGCGGTGTCCGCGGTAGATGCCGCCGTCGGTCGGCTCGGTCGAGACGACGAATTCCGGTCGAATCTTGTCTTCTCTGATAATATACTGCCAGCAGAGGCCATCGCAGTCCTCCTCCTGGACGGAGCCGACAACCATGATCTTACAGCCCTCCGGGATCAGGTCGAGATCCTTCATGATGCGCGCGCCGTAGACGCTGGAGACGATGCCGCCCAGCTGATCGGAGGTGCCGCGTCCGCCGATCTCGATCTCATTCTCATAGCCTTCATAGGGGTCGAAGTCCCAGTTGTTAAGATTTCCGATACCGACGGTGTCGATGTGCGCGTCGTAGGCAATGATTTTGTCACCGGTACCCATATAACCGATTACATTGCCCTGCGGGTCGATTGTGACTTCGTCGAAGCCAACCTTTCGCATCTCAGCCGCGATTGTGTCAGCATGCGCTTTCTCCGTGCAGCTCTCGCCCGGGTTGCGGATGATCGCGCGCAGGAAGGCGACCATGTCCTTCTCGTATCCTTTCGCTGCACTCCTGATTTTTTCTTCCATAACTTTACCTCCTGTTTTACTTATTAATATTTACATAGTTATACAAAGTATATTTGGAAATGCCAAAATGTTCTGCGATCCGGTCGCCGGCTTTTGTGATAAGGAACGCGCCGGCCTCGTTCAGAAACTGAATCGCCCGGATCTTCTCCTCGCGGTTCATCAGCGGCGCAGGTACGCCGACGCTCAGGTCGGCCTGATTGATCAGCTCGTCGAGCAGGCTGTTTACATCGATCGGTACGGTCCCGGGCTCTGCAGAGCTGCTGTCCGTCTCCTTCGGCTGTGTGCCGGTCAGGTAATGGATGCTGTTCTCCAGCGCGAGGAGATTCGTGATATCATAGTTGATTGAGAGAATGTAGTGCGGTTTGCCGGAATCATCATTGATGTAGAGAGTACTGCATCGCAGGATGTGTCTGGATGCGGTCTTCGAGAGATAGGCGAGGTGGTCTGTCATCGGCGTATCCGGGTGCTGGATTGCCTTGAGCACGACGCCGGAGAGGCCTTCGCCGACGGCCCTGCCGGTAACCTGCCCATTCTCGATGTAGACGATAGAATCCTCGACGGAGTTCTTCGACAGGTCATGGATCACCACTTCACAGTCATTGCCAAACTGCGCGGCGAGTCCGTGCGCGATCTGCTTTAACAGTTCCAGTTTCGAGTCAGGCATTCCGGTCACCTCCCTGTTCCTTTTTTCTTACTTTTATGATATCTTAATCTTAAGAAAAAGCAATACAAAATTACAAAATTTTTTAGCATACAAAAATATTTTTGCAAATTACATTGCAATTGGGCAGGATTGGTGATAGAATAAAAATGGGAAAGAAGATTTTTATAAAAAATTACCAAAGAAAATTAAAAAAATAAGGGGAAAAGCGAATAAAGGAGGGAAAACCATGCTGGTAATCGGAAATGGCAGACTGGTGACAAGGGATATCGCCAATCCGTTCTATGAGGACGGAGCGGTTGCGATGGACGGGGGCAGAATTCTGGAGCTGGGTTCCACACAGATGATCAGAGGGAAATACACGGACGCGGACTTTATCGACGCCAAAGGAGGCGTGATTATGCCCGCGTTCATTAATACTCACGAACATATCTACAGCGCGATGGCGCGGGGACTTTCGATTAAGGGTTATAATCCGAAAGGCTTCCTCGATATCCTCGACGGGCAGTGGTGGACGATCGACCGGAAGCTGACGCTCGAGCAGACCTACTGGAGCGCGATGGATACGCTGATTCAGGGCATCCGCTGCGGCGTGACGACCGTCTTCGATCACCATGCGAGCTTCGGCCATATCACGGGGAGCCTGTTCCGCATCGCGGACGCGGCGAAGGAGCTCGGCGTGCGCGCCTGCCTCTGCTACGAGGTCTCCGACCGCGATGGCATGGATAAGGCGAAAGAGTCTGTCGACGAGAACGCGGAGTTCATCAAATACGCACTGGCGGACGACAGCGATATGATCGCGGCCATGATGGGCATGCACGCGCAGTTCACGATCTCTGATCAGACCTTTGCCTATGCGGCGTCGCGGAAGCCGGATGAGGTCGGCTATCACATCCATGTGGCGGAGGGGATCGAGGATCTGCACGACTGCCTGAAGAAGCACGGCAAGCGCATCGTTGACCGTCTGATGGACTGTGGCGTGCTTGGGGAGAAGACCCTGCTCGGCCACTGCATTTATATCAATCCGCACGAGATGGATCTGATTAAGGAAACGGACACGATGGTTGTGCACAACCCAGAGTCAAATATGGGCAATGCCTGCGGCTGCCCGCCGACGATGGAGCTCGTGCACCGCGGGATACTGACCGGCCTCGGTACAGACGGCTATACGCACGACATGATCGAGTCCTACAAGGTGGCGAATATCCTGCACAAGCACCATCTCTGCGACGCGAACGCCGCCTGGGGTGAGGTGCCCGAGATGCTGTTTGAGAATAATGCAAAGATCGCGAACCGTTATTTCAAGGCTCCGCTCGGCGTGCTGAAGGAGGGCGCGGCGGCCGATGTGATCGTCGCTGATTACGACCCGCCGACCAGTCTTAGCGCCGACAATATCAACAGTCATATTCTCTTTGGCATGAGCGGGCACGATGTAGTGACGACGGTCGCGAATGGAAAGGTACTGATGAAGGATCGCGAGGTCCTTGTGGCGGATGTGGAGGAAGTGATGGCGAAGTGCCGCGAGTCCTCCGCGGAACTCTGGAAGAGTATCAACGGTTAGGCCGGGAGCAGGTAAGTGTGGGAGGCGTGGAAGCGTCTCTGGCTGGCAAGAATCCGGGCGTGTGGAGCGCCTGAAAGCAGGAGGAATAATAGATGAGTGATGTGATGACCTGTATGCCCTTTGCGAGGCTGATGAACTGGGTATTGAAGGAGCATGATACAAAAGGAACCGTGTTCGGCGTGCGCCGTCCCTACGAGGCGAAGCCGGAGAGAGCGCTGGAGCTCTTCGGGCGGAAGCTGGAGACGCCGATCGGCCCGGCTGCCGGGCCGAACAGCCAGATGGCGCAGAATATTATCGCGGCCTACTACGCGGGCGGGCGTTTCTTCGAGCTGAAGACCGTGCAGATCATGGATGGCCCGGAGCTTGCGGCCTGCGTGAATAAGCCCTGCATCAAGGCGGACGACGAGTGCTACAACTGCGAGTGGTCGACGGAGCTCTACGTGGAGCAGGCGCAGGACGAATATATCAAGGCCTGGTTCGTCCTCTCGGTGATCGCGAAGGAATTCGGCCTGGGCGCTATGGACGGTTTCCAGTTTAATATCAGCGTGGGCTACGACCTCGAGGGCATCCAGTCCCCGAAGATCGACAGTTTTATTGAGAATATGAAGAACGCGGAGAATACGCCGGTCTGGAAGGAGTGCAGGGACTGGCTGCTCGCGCATGTGGATGCGTTCAAACGCGTGACGAAGGAGGATATCGAGGGCATTTCCCCTCATATCTGCAATTCCGTGACGCTCTCGACGCTGCATGGATGTCCCCCGCAGGAGATCGAGCGCATCTCGAATTACCTCCTCGAGGTGAAGCACATGCATACCTTCATCAAGTGCAATCCGACCCTGCTCGGCTACGATTTCGCGCGGGAAGTGCTGGATAGCATGGGTTACGACTATGTGGCCTTTGGCCGTTTCCACTTCGAGGACGACCTGCAGTATGCGGACGCGGTGCCGATGCTGCACCGCCTCGGCGATCTCGCGCAGCGCGAGAGCCTGGACTTTGGCGTGAAGATTACGAATACCTTCCCGGTGGATGTGAAGGCGAATGAGCTGCCGAGCGAGGAGATGTACATGTCCGGTAAGTCGCTCTATCCGCTGTCGATCGCCCTCGCGGCAAAGCTCTCGGAGGAGTTCGGCGGGAAGCTGCGCATTTCCTACTCCGGCGGCGCGGACGCTTTCAATATGGACGCAATCGTGGGCTGCGGCGTCTGGCCGGTGACGGTCGCGACGACGATCCTGAAGCCGGGCGGCTACCAGCGCCTTTCCCAGATCGCGGAAAATCTTGATGAGATGGGTGTAAAGCCCTTCACCGGCATCGACGTCGCGGCGCTGAAGGAGACCGCGCAGAATGCGCGGACCGATCGTCATCATGTCAAGCCCGCGAAGCTGCCGGGAAGCCGCAAGAGTGAGGAGAGCGTGCCGATCCTGAACTGTTATATGGCTCCCTGTGAGGAAGGATGTCCGATCCACCAGGACGTGGCGACCTACATGCTGCTCGCCGGAGAAGGAAAATACGAGGAGGCCATGCGGGTCATTCTGGAGCGCAACGCGCTGCCCTTCATCACCGGGACGATCTGTTCCCATCCCTGCATGAGCCATTGCACGAGGAATTTCTACGAGACGCCGGTGCAGATCCGGGATACGAAGCTCGTCTGCGCGCAGAACGCGTATGAGAAGGCTCTGGCGGAGCTTAAGGCGTCCGGAAGCTGCGGCGTGAAGGCCGCGGTTGTCGGCGGCGGTCCGGCCGGTATGGCGGCGGCCTACTATCTTGCGAAGGCGGGTGCGGAGGTGACGCTCTATGAGAAGAGCGATCGCCTCGGCGGCGTCGTGAGCGCGATCATTCCGGATTTCCGGATCGACGACAGCGTGATTGCAAAGGATGCTTCGTTCCTCACGAAGCTTGGCGTACATATTTTCTATAATACGGAAATAAAATCAGTCGGGGAGCTGAAAGAGCAGGGCTTTGACGCGGTCGTACTCGCCGTCGGCGCTTACCAGCGCAGCAGCCTGACGCTGGAGGGAAAGACGGCGGTGAACGCGCTCGACTTCCTTGAAGAATTCAATGCAAAGAAGGGGCAGGTTGACCTTGGGAAGCAGGTCGTCGTCATCGGCGGCGGAAATACCGCGATGGATACGGCGCGCGCCGCGAAGCGCTGCTCCGGCGTCGAGCACGTCTACCTTGTATATCGGAGAACGAAAAGATACATGCCGGCGGATGAGCATGAGCTCCTCCTCGCGCTGGAGGACGGCGTGGAGTTTAAGGAGCTGCTTGCCCCGGTTCGGATGGAGGACGGAAAGCTGATCTGCCATGTGACGGCTCTCGGGGAAGCGGACGCGTCCGGCAGGGCAGGAGTGGTCGAGACCGAGGAAGTGGTGGAGATCCCCGCGGATACCGTGATCGCAGCGGTCGGCGAAAAGGTGCCGACCGGCTTCTACGAGGAGAATGGCATCGCTGTGGACAGCAGAGGTCGTGCGCGCGTGAATGAGAAGCTTGAGACGGGCGTTCCGGGTGTCTACGTGGTCGGCGACGGCCTCTATGGTCCGTCGATTGTCGTGAAGGCGATGGCGCAGGCGAAGCAGGCCGCGGAGGCGATTGTTGGCGCGGATATTTCCAGAGACTGCGCGGTGAACGCGACGCTGGAGAGCATCCGCGCGAAGAAGGGCGTCCTCGCGGAGCCGGGAGAACTGCCGGATTCCGCAAGGTGCTTAAGCTGCCGGACGGTCTGCGAGAACTGTGTCGATGTCTGCCCGAACCGCGCGAATGTTTCGGTGAAGGTGCCGGGCTTCGATATGGCGCAGATCATCCATGTGGACTATCTCTGTAATGAGTGTGGGAACTGTAAGAGCTTCTGCCCCTACGCGAGCGCGCCCTATCTTGATAAGTTCACACTTTTCGCCTGCGAGCAGGATATGAAGGAGAGTAAAAACGATGGTTTCGCGGTGCTGAACCTTCAGCCGCTCAGCTGCCGGGTACGGCTCTTCGGTAGCGAGTATGTCTGGAAGAAGGGCGCCTCCGGGCAGGAGCCCGCGGAAGGAATGCGCGCGCTGATTGAAGTGGTATGCAGCGATTATGCGTATCTTATCTGAAAAACAATATGCCGTCCTGCAGATTTGTCAGGGTGCAGAGATTCAGAAAGCACGCGGAAGGCTGTGGGCTTGAGATATTCAGAAGAATCGGTAAAGGAGTGACTGTTTCTGAACCGCATGAAGCAGGGAACAGGTTCTGGCAACAGGAGGAAGGAAAAGGCATGAAACAATTACTCAAGGGCGGAACGGTCGTCAGCGGCGAGGGTCAAAAAAAACTGGACGTTCTGATTGATGGAGAGAAGATCCTCGCGGTGGGAGAAGAACTGGAAGCCGCGGACGCCGAGGTGACAGATGTCACGGGACGCCTGCTCTTCCCCGGTTTCATCGATGCGCACACGCATATGGCGCTCGAGGTCTCCGGCACGATCACGGCGGATAAATTTGATACCGGTACGAAAGCAGAGCTTGTCGGCGGGACGACCTGCATCATCGATTTTGCGACGCAGGAGCGCGGCGAGACGCTCTCAGAGGCGCTCGCGCACTGGCATGCCAAGGCGGACGGCCAGTCCTCCTGCGACTATGCTTTCCACATGGCGATCGGCGAGTGGAACGAGGCGGTCAGCCGGGAGATGGAGGAGATCGTGAAAGGCGGGATATCCTCCTTCAAGGCCTATCTCACCTACGACAACCGCGTGGACGACCAGACGCTCTACGAGATTCTGACGCGCGTGAAGGAGCTGGGCGGTCTGGTCGGCGTACACTGTGAAAACCACGGAATCATTCAGGCACGGCTTGCAGAGGTGCTGCAGGAAAAGGGAAATCGGCTGGATGTGGGCGATTATCCCTGGACCAGACCGGCTGAGGCGGAGGCCGAGGCGGTCGCCCGTCTCCTGAAGATCGCGAAGTGCGTCGACACGCCGGTGATCGTCGTGCATCTGAGTACGGCGGCGGGATACCGAGAGATTGAGCGAGCCAGAACGGAGGGACAGACGGTCTACGTCGAGACCTGCCCGCAGTATCTCGTCATGGATGACAGCCGCTATGCGCTGCCGGACGGCAGGGGCAGGCTCTATATGATCGCGCCGCCGCTGCGGAAGGCGGCCGACCAGGAGGTGCTCTGGCAGGCGCTATCGGACGACCAGCTGCAGACCATTGCGACTGACCACTGCAGCTTTACGCCGAAGCAGAAGCTGGCAGGAGAGAAAGATTTCTCGAAGACGCCCTGCGGTATGCCGGGCGCGCAGGAGCGCCCCATGTTGATCTGGCAGTACGGCGTGAGCGCAGGGCGTCTAAGCGCGGAACAGATGTGCCGTTATCTCTCGGAGAATCCGGCGAAGCAGTATCATCTCTACCCGCGGAAAGGCGTGATCGCGCCGGGGAGCGACGCGGACATCGTCGTCTGGAACCCTCAGGAGGAGTGGACGCTCAGCGCCCATAACCAGCAGTCCGCGGCGGAATACTGCCCGCTTGAGGGTACGCAGATCAAAGGAATGGCGGAGAAGGTGTTCCTGCGGGGTGAACTGGCAGCGGAGGACGGGAAGGTCCTGAAAGCCAATGCGGGTATATACATAAAACATTGACAGGAATGCTTTTGGAGCGGTGCGCACAGTCAATGCCTGAGATGACACTTTCAAAGAAAAGGTTGTTCAGGAACATTTGGCGAAGAGTTGAAAGGAAGCATGGATCAGGAGGTGTACAATCATGTACACACTGCATATTAACGGGAAAGAATATACGACAGAGCAGGATAAGAAGCTCCTGCGTTACCTTCGGGACGATCTCCACCTGACGGCGACCAAGGACGGCTGCAGTGAGGGCGCCTGCGGAACCTGTACAGTGCTGATCGACGGGAAGGCTACGCGCGCCTGCATCCCGACGCTCTCGAAGCTGGAGGGGAAGAAGATCGTCACGCTGGAGGGACTGACGGAGCGCGAGAAAGAAGTTTACGGCTACGCCTTTGGCAAGGTCGGCGCGGTGCAGTGCGGCTTCTGCATTCCGGGCATGGTGCTTTCAGGGAAGGCGCTGCTCGACGTGAATCTCGATCCGACCAGACTTGAAGTGGCGGCGGCGATCAAGAATAATATCTGCCGCTGTACCGGATATAAGAAGATTATCGAGGCGATTCTGCTGAGCGCGAAGATGTTTCGGGAGAATCTCCCCGCTGTGGACGAGGAGGGCGTTGTATCGGTTGGTCAGGCGATGCAGCGGATCGATGCGCGGGAAAAGGCGCTTGGCACCGGGGAGTATGTGGACGATCTCTATCTTGACGGAATGATCTACGGCAGCGCGGTGCGTTCCCGCTATCCGCGGGCGCGGGTGCTCGCGATCCACACAGAGGCGGCGAAGGCCCTGCCGGGCGTGGTCGGTGTTTTCACGGCGGCGGATATCCCGGGCAGTGTGAAGGTTGGCCACCTCGTGCAGGACTGGGATACGATGATTCCGGTCGGGAAGGAGACGCACTATCTGGGCGACGCGATCTGCCTCGTGGCGGCGGAGACGCCGGAGATTCTCGAACAGGCGAAAGCTCTCGTCGAGGTGGAGTATGAGGAGCTTCCGCCGGTGCTCGACCCCTTCGAGGCGATGAAGGAGGACGCGCCGCGGGTGCACGCGAAGGGAAACATTCTGGCGCATGAGCATCTGGTCCGCGGAGACGCGGACGCAGTGATCGCGCAGTCGAAATATAAGGTGACCAATCACTACGAGACCCCGTGGACGGAGCACGCCTTCCTCGAACCGGAGGCGGCGGTCGCGATGCCCTTCGGCGATGGGGTATTCATCTATTCGAGCGATCAGGGCATCTATGACACGCAGCACGAATGCTACCTGATGCTGGGACTTCTGCCGGAGAAGGTGATCGTCGAGAACAAGCTGGTCGGCGGCGGCTTCGGCGGTAAGGAGGACGTGACGGTGCAGCATCACGCGGCGCTGATCGCTTACCTTACGAAACGCATTGTGAAGGTGAAGCTGACGCGGAAGGAGAGCATCCTGATTCACCCGAAGCGCCACGCGATGTGGATGGACGTCACCTCCGCCTGTGATGAGGAGGGGCATCTCACCGCGATGAAGGCGGTTGTCGTCTCGGACACCGGCGCTTACGCCTCGCTCGGCGGGCCGGTGCTGCAGAGAGCCTGTACCCATGCGGCAGGTCCCTACAATTTTCAGGTGATCGATATCGACGGCAAAGCCGTCTACACGAATAATCCGCCCGCGGGTGCGTTCCGCGGCTTCGGTGTGACGCAGACCTGCTTCGCATCAGAGATGAACCTGAATCAGCTCGCGAAGCTCGTCGGCATCTCCCCCTGGGAGATTCGCTACCGCAATGCGATTCGTCCCGGGCAGGTGCTTCCGAACGGGCAGATCGCGGATTCGTCGACCGGCGTCGCGGAGACGCTGGAGGCGGTGAAGGAGATCTATGACAGAGAACCCTATGTCGGCATCGCCTGTGCAATGAAGAACGCGGGCGTCGGCGTCGGCCTGCCGGACTTTGGGCGCTGCCGGATTCTTATTAAAGATGGAAAGGCGCAGATCCACGCGGGGGCGTCCTGCATCGGACAGGGGCTCGGCACGGTGCTGACGCAGATCATCTCGCAGACTGCGGGGCTTAAGCTCGAGGAGCTTGTCTATTTCCGTCCTAATACCTCACGCGCGCCGGACGCCGGCACGACCTCAGGTTCCAGACAAACACTGATCACCGGCGAGGCGGCGAGAAGGGCGGCGGAGCTTTTGAAGGAGGCGCTGAAGGAGCACTCCTTGCAGGAGCTGGAGGGACAAGAATATTACGGGGAATACCTCGCGAAAACCGACCCGATGGGAGCGGACGTTCCCTATCCGGTGTCCCATGTGGCCTACGGTTATGCCACGCAGATGTGCGTCCTCAATGAGGACGGCACGATCAAGGAGATGGTGGCTGCCCACGACGTTGGAAAGGCGGTCAACCCGAAGAGCGTAGAAGGGCAGATTGAGGGCGGCGTCGTGATGGGCATGGGCTACGCGCTGACGGAACAGTATGTTCTGGAGGGCGGCGAGCCAAAGTCTAAATACGGGACGCTGGGCCTGTGGAAGGCGGATAAGGTGCCGCCGATCCGCACGGTTATCGTCGAGAAGTCGGGCATCGATAAGGCCTACGGCGCAATCGGCATCGGGGAGATCACCTCGATCCCGACGGCTCCGGCGATTGCGGGTGCCTATGAGAGGCTGAACGGAGAGTTTCAGACGAAGCTTCCGCTTGAGAATACGCCATATGAAAGAAAGAAACGGCCAATGAAGTAATATGATAATCAGAAAATTTTTATTTACAGCGGCAGCGAAAAGTGTATGATAAAGCTGTCAAAAATTTTAGAACGGAGATTGTTATGAATCCATCAATGTTTGCGTTAAAAGGAGATATCTGTTACAGCGAGGTCTGCGGGGAGCTCACGACTCTGGAGCGGGGATATTTGGTCTGTGAGAACGGCTTTGTGGAGGGTGTCTACGAGAGCCTGCCGGAGCGCTTCGCGAATATTCCGGTGCGGGACTTCGGCCGCCGGATGATCATTCCGGGGCTTGTCGACCTGCATGTGCACGCGCCGCAGTATTCCTTCCGCGGGACGCACATGGATCTCGAGCTGCTGGACTGGCTGAACCGCTATACTTTCCCGGAAGAGTCGAAGTACGCCGATGTGGACTACGCGCGGAAGCGGTATCCGGCTTTTGTGAATGACCTGCGAAGGGGCGCGACGACCAGAGCCTGCATTTTCGGGACTCTGCATGTCCCGGCGACGGAGGTTCTGATGGATCTTCTGGAAGAGTCCGGACTGCGCACGATGGTCGGCAAGGTCAATATGGACCGCAACGCGCCGGATTATCTGTGTGAGGAGAGCGCGGAAGCCTCCGCTCAGGACACCGTTGAATGGGTGAAGGACTGCCGGAAGCGTTACCGCAATACAAAGCCGATTCTGACGCCGCGCTTCACGCCGAGCTGCACGGATGAGCTGATGGAAAATCTGAAGAAAATTCAGATGCGCTATGGGCTGCCGCTGCAGTCCCATCTCTCGGAAAATTTGAGCGAGATCGAACTGGTGAAGGAGCTTTGTCCGGAAGCGGAGTTTTACGGCGACGCCTATGACCGCTTCGGCCTGTTCGGCGCGGACTGCCCGACTATTATGGCGCACTGTGTCCACTCCGATGAGCGGGAGATCCGGCGCATGAAGGAGAACGGCGTCTTTATTGCCCACTGCCCGGAGTCCAATATGAATGTCTGCTCCGGGATCGCGCCGGTGCGGCGTTATCTCGATGAGGGGCTGCACGTCGGGATGGGAAGCGATGTGGCGGGCGGCACAGTCTTGAGTATTTTTACGTCGATGATGCACGCGATTCAGGCGTCGAAGCTCCGCTGGCGGCTCGTGGACGACAGCCTGAGCCCCTTAAGCGCCGCGGAGGTCTTCTATCTCGGCACGAAGGGCGGCGGAGCTTTCTTTGGCAAGGTCGGCAGCTTTGAGCCGGGCTATGAGTTCGATGCAGTCGTGCTCGACGACAGTCGGCACTCGGATCCGTGTGAATACAGTATTTCCGACCGGCTGGAGCGGTTCCTCTATTTTCATCAGGAACAGGATATCAAGGCAAAATATGTGGCGGGAGAGGAGCTCTTCTGCTGACGAAAGGGAGGCGGCTTTATGGAGGAAAAAAGCAGCGTACTCGGTAAGAGCGTAAAGAGGGTGGATGCCCATGACAAGGTATGCGGGATTACAAAGTACACCGACGACCTCTGCGGGAAATCGCTGGTGGCCAGAGTGCTGCACTCGACGATTGCGCACGGACGCGTGGTGTCGGTCGACTGCTCGGAGGCGGAGAAGATCCCGGGTGTCGTCAAGGTAGTGACCTGCTTTGACGTGCCGAAAAATTATTTTCCGACGGCGGGGCATCCCTGGTCGACGGATCCGGCGCATCAGGACGTAGCTGACCGGCTGATGCTGAACGAGCATGTGCGTCTCTATGGGGACGACGTGGCGGCGGTCGTCGCGGAGGACGAGGTCGCGGCGGCGCAGGCACTGCGTGCGATTCACGTGGAGTACGAGGAGTATCCCTTTGTGCTCGATGTACAGAAGGCGATGGAGGACGGCGCGCCGCAGCTGCATGAGGAATTCCCGAACAATATTTTAAAACATACAAGTATCCGGAACGGCAATTATGAGGAGGCGATCAAAGAACCTGGCCTTATTAAGGTGGAAGGTTGGTATGATACGCCGACCGTCCAGCACTGTCATATCGAGAATTTCATCTGTTACGCGGAGATGGATAAGGGCAGAATCGTTGTCACGGCCTCCACACAGATTCCGCACATCGTGCGGCGCGTGGTCGGGCAGGCGCTCGGCATTCCGTGGGGGAAAGTGCGTGTGATCAAGCCGTATATTGGCGGCGGCTTCGGAAATAAACAGGACGTGCTCTACGAGCCGCTCTGCGCCTGGCTCTGTACGCTGGTCGGCGGCAGGCGTGTGAAGCTCGACTGCACGCGTGAGGAGACCTTTGTCTGCAATCGCGTGCGCCACGCGATTCGCGGCCACATCATCTCCTGGGTGCGCCCGGACGGAAGTTTTGCGGCGCGCAAGCTGGAGATGTTCTCCAATCAGGGCGCTTACGCTTCCCACGGTCACAGCATTGCGGCAAAGGGCATGGGCGCGTTCCCGCAGATGTATCCCTGCCCGAACGTGGACGCGGATTCTTATACGGTGTTTACAAACCGTCCCGCGGCGGGAGCCATGCGCGGCTACGGCATTCCGCAGGCGATGTTCCTCTTTGAAAGCCATACAGACGATGTGGCGAAGGCGATCGGCATGAGCCCGCTTGCGTTCCGGCAGAAGAACCTGATGCCGGTCGGCTATACGGACGCTTTCTCAAAGAATGTGCTGTATGATGATTCCTACAACCAGTGCATCGACAAGGCGCGCGCCTACATGGATTATGATCGAAAATACGCGGAGTACGCGCAGCAGGACGGGCCGGTCCGCAGAGGGATCGGGCTCGCGGCCTTCTGGTACAATACGGCGGTCTGGCCGATTTCGCTCGAGTCCTCCTCCTGCCGGATTGTGCTCAATCAGGACGGTTCCGTGCAGGTACAGGTCGGTGAGACAGAGATTGGGCAGGGCGCGGATACGACCTTCACGCAGATGACGGCGGAGACGCTGGGCATTCCGCTGGAGAATGTGCATGTCGTCTCCTGCCAGGATACGGACGTGACGCCCTTCGGCACCGGCGCTTACGCCTCCCGGCAGACCTATGTGGCGGGCTTCTCCATCCACCAGACAGCTTTATTATTGAAGAAAAAGATTCTGGATTACGCGCATGAGCTGACGCGCATGCCGGTTGACATCCTTGACATTGTGGACGGTATGATCGTGCGGAAGACGGACTGTCAGGTGCAGATGTCGCTTGAGGATCTTGCGATGGAGGCGCTCTACAGCCTTTCGCACAGCGAGCACCTGACGGCGGAGAGCACCTATCAGATCAAGAGCAACGCCTACTCCTTCGGCTGCACGATCGCGGAGGTGGAGGTCGATATCCCGGCCTGCCGCGCGACGCTGTTGAATGTGATCAATGTTCACGACTGTGGTCATCTGATCAACCCCGCGCTCGCCGAGGCACAGGTGCACGGCGGCATGAGTATGGGCATCGGTTACGGCCTTTCAGAGCAGCTGCTCTTCGATGAGAAGACCGGCAGGCCGCTCAACAACAACCTGCTCGATTATAAGCTCTCGACCTTCATGGACCATCCGCATCTCGAGGCCGAGTTTGTGGAGAACTATGAGCCGACCAGCGTATACGGGACGAAGGCGCTCGGCGAGCCTCCGGTCTGTTCCGTCGCCCCGGCGATTCGCAACGCGATCCTGCAGGCGACCGGTGTGGCAGTCAATGAGCTGCCACTGAACCCGCACAATCTGTTCCGAAGATTCCGCGAGGAAGGACTTGTATGACGGCGGCGGATGTCAGAATCCAGTTCGGAGCATATGCCAGCCTGAAAGGGAAGGAGATAGAACGCGATGTATGATATGAAAGCACTCTACGAGGCGGAGAGCGTCTCCGATGCGATACGGCTTTTACAGGAGCATCCGCAGGCGCAGATCATCGCCGGGGGCAGTGACGTGCTCGTGCAGATGCGCGAGGGACGGCGCGCCGGGGCGGAGCTTGTCAGCATTTACATGATCGACGCGCTCCGGGGCGTTGCGATGGAGGAGGACGGGACGATCCGCATCGGTTCGCTCACGAGCTTCTCCCATATTACGAAGGATCCGATCATCCAGAAGTATATCAATGTGCTCGGCGAGGCGGTCGATATGGTCGGCGGGCCGCAGATCCGCAATATCGGGACAATCGGCGGAAATACCTGCAACGGCGTGACGAGCGCGGATTCCGCGTCGACGCTGCATGCCTGGGACGCGATTGTCGAGCTCACCGGGCCGGAGGGCGTGCGCCGCACGCCGATCAAAGATTTCTATATCCGTGCCGGGAAGGTGGATCTTCGTCCTGCGGAGATCGAGACCGCGATCCTGATTCCGAGGGCGGCCTATGAGGGCTATCACGGGCATTATATCAAGTACGCGATGCGGAACGCGATGGACATCGCGACGCTCGGATGCTCCGTGAATGTGAAGCTTACGGAGGACAGG
The DNA here is from genome assembly GCA_021203465.1 of Lachnospiraceae bacterium. Taxonomy (GTDB): domain Bacteria; phylum Bacillota; class Clostridia; order Lachnospirales; family Lachnospiraceae; genus Hominiventricola. The sequence continues at coordinate 20,283 of JAJQBC010000047.1, read as the reverse complement.
GAACATATCGAGGATGTACGGATTGCCTACGGCGTCGCGGGACCGGTTCCGATGCGCGCGCCGCACGCGGAGGAGTACGCCCGCGGGAAGGCATTGACGGAGGAGACGATCGACATCTTCTCAAAATTGGTGCTGGAGGATATTAACCCCAGGGACAGCTGGAGGGCGAGCAGGGCCTTCCGCGAACATATTTCCCAGGTGCTGGCGGGGCGCGCGCTCCGCGAATCCATCCGTCTGGCGGGAGGTGAGATCCATGGCTGAGAGACAGTATAAGCTGGTGACATGCACGATCAACGGGGTGAAGCGGGAGACGATGGTCGACGTCCGTGCCTCGCTGACCGATATGCTGCGGAACGACTATCATCTGACGAGTGTCAAGAAGGGCTGCGAGGTCGGCGAGTGCGGCGCCTGCAATGTGATCATCGACGGCGAGTGCTACAATTCCTGCATCTACCTGGCCGTCTGGGCGGAGGGGAAGAATATCCGCACGCTCGAGAGCCTGATGGGACCGGACGGAGAACTTTCCGATATTCAGCAGGCCTTTATCGACGAGACCGCCGTGCAGTGTGGCTTCTGTACGCCGGGCTTTATCATGAGTGCGGTCGAGATCCTCGAGAGCGGGAAGGAGTACAGCCGCGACGAGCTGCGCAAGCTGCTGAGCGGTCATCTGTGCCGCTGCACGGGCTATGAAAATATTCTGAACGCGGTAGAGAAGACGATGAAAAAGAGACTTGCCGGGAGGTCTTCCTGAATGAAAACATTACTGATTAGGAACGTTGCACAGCTTGTCACCTGCGACGACGAGAACCGGATCCTGAAGGATGTGGATATCTGTATTGAGGATAAGGTCATAAAGGCGATAGGCCGCTTTCCCGACATCCGGGTGGACGAGGTGATCGACGCCTCCCACATGCTCTGCTATCCGGGGCTCATCAACACGCATCACCATCTGTACCAGCAGTTCTCGCGCAATCTGCCGCAGGTACAGAACCTGGAGCTGTTCGACTGGCTGAAGGCGCTCTATGAGATCTGGAAAAATCTCGATACGGAAGTGGTGCGCCTTTCCTCCCTGACCGGGATGGGCGAGCTGATGAAGCATGGCTGCACGACCTGCTTTGACCATCACTACGTGTTTCCGGCGGATTCGGGGGATCTGATCGGCGCGCAGCTTGAGGCGGCAAAAGAACTGGGCATTCGCATGCAGTGTTCCCGCGGCAGCATGGATCTGAGTGTTAAGGACGGTGGCCTGCCGCCCGACAGCGTTGTGCAGACCGTCGACGAGATCATGAAGGATTCGGTGAAGCTGATCGAGGCGTACCATGACGCTTCCTTCGGCTCCATGCATCAGATCGCCCTGGCGCCCTGCTCGCCGTTTTCGGTTTCCGCGGATCTTCTGCGGGAGAGCGCGCGGCTGGCGAGGCAGTACGGCGTACGGCTTCACACGCACCTCTGCGAGACGAAGGATGAAGAAAATTACATGCTTGCGCGCGAAGGCATGCGGCCGCTGGCTTTCATGGAGACGCTCGGCTGGGTGGGCGACGATGTCTGGTATGCGCACGGAATTCATTTTAATGACGAGGAGCTGAAGCTTCTGGCGCAGACCGGTACCGGAGTCTGTCACTGTCCGGTTTCCAACATGAAGCTGGCGAGCGGCATCGCGCGGATCCCGGAGATGCTCGCGCTGGGCGTGCCGGTCGGGCTGGGTGTCGACGGCTCGGCGTCCAATGACGGTTCCAGCCTGATGGAGGAGATGCGGATCGCCTATCTGCTTCACCGCCTGAATTCCAGCAAAGAGGCGCCTTCCGGATATGACATCCTGAAAATCGCGACCAGAGGAAGCGCCAGATTGCTGGGGAGAGACGATATCGGATCGCTGGAAGTCGGCAAGTGCGCGGATTTGTTCCTGATCAATGAGCGCCGCCTGGAACTGGTCGGTTCCTGTTATGACGCGGGTTCTGTGCTGGCCACGGTGGGCGTGCGCGGGCCGGTGGACTGCACGATCGTAAACGGAAGGGTCACCGTCAGGGACGGAAGGCTCGTCGGCATCGACGAGGAGGCGACGGCGCGGGCGGCGCAGGAGCGCTGTGACCACTATCTCGCATAGGGCCGCAGCCCTGATTTTTTTCTTGCTATCATTTTGAATGTCTGCTATAATTCAGGTGTAAATTTTTTATAGCCCACCGGGCCCTGTAATAAAGGAGATTATGTTATGGCAGACAAAGGCGCTTGTTTTCTTCACGGAAAAAGTGCCTTTTCTCTTAGACAGGAACCTGTGGCAGAATAAAAGAAAAGGAGGAACGTACTATGAAAAAGAAACTGTTGGCAGTTCTTCTCTGTGTGGCCATGACGGCGTCTCTGGCCGCCTGCGGCAGCTCGAGTTCGAGCGACAGCTCGTCCGATACGACTACAGAGGAGACATCCGATGACACGGAGGAGGCGGAAGCCGCGGAGGAGACGGAGAGCGATGATGCTGCCACATCTTCTGCAGCATCGGATATCACGATTGGCGTGATCTATGTCGGCGATGAGAACGAGGGCTATTCCGCGTCCCATATCAACGGCGTGGCGGCGGCTGCCGAGGCGCTCGGCATCTCTTCCGACCAGATCATCGAGAAGACAAACATCCCGGAGGATGAGTCCTGCTATGACGCGGCGGTGGATCTGGCGGAGCAGGGCTGCGATATCATCTTCGCGACGAGCTTCGGCCATGAGGATTATCTGTTCCAGGCTGCGAGCGAGTATCCGGACATCGAGTTCTGTCATGCGACCGGCTACCAGGCTGCGAGCTACGGACTGGACAACGTACATAACTACTTCGACAATATCTACGAGGCGCGCTACGTGTCCGGTATCGTTGCCGGTATGAAGATCCAGGAGATGATCGACAACGGCGAGATCACCGAGGATGAGGCGAAGATCGGCTATGTCGGCGCTTATCCGTACGCGGAGGTTATCTCCGGATTTACGGCCTTCTATCTGGGAGCGAAGAGCGTTGTCGATTCCGTGACCATGGAAGTGAAGTACACGAACAGCTGGGCTGACATCTCCCTGGAGAACGAGACGGCGCAGGCGCTGATCGCGGACGGCTGCATCATGATCGGGCAGCACGCGGATACGACGGGCGCTCCGAGTGCCTGCGAGGACGCCGGTGTGTACTGTGTCGGTTATAACATCGACATGACCTCCGTGGCTCCGAGCGTAGCCCTGACCTCTTCCACGAACAACTGGGAGGTCTACTATGAGTACGCGATCAGCTGTGTGCTGAACGGCGAGTCGATCGTGACCGACTGGGCGGAAGGCTATTCGTCCGGCGCGGTGCTGATCACCGACCTCAACGAGGACATCGTCACCGAGGGCACGCAGGAAGCGGTTGACGAGGCGGAAGCGGCGATTGCGGACGGCAGCCTGCATGTGTTCGATATCTCCACCTTCACCGTGGACGGCGAGACGCTTGAGGAAGACGGCGAGTATATTTACGACGGATATTATCATGAGTCCGAGCTCGCGTCTGCTCCGTCGTTCGAGTACATCATCGACGGAATTACCGAGAAGTAAAAAGCAGTAAAGTAAGTATGGGGAAGCAGAGCTGCTGTGAGGGCGGTTCCGCTGCCTCTCTTTATAGGAGGTACTGCCTGTGGGAACGAACTACGCGATTGAGCTGAAACATGTGACCAAAAGGTTCGGAGAGGTTGTAGCAAACGACAGCGTGAACTTAAGTCTGATGAAGGGGGAAATTCTCGCCATTCTGGGTGAGAACGGCAGCGGCAAGACGACGCTGATGAACATGATTTCCGGTATCTATTTTCCGGACGAGGGTCATATCTTTGTAAATGGGCGGGAGGTGACCATCCGTTCGCCGAAGGATTCTTTTGACCTTGGTATCGGCATGATCCACCAGCATTTCAAGCTTGTCCCGATCTTTACGGCAGCGGAGAATATTGTGCTGGGGCTGCCGACGGAAAAGGGGCAGAACATGGGCCGCATCGAGGCCGATATTCAGCGGCTGGTCGACCGTTACGGCTTTGACATGAATCCCGCAAAAAAAATATATGATATGTCGGTCTCGCAGAAGCAGACGGTCGAGATCGTCAAGGTACTCTACCGCGGCGCGGAGATCCTGATCCTGGATGAGCCGACCGCCGTATTGACGCCGCAGGAGACGGAGCGGCTGTTTCAGGTATTGAAAAATATGAGAGATGACGGGAAATCCATCATCATCATTACACATAAACTAAACGAGGTCATGGAGATCTCGGACCGCGTAGCTGTACTGCGCAAAGGAAAATACATAGGTACGGTGCAGACTGCTGAGGCCACGATCCCCTCTCTGACCGAGATGATGGTCGGTGAGAAGGTGAGCCTGAATATCGACCGTTCCGAGCCGGTGAATTCGGAGCTCCGTCTGGAGATGAAGGGTGTCAGCTGCAGGAACAAGGAGGGTACAGTCACGCTGAACAAAGCGTCCTTCGCCGCGCGCAGCGGCGAGATCCTCGGCGTCGCCGGTATCTCCGGCAGCGGCCAGAAGGAGCTTTTAGAGTCGATCGCAGGGCTGCAGCATATGGAGGAAGGCGAGATCTGGTATTATCCGCCGGGCGGCGAGCCGCAGGCGCTCCATGCCTTAAGCGTTACCGAGATCCGAAATCTGGGCGTGCGCCTTTCCTTTGTCCCGGAGGACCGGCTCGGCATGGGCCTTGTCGGCTCGATGGATATCACAAACAATATGATGCTGCGGAGTTACCGGAATGGGAAAGGATTTATCACAGACCGGAAGACGCCCGAGCAGCTCGCAAAGACGATCATCGAAGAGCTCGAGGTCGTCACGCCGGGCGTCACGACGCCGGTGCGCCGTCTCTCGGGCGGCAACGTGCAGAAGGTGCTGGTCGGACGGGAGATTTCCTCGAACCCGACGGTGCTCATGGTAGCCTACCCGGTGCGGGGACTCGATATCAATTCCTCCTACACGATCTACAATCTCCTGAATAAACAGAAAGAGAACGGCGCGGCGGTCATCTGTGTCGGGGAGGATCTGGATGTACTGCTGGAGCTATGTGACCGCATTCTGGTGCTGCAGGGTGGAAAGGTAGCAGGAACGGTGGACGCGAGAACCGCGACCAAGGAGCAGCTTGGACTGATGATGACCGGCACAATCGGAAAGGAGGAAGCGGCAGATGAACCATAAAGAACCCTTTGTACGAATGAAAAAACGGAGCACGGTCTCCCTGAAGCTGGCGGTTCTGGTCCGTCTGGTGGCTGTCCTCCTCTCGCTTATTGTCTGTGCCGTCTTTATCGTGATTGTGACGCAGCAGAATCCGCTGCAGGTCTATGCCGGTATCGTTGACGGGGCAGTCGGTACGACCAGACGGGCTTGGGTGACGATCCGTGAGACGGTCGTGCTGCTGTTGATTGCGGTCGGCCTCGCGCCTGCCTTCAAGATGCGTTTCTGGAATATCGGAGCGGAGGGACAGGTGTTGATGGGCGGTCTCGCGAGTGCGGCGCTGATGATCTACTGCGGTGATCTTCTTCCGAACTTCGTCCTGCTTATCGTCATTTTTGTCGCCAGTATGCTGGCAGGTCTCATCTGGGGTTATATTCCGGCTTTCTTCAAGGCGCGTTATAATACGAATGAGACCCTGTTTACGTTGATGATGAACTATGTCGCGATGCAGATTGTGACCTTCTGCATCGTCTTCTGGGAGAATCCCGCCGGTTCCAATACGGTCGGTATCATCAACTCGGCTTCGCAGAAGGGCTGGTTCCCGTCTATCGCCGGAAACTCCTACATACTGAACGTGATCATCGTACTAATCTTTACGGTGCTGATGTATTTTTACATGGCCTACAGCAAGCAGGGCTATGAGATCGCCGTTGTCGGCGAGAGCCAGAATACAGCCCGTTATGCAGGTATCAATGTGAAGCGTGTGATCAAACGTACGATGATGATCTCCGGTGCAATCTGCGGCCTGGCGGGCATGGTAATCGTCTGCGGCGCGGGTCACACGATCTCGACGAGCACGGCGAACGGACGCGGGTTTACGGCGATTATCGTGGCCTGGATGGCGAAGTTCAATCCCTTCTTTATGGTGCTGATCTCGGGCCTGCTCGTCTTCATGCAGCAGGGTGCGATCCAGATCGCGACGCAGTTCGGACTGAACAAGAATGCCTCCGACATCATCACGGGTATCATCCTGTTCTTCCTGATCGGCTGCGAGTTCTTTATCAACTATGAATTGGAATTCCGCAAAAAACAGAAGGAGGCAAACGTATGAATCTGATTTTAACCTTTATCCAGAAGGCGATCGGCCAGGGCGTCGCGATTCTGTACGGAGCCACCGGTGAGATTCTGATTGAGAAGTCGGGCAATCTGAATCTGGGAATTCCGGGCATTATGTATATGGGCGGCGTGTCCGGCCTGATGGGAGCATTCTTCTATGAAAATTCCGTGGAGAATCCGAACGGGCTCGTGGGCCTTCTGATCGCCTTTGCGACGGCGCTGATCGTCTCCGCACTGGGCGGCCTGATATACGCTTTCCTCACGATCACCCTGAGGGCGAACCAGAACGTGGTTGGCCTCGCGCTCACGACCTTCGGTACCGGTTTTGGCAATTTCTTCGGCGGCTCGCTCTCGAAGCTGGCCGGCGGCGTCGGACAGATTTCCGTGAAGACGACAGGAACAGCTTTTAGCACGACGATTCCGGTGCTGTCGGAAATTCCGGTCATTGGCCCGCTGCTGTTTTCCTATGGATTCCTAACCTATCTTTCCATCGTGCTTGCCTTTGTCATTACCTGGTTTCTGACGAAGACGCGTAAGGGCCTCAATCTGCGGGCAGTCGGAGAGAGCCCGGCGACCGCGGATGCCGCGGGTATCAATGTGACGCGCTACAAGTATTCGGCGACGATCATCGGCGCAGCGATCGCGGGGCTCGGCGGCCTCTATTATGTCATGGATTACCTCGGCGGTACGTGGATTGAAAACGGCTTCGGAGACCGCGGCTGGCTCGCGATCGCGCTCGTCATCATGGCGCTCTGGAACGCGCGCAGCGCGATCTGGGGGTCGATCCTGTTCGGCGCGCTGTACATCCTCTACATTTACGTGCCGGGTCTGTCGCGCGCGATGCAGGAGGTCTTCAAGATGTTCCCGTATCTCGTGACGATCATCGTGCTGGTCTTCACCAGCCGCCGCAACAAGCCGGAGAATCAGCCGCCGGCGAGTCTGGGCACCTCGTATTTCCGCGAGGAGCGCTGATGAAAAGGGGATAGAAGAGATGAAAAATGTAAAATATGGAAAGTGTGTCCGCTGCGGCAAGACCTACGAGGCGGTTCCGAACCTGACGAACTGCTCTTGCGGCGGCATCCTCGACATCGTGTATGACTACGATTATATCAAAGAAAATCTGACGAAGGAGAAGCTCTCGAAGCGTGAGGAGCGCTCCATGTGGCGCTACCGCGAGCTGCTCCCCGTGGAGGAGGAGACGCCCGCGCCGCCGCTCAGAGTCGGCTGGTCGCCGCTCTATGAGGAGCCGCGGCTGGCGGAGCAGCTCGGCATCGCGAAACTCTATGTGAAGGACGATGGCCTCAACCCGACCGCGTCGCTGAAGGATCGCGCTTCCTCGATGGCGGTCGCCAAGGCAGGGGAGGCCGGGGCGCAGGTGATTGCCTGCTCCTCGACCGGCAATGCGGCTTCTTCCCTTGCGGGCAACGCGGCTGCCGCGGGATTTTCGACTTACATCTTTGTGCCGTCCCGCGCGCCGAAGGGCAAGGTCGCACAGCTCATGACCTTCGGCGCGACAGTGATCTCCGTGCAGGGCTCTTACGAGGACACCTTCGAGCTCTCGAAGCAGGCCATCGACAAGTGGGGCTGGTACAACCGCAACGCGGCGATCAATCCCTACCTTTCCGAGGGAAAGAAGACGGTCGGCCTCGAGATCATGGAACAGCTCGATTGGCAGGTGCCGGACTACATCGCGATCTCGGTCGGCGACGGCTGCACGATCGCGGGTCTCTGGAAGGGCTTAAAGGATCTCTATGCCATCGGCTTTATCGACCGGTTGCCGCGCCTCATCTCCGCGCAGGCGAGAGGCTGCTGTCCGCTGAACCGCGCGATCGAGACCGGCGAGGACTGGTATCCGATGGAAGAAAATACACTTGCGGACTCCATCGCGGTCGGCGTGCCGCGCAACGCGGATAAGGCGCTGATGGCGATCCGGGAGTCGAAGGGCCTGACGGTGAATGTTTCCGATGAGGAGATCATGGCGGCGCAGAAGCTGCTCGGCTCGAGCTGTGGCGTCTTCGGCGAGCCGGCCGGGGTCACCGGCACTGCAGGCCTCAAGAAGCTCTGTGAGCAGGGAAAGATCCCGGCGGATGCGACGGTCGTCTCTGTTGTCACCGGCAACGGCCTCAAGGATGTCGAGAACGCGATCCGTTCCTGCGGCGAGCCGATCTCGATCCCGGGCGATATGGATCGTCTGGTGAAAGCTTTTGCGGAAAAGGGAATCACAGTGTCATAAGCGGAGGCCGCCATGGAGCAGAATATTCTCTATAAAATGTTGCCTTCGCTCGAACGCTACGCGGAGGTGATCTCGCAGCTCGTGCGGATGCCGGTCACTGTGGTGGACGATCAGATGATCCGCATTGTGAGCAAGGGGGAGAGCGTGGGCTTGAGCGTCGGCGAGAGCCTGGAGCTCAGCGGCCATATCCTGCAGGCGGCGATCGACAGCGGCCAGCCGCAGATGATGACACATCCGAAGGGACATCCGGCCTGTCGTCGCTGCGAGGAGCGCGAGACCTGCCGGGATGTCGCGCAGATGCTCGCGCCGATCGTCGCGAACGGAAAGGTGCTCGGCGTGATCGGCTTTGTCAGCGACGACCTGCAGCAGTGGGAGCGCATCCGGGAGGAGAGCGCGGCTTATCTCGCGTTCATCGAGCAGATCGCGAACCTGATCGCCTTCGAGGCGCTGCAGCAGACGGAGGCGGACCGAAACCGGGAGCTGCTTTCCATGATGGATTTCGCGCTGAACCGCACCGCGCTCGGCATTCTGATGCTGGACAGCGCGGGAAATATACAGCAGCTGAACCGCACCGGACGGACGCTGATTGAAGATCGGCTCTATCAGCTCAGAGAGCAGCCGGTCAGTATAGAGGCGACCGGGGAGAAGCTTGGGCAGATGGACGTCTATCGGCTCTGCTGCGGAAAGGGGAGCTGCTGCGTCGCGGGCAATCTCTATCAGGTCAGCGTCGAACATTTTGACCGCGTGCTGATCTTCACGGACGACGAGACGCTCAGGCGCAGGGAACAGCAGCCGACCGCCTTTTCACAGATTACCGGGATTTCGAGGCAGATTTCCGAGGTGCGCGAGCGGATTCGGAGCTCCGCGCTCTCGCCGTCCAATGTGCTTCTCCATGTGGAGGACGGCCTGCGAAAGGAACTTTACGCGCAGGCCATCCATGAGCAGAGCGCCTGGGCTGACAAGCCCTTTGTGCGGGTCGACTGCGGGATGCTCCCGGCGCAGCAGACGGAGGAATATCTCTTCGGCGTGTCGGGGACCGGCGGCGCGGGCAGCCGCGGCAGGCCGGGCAGGCTTGAGGCGGCCGCGGGCGGCACGTTGTTCCTCGATGATGTGGATGCGTTGCCGCTGGCGATCCAGCAGAAAATGCTACCGATACTTGAACGTCATGAGCTGCGTCGTATCGGTTCCGGCAAGAGCCGCAAGCTCAGCCTCCGCGTCATCGCTTCGACCGGCGCCGATCTCACAGAGCTCTGCGCGAAGGGACGTTTTCACCGCGGCCTTCTGTATCTGTTGGATGTGCTGCCGATTGAGATCCCGCCGCTGCGGGAGCGCAAGGAGGATCTGCGCCCGCTTGCGATGGAATTCCTGAACGGCTGCGCGCGGACGCTGGGCAAAAAGATCACCGATGTCGAACCGGCTTTCTGGGAGTCCGTCGAGGCCTATGACTGGCCGGGCAATATCCGGGAGCTGAAGAGCGCGATGGAGTATGTCGTGAATATGCAGCGCGAGCCCGGGCAGATCAGCGCCGATCTCCTGCCGCGGCGGGTGCGCCCGGAGACACCGGGCTGGACGAATGCTAGTCTAAACCTTGCGAAGCTGGAGGAGGAGACCTTCCGCCGCGCGCTGCAGTACCAGAAGGCCACGGGCGTCTCGAATGAGGAGCTGGCCCGCATGATGGGGATCGGAATTGCGACGTTTTATCGTAGAATTAAGAAGCTGGAAACAAGAGAGACTATCAAATAGATAGCATAACTATTATTTTGATAGCATAAAAATACCAATAGCAGCCAGAATTCTATCATTTTGATTGAATTCTGGCTGCTGCTTTTGCATTTACCGCATCGTTGACGCAAAAAATCTTATCTTATACAATTTAAGCATAAGATAAAAAGAAAAACAGCAGGAGGTTATCTATCGATGATTGATCTGACAAAAAATGAGGCCGCTCTCGAGCGGAATATTCAGAACGCGAAGGAAAACGGCATCATCATCCCGACGATCCATGAGATGCAGCATCCGGAGGAGATCCCCGGAAAGATCAAGGATAAGCTGAAAAACGTGGGACTTTGGGATGTGAACCCGCTGAACCTGTTCCGCATCACCTGGAAGAATGAGCCGAAGGAGTCCGGCGGACTCTTTCAGGAGGTTCCGAACTACGTGGAGCTGCCGAGCGAGCTGACCGGCGTGCCCTGCCGTATCATCGCGATGGTCGGTAAGTGGTTCCCGACCGGCTGCCACAAGGTCGGCGCATCTTTCGGCTGTCTGGCCCCGCGTCTGGTGACCGGACAGTTCGACGTGCAGAAGCACAAGGCAGTCTGGCCCTCCACCGGCAACTATTGCCGCGGCGGCGCCTTCAATTCCCGCCTGATGGGCGCACAGGGCGTGGCGATCTTGCCGGCGGAGATGAGCCAGGAGCGCTTCGACTGGCTGCATGAGATCGGCGCGGAGGTCATCGCGACGCCGGGCTGCGAGTCGAACGTGAAGGAAATCTTTGACAAGACAAATGAATTGAAGCAGGATCCGCAGTACATGATCTTCAACCAGTTCGAGGAGATGGGCAATCCGCTCTGGCACTACAATGTGACCGGAAACGCGCTGGAGGACGTCTACAACGCGATTAAGAAGCCGGGACAGAGACTCGCGGGCGCCTGCTTCACCTCCGGTTCCGCCGGAACGATGTCCGCGGGCGACCGCTTGAAGGAGCTGCATCCGCAGATGAAGCTTGGCGTCGGCGAGGCGCTGCAGTGCCCGACCATTTTGAATAACGGCTTCGGCGGACACCGCATCGAAGGTATCGGCGACAAGCATATTCCGTGGATCCATAATGTGAAGAACTCCGACATGGCGATCGCGATCGACGACGAGGATTCGCAGAGACTGCTTCGCCTCTTCAACACGCCGGAGGGACAGAAGTACATGAAGGAAGCGCTGGGCTTCGACGACGAGCTGATCGAGAAGCTGACCTGGCTCGGCATCTCCGGCATCGCAAATATGCTCTGCTGCATCAAGATGGCGAAGTACTACGAGTTCACCGAGAGGGATGTCGTCGTGACCGTCCTGACCGACTCCGCGGTCATGTACCAGAGCCGCATCAATGAGCTGAATGAGATGTACGGCGCTTACGATGTGAACGAGGCGCGGCTCGACCACAATCTCCACATCCTGAACCTCAAGACCGACAGCCTGATGGAGATGACCTACGCCGACCGTAAGCGCGTGCACAACCTCAAGTATTACACCTGGGTCGAGCAGCAGGGCAAGACGAGCGAGGAGCTGAACGCGCTCTGGTACGACACCGAGGGTACCTGGGATGCCGTCCACGCGCAGGCCAAGGATCTGGATGAGCTGATCTGCGAGTTCAACGAGCGCACGGGGCTTCTGAAATAGATAGAAGTAGTTATTCAGAGCAGCAGGTCTCAGACATATACCGTTTGCATTTTATATGTCTGAGACCCGGCGTTCCGCCCATCTCGAAATGAAAATACAGTTTTTAGCAGGTAAACCTGCACAGTCTGTTTTTTCGTTTTTGTGCTGTTCTGGACTGTTATAAACAAAATTCAAAAGCAGGAGGTAATTTCTTATGAAGTATGGTCGTACGTACAATTTTTCCGCAGGCCCGGCGATGATGCCGGAACCGGTGCTGGAGGAGATCCGTGATGAGATGATGAACTATCGCGGCTCGGGCATGTGCGTGATGGAGATGTCGCACCGCTCGAAGGTCTATCAGCAGATTTTCGACGAGGCCGAGCAGGACTTAAGGGATTTGATGGGCATTCCGGACAATTATAAAGTGCTCTTCATTCAGGGCGGCGCGACGCTGCAGTTCTCGATGATTCCGATGAACCTGATGAAGAACGGCAAGGCCGTCTACATCGAGACCGGCGCCTGGTCAAAGAAGGCCATCGCCGAGGCGAAGAAGGTCGGCGAGGTGATCGTCGCCGCTTCGAGCAAGGATAAGAATTACTCCTATGTGCCGGACTGCTCCGACCTCGACATCCCGGATGACGCGGACTATGTCTACATCTGCGAGAATGAGACGATCCACGGCTCCACCTATCCGAAGCTGCCGAACACGAAGGGCCATGTACTCGTCTCCGACCAGTCCTCGATGTTCCTGTCGAAGCCCTGCAAGGTCTCCGACTACGGCCTGATCTACGCGGGCGTGCAGAAGAACGTCGGCCCGGCCGGTATGGTGGTCGTGATCATCCGCGAGGATCTGATCCGCGACGATCTCACCGACTTGCCGATCTATCTGCAGTACAAGACCCACGCGGATAACGGCTCTATGTACAACACGCCGAACTGCTGGGCGATCTACGCCTGCGGCAAGGTCTTCAAGTATCTGAAATCCATCGGCGGCTTGACTGAGATGGCGAAGCGCAACGAGGACAAGGCGAAGGTGCTCTACGACTTCCTCGACAGCTCGAAGCTCTTCAAGGGAACGGTCGAAAAGGGCGACCGCAGCCTGATGAACGTGCCCTTCGTCACCGGCGATGCGGATCTGGACGCGAAGGTCGTCGCGTACACGAAGGCGGCGGGTTTTGATAACCTGAAGGGGCACCGCTCGGTCGGCGGCCTGCGCGCGTCGATCTACAACGCGATGCCGAAGGAGGGCGTCGAGGCGCTGGTAGAGTGCCTGAAGAAATTTGAGGCGGAGAACTCATAAACGAACGCTTGACAAAGGGGGGTTATTATGCGTATTCTGGTAACTGACGGTATGGATGCGGGTGCTGTCGAGAAGCTGAGGGGTGACGGCATCGAGATAGTAGAACAGTATTATGAGGCGGATGAGCTGGGCGCTGCCCTGCGGGAATTCGATGGGGTCGTGATCCGCTCGGCGACGAAGATCAAGGAGCCGCAGATTGATGCGGCGAAGGGCAGCCGCCTGAAGCTGATCATCCGCGCCGGGGTCGGCGTGGACAATATCGCGGTGAAGTATGCCGAGGAGAACGGCATCACGGTTCGCAATACCCCGCGGGCTTCCTCGAATGCGGTAGCAGAGCTGGCGATCGCGCTTCTCTTCTCCTGTGCGAGATCGATCTCGATCGCGGGCAGCACGATGCGGCAGGAGCGCTGGGAGAAGAAGGCCTATTCCAAGGGCTTTGAGCTCGAGGGCAAGACGATGGGCGTCATCGGCTACGGCCGGATCGGACAGCTGGTCGGCAAAAAGGCGCAGGCGCTCGGGATGAACGTCCTCTCCAGCGTACACCGCCATAAACCGGAGGGCTGTGAGTGCGAGACGATGCACTTCGTTCCGATGGACGAAATGATTTCCTCGTCCGACGTGATCGTCCTCTGCGCCCCGAGCGACGGGAAACCGATGGTCGACGCGGAAAGCATCGCGAAGATGAAGGACGGCGTGGTGATCGTCAACGTCTCCCGCGGTGCGAACGTGGACGAGGCGGCTCTGCTGGACGCGCTGAACAGCGGCAAGGTCCGTGCGGCGGGACTCGACGTCTGGCTGAGCGAGAAGACCCCGAACTGGGAGCTGGCCTCCCATCCGTCGGTGAGCTGCACCCCGCATATCGGTGCGGGCACAAAGGAGGCGTCGAAGCGCATCGGCGCGGAGCTGGTGGATATTATCGAGAGCTTCGCCGCGGGAAATCAGTAACAGTTCAGAACAGCACGAAATGGGCGGAACGCCCGGGGGGGGCCTGTTGTTCTGACAGTTACAAAATTAAAGAATGAAAGACGTAACAGGAGGTACATTCATGAGCGTATTTTCAGCAGCCGACATTCTGCTTCCGCAGGGAGCATCCTGGGAGGCGTGGTCCGTGATCGCCTGCGATCAGTTCACCTCTCAGCCGGAGTACTGGGAGGAAGTGCGTCGGATCGCCGGAGATAAGCCATCCACGGTCAAGCTGATTCTGCCGGAGGCGAATCTTGGCGCGCCGGATGAGGAGGAGAAGGTCCGCGGGATCAATCTCACCATGAAACAGTATCTGGACGACGGCGTGTTCCGAACCTGCGAAAATGCGATGGTCTATGTGGAGCGCACGCTGCTGAACGGCTCCATCCGCAAGGGCTTGATCGGCAAGGTGGATCTGGACGCTTATGATTACAGCAAGGGCTCAACCTCCGCGATCCGCGCGACGGAGAAGACGGTGGTCGAGCGCATCCCACCGCGCATGCGCGTGCGGCGGGACGCCCCGATTGAGCTGCCGCATATTCTGATGCTCTGCGATGATCACAAAAAACAGTTGATCGAACCGATTGGCGCCGTGAAGGATACGCTGCCAAAACTCTATGATTTTGACCTGATGCAGGGCGGTGGCCATATCAGCGGCTGGCTGGTAGACGGAAAGGTGCTTGCGGACTTTGAGGCGAGACTCGGCGCATACACGGAGACGGTTGGGGAAAAATATGAAGGACTGAAGGGGACGCCGGTGCTCTTTGCGGTCGGCGACGGCAACCATTCTCTGGCGACGGCGAAAGCCTGCTATGAAGAATTGAAGGCCGCGCATCCGGGCGAGGATCTCTCCGATCATCCGGCTCGCTGGGCGCTTGTGGAGCTGGAAAATATTCACGATGAGGCGCAGGTCTTCGAACCGATTCACCGCATTGTGACCGGCGTGGATCCGGCAGCGCTTCTCGAGGCGCTGAAAGCTGATTATTGCGCCGAGGGCGGCTATCCCGTGACCTGGTATGCGGGGGCGAAGAGCGGTATGGTTTACCTTGACCCGGCGAAGAGCCAGCTGACGGTAGGTGTGCTGCAGGGCTTCCTTGATGAGTATCTCTCCCACAACGCAGGCGAGGTCGACTACATTCACGGCGACGACACGCTCGTGGACCTCGCAAAGGCAGACGGAGCGATCGGCTTCCTGCTTCCGCCCATGGAGAAGAGCCAGCTCTTCCGCGGTGTGGTCGCGGACGGTGCGCTCCCGAGAAAGACCTTCTCGATGGGGCATGCGCAGGAGAAGCGCTACTATCTGGAAGGACGGAAAATTCGCTGAATCATTGATGAGTAGGAGGACGGCGCGATGCGGTCCATCAAAGAGATCTATAAAATAGGAAAGGGCCCGTCCAGTTCGCACACGATCGGGCCGGAGCGCGCGGCGAAACTATTTTTAAAGGACAATCAGACAGCGGAGCGGTTCACCGTTTCGCTGTTTGGTTCGCTCAGTAAGACGGGGAAGGGGCACGGGACGGATCGCGTCCTTCGGGAAGTGCTGGAACTGACCCCGACGGAGATCATTTTCCGCACGGATATGCCGGAGCGCCTGACCCACCCGAACACGATGAAATTTGAGGCGTGGAAGGCCGGCGAGGTGGTCAGCAAGCTCTGGGTCGAGTCGGTCGGCGGCGGGGATATCCATGTCGTCGGCGAGGAGGAGGATCCGGCGCGGCTGGAGGAGCTGGAGATTTATCCGGAAAATTCACTGGCGGAGATCGCGCAGCAGTGCCGCCTGTGGAACTGTACGCTCGCGGAGTATGTGGAGTTCAATGAAGGCGAGGAGATCTGGGGTTTCCTTGAGACGATCTGGGAGGCCATGAAGAATTCCATCCACGAAGGATTAAATGCGGAGGGCATCCTGCCGGGAGGACTCGGCATCGCGCGCAAGGCGAAGATTCTCTATGAGAATCCGGCGCCCAATGAGGTGCCGCAGGTGACGGAGGTGCGCTACGTGTCGGCCTACGCCTATGCGGTCTGTGAGCAGAATGCGGACTGCGGCACGATCGTGACCGCGCCGACCTGCGGGGCTTGCGGTATTCTGCCCGCGGTGCTCTACTATATGAAGGACCGGCGGAATCTCGACGAGCGGAAGATCCTCGAGTCGCTGGCGGTGGCAGGCCTCTTCGGGAATCTGGTCAAGCACAACGCCTCGATCTCGGGTGCGGAGTGCGGCTGTCAGGCGGAGGTTGGTACGGCCTGCTCGATGGCGGCTGCGGCGATGTCGCACCTGATGGGACTCGACACCGGGCAGATCCAGTACGCGGCGGAGATTGCGCTCGAGCATCATCTCGGCCTGACCTGCGATCCGATCTGCGGGCTCGTGCAGGTGCTCTGTATCGAGCGGAACGCCGTGGCGGCGATGCGGGCGATCAACGCCTGCAATCTGTCCTATTTCCTGCATGATACGCAGCGCATTTCCTTCGATCTCGTCGTCAAGACGATGTACGAGACCGGCATCAGTATGAACCAGCGTTTCCGCGAGACCTCGGAAGGCAGCCTTGCGCGGATGTTCAGCCGGAGAAGGCCGACGACATAGAATACAGTGAGAAAAAGAGGGAGGATTTGAGATGGATTTCAGAGAACAGGCGAGAGCGCTTCAGCCGCAGCTTCTGCTGTGGAGAAGGCGTCTGCATCAGATACCGGAGCTGAACAATGAGACATTTATGACCGCGGGGGAGATCACACAGTTCCTGCGGGCAATCGGGATCCCTGCGGAGGACATCCGCCCGATGGTGAACGGCGCGGGTCTCGCGGTTACGATCCATGGGAAGGACACCGGCCGCTGCGTCGGCATCCGCGTCGACATCGACGCGCTCGCGGAGGAAGAGAAGACGGGTCTGCCCTTCGCCTCCCTCAATGGAAATATGCATGCCTGCGGGCATGACACGCACGCGGCCATGGGACTGGGCGCGGCAAAACTGCTGTTTGAAAACAGGGAATCTTTGAACGGTGCGGTGAAGGTCATTTTTCAGCCGGGTGAGGAGCTCTATCTCGGCGCAAAGGCCATGATCGAGGAGGGCGTGCTGGAGGACCCGAAGGTCGACGCCTGCATCGCTGTCCACGGGATGCCGAACCTTGTGGCGCCCGGCTTTTCCTGCGGCAGCATCTCCGTGACGAACGGAATCCCGGCTTTTGGCTGCAGCTCCTTCTTTGAGATGAAATTTATCGGAAAGGGCGGCCACACGGCGCACCCGGAGAAGGCGGTCGACCCGGTCTTCATGCAGGCCGCCGCGATCATGCAGCTCTACGGCGTGATCAGCCGCGAGACAAACCCGGCGACGCCGGCTGTCATTTCGGTAAGTTATGTGAACGGCAGATCGGTCGGACGGATCGCGGAGGATATCACGATCGGCGGCGTCCTGCGCTCCCTCGACAAAAAGCGCAATCAGTGGATGTTCGACCGCATGGCGACGATCTGCAAGTCTGTCGCGGAGAGCATGGGAGGAAGCTGCGAGTGCAAAATGACGGACGGCGTGCCCGAGACGCGCGTGAATCCGGAACTTCTCGAGATCGCGAAAGCTTCCGCAGCCAAAATCGTCGGGCCGGAGAAGGTCGTGATCCAGACGGAGGCGGATCTCGTGGGCGAGGACTTCGCGTATTTCGCGGAGCGCATTCCCTGCGTCCATATCAAGCACAGCCAGCGCTATGACAACGGCCCGAACGACCATTACCTGCACAACCCGCAGTATGCGCCTTGTGAGGACTGCTTCTGGACCGGCAGCGGAACGCTCGCGCAGTTCGCGTGGGATTATCTGGAGAAAAGCTGCGATTAAGAATCTTTCAGGGCGGCAAGCTTAGCCTGCAGTGTTTTAATCAGAGCTTCTTGCTCAGTGATCAAGGCCGCCTGTTCAGTGATCAGAGTTGCCTGCTCGGCATTGGTCGTTTTCAGCTCCGCCTTTTCAGTAGTTAATGCTTCGTTGGCTGTAGTCAGCTCCGCTTTTTCAACAGCCCAATCTGCCTTTTCGGTAGCCCAGTTCTTCTTCTCAGCAGTTAATTCTGCATTAGTAGCTTTCAGCTCACTCATCTGATTCTTGACCCAGTTCTCATGTCGGATATAGTCCTCGCGCGCCAGACACTGGTCGCGGATGGTCTGGTCCGCGTTCAGCGCGTAGAGGGCTTCCGCCGCCTCGTCGATATTGGTAAATTTCTTAGCGAGCATTTTGACATCCTCCCATGTAGTGGCCCGGAAGAGACGGGCCCAGTGGTCTATGTTCCAGTCCCGATCCTCCGGTGTAGCCAGTTCTATCTGTGTTAAGTCTACCACAGACAGCCTGAATTTGTCACTATAAAGATGATGGTCTTTGATATTCAGCATCTGGTAAGTGGCGTAAAACTCCGGCATCTCCTTCTCCGGGAACGGCGTGAAATTCAGGAAGTCGATCTGGATAGCCGGTGCGGCTTCCAGATATGACGAGCCCCTCTGGAGCTGGTCGAAGTTGCGGCAGAGATAGCTCAGCGACCGCTCCGGCCAGTTGTGCTCATTCAGAACCTGCATCTCGAGGTTGATATGGGCATGGTTGTTCAGGAGGATAGAAATGTCGAGAATGAAGCATTTTTCATTAAAAGACTGTCCCAGCACGATCGGGTTCGTAATCTCGAGCGATCGGATGCTGTCAGGGTCAAGATGAAGCAGCGAGGCAATGAGGCTCTTCAAAGTGGCTTTGCTGCGCTGCAGAACAGCGCGGAACATGTAGTCATTGGTCATGGGATAGTCAATTTTCCCGATCGCGGCATGGTAAGATGGCCGCGCAGGGGCAGAAGACATGGACTGATACATAGATTTCTCCTTGTAAGTATGGGGATCGTGCGATATGCGTTTGAAGGTTACAGTTTTATAATCGGAAAACTCCACGAACTGGGATACCGAAAATAAAGATTTCTTTGCGGCGGATGCCGCGTCACATGTGATAAATTCAGAATAGCACACCCAAGCATAAAGAACAAATAAATTTTTTATAAACTATTATCGCGATTCGTGTAAATTTTACTTGAACTGGGGGGGCAACATGGTACAATCGAAATGGTGGAGTAGTCTAACCATTTACATATAAGCGTTATGAAGTAATCAGTTTCATGCAGCAGATAAAAGACTGAGTAGGAGGACACTTAGATGAAAGCACTTACCAGATGCAGAAGGTTCCTGTCAATCATGTTGACGCTGGCGATTGTGTTCAATTCCGTGGATGTATCCACGATCAACGCAAGCGCGACGGAAGTGAAGGAAGCGGAGGAGCTCTCGACCGACGCTGATGAGTCGACGGACGAAGACCTCTCCGAGGACGATGAAAATACAGGAGAGGAAGGCGAAGCCGAGTCGACGGGCGAATCGCAGGACGAGATCAAGTCTGGCGATGAAGACGAAGAGACCGTCGAGGACGAGACGGAGGACGCTGACGAAGCAGACGAGGCCGATGAAGCCGAAGATGCGGATAGCTCTGACGGAGAGGAAGGAGAAACCGAATCGGAAGGCGATGCTGATGCGGAAGACGATGAAATCGTGCTTGTGAATTCTCTGGGGACGGAGGAGACCGAGGACGAATATGAGCTCGTGGAGCAGTCACTCGTGGCGGAATTGTCCTCTGGTGAGACCGTGACGGTGAGCGGTAATCTGCCGGAAGAGGTGAAGCTGGTTATTGGTTCATCGGATGAGGACACTGTGCTGAATGCGATCGACTTGGAGGGAATGACGACCACCCTTTATTATGCCATGTCCATTCATCTCGAGGTGGACGGTGAGGAATACCAGCCGACAGATGAGGACGGCGTGACCCTTACTTTTGAGGGCCTGACACTGGATGAGGAAGCGATCGCGGATATGTGGTTCTTCCATATTTCAGACGGAGAAGTGGCGGACTATGCTTCCTTCGCTAATGAGGAGTATTACTCTGCATTTTCTTATAATGGAAATAGCGACGGCACTTATGACGTGACTTATACCACGTCGTCCTTCTCAGACTTTGTCATCGCGAGCCAGGTGAATGGGACGATGACGGTGGATGAAACAGAGTATGACTATGAGATTAACGTAAAAAGTACACTGTCAGAAACAGTTGGATATACGATCAATAGTAATAATGTAGTTACTTTAAAAGAGGATGGTGCTAC
>JAJQBC010000064.1 GCA_021203465.1 Lachnospiraceae bacterium | reverse complement strand
CGAAGGTACTGGAAACCAGCGAGGGAATATTCTATGGAAAGACCGTGGTGTTTGCTGCGGGAGCGACTCCCAGAGAATTAGGAGTTGCGAAGGAACCAGAGCTGGTGGGACGAGGCGTAGCGTATTGTGCCGCGTGTGACGGTATGTTTTACAAGGGAAAGACTGTTGTTGTAGTAGGCGGAGGCAATTCTGCCGCTGCCGACGCGCTGCTGCTGAGCCGTATTGCAAAGAAAGTGATCCTTGTACATCGTAGAGATACACTGCGTGCCACGAAGATTTATCACCAGCCGCTGATGAGCAGGGAAAATATAGAATTTCGCTGGAACAGCACTGTGACAGAGCTTCTGCATGATGACAAGCTGACCGGTGTCAGGCTGAAAAATGTCCTGACCGGTGAGGAGAACACCATCGAATGTGACGGAGTTTTCATCAGCGTAGGCAGAAAGCCCGCAACCGATTTGGTAAAAGGCCAGCTGGAGCTTGACCGCGGCGGTTATGTTGTTGCGGATGAAACCACGAAGACTACCATTCCCGGAGTTTACGCCGTGGGGGATGTGAGAACAAAACTGCTCCGTCAGGTAGTCACGGCAACCGCAGATGGGGCAGTGGCTGTCCACATGGCGGAAGAATATCTTGCAGGAGGTGCTTGATATGAAGAAGAATATAAAAGAATGGCTGATGCCAATCCTGTTTGCCGCAGGCGGGACGATGTCCGGTCTTGCCTGTTACTATTTTGTTGGGTGTTTGTCCAGTGCCTGCCCGCTGTCCTCCCATCCTTTTAGCAGATGTATGTGCAGAGAGTTCAAAGATTAAATAGACTTATTTTATAATCGGAGGGATCAGGATGGCGTCAAAACGATGTGCTGCTGTAGATGAAACGATTTGTGTTGCCTGCGGAGCTTGTGAGAAAGCCTGCCCGTTAGGGGTGATCAAAGTATATAAAGGATGTTTTGCAAAGGTTACAAAAGACAGGTGTGTAGGATGCGGAAAATGTGAAAAGGTCTGTCCGGCAAACAGCATTCAGATGGAAAGCAGGGTGAATGTATGAAGGCAAAGAAAAAGCATTGGTATGATTACTTATGGATATGGTCAATCATATATTTTTCACTGGGATTTTTTAATATTCTCTTTGCCTGGCTTGGTATGATTGATTTCCTGCTTCCGATTATGCTGGCAGTATTTGGCGGTAACAAGTTCTTCTGTAACCATCTCTGTGGCAGAGGGCAATTATATTGTAAGGTGGGCGGGGATCTTAAATGTTCCAGAAACAGGCCCACACCGAAATGGATGGCTTCCAAATGGTTTCGGTATGGTTTTCTGATATTTTTCTTTGCCATGTTCGGAAATATGGTTTTTCAAACTGCCCTTGTGGCGAACGGCGCAGGAAATCTGCGCGAAGCAATCAAGCTGTTCTGGACATTCCGGATTCCGTGGGGATGGACATATTCAGGAAGCATATTCCCGGACTGGGTGGCACAGTTCAGCTTCGGATTTTACAGTCTGATGCTTACATCGCTGTTAATCGGCCTTATTGTTATGATTTTCTTTAAGCCGAGGACATGGTGTGCTTTCTGCCCAATGGGAACGATGACGCAAGCCATCTGCAAATTAAGGAACAAAGCGAGAAAGCAGATAGAAGAATAACACATAAAGGAAAGCGTTGAAAATTTCTTCTTGAGAAATTCAACACTTTCCTTGTTCCGTTCTTTTCGGTAATATAAAAATACTCACCGTTTATATTCCATATGCCAGCATACTCGCCGCCGAAGGTGAACAAGCCAATTTTAGCAAAGGTAAGAAACAAATCTGGCAAAATACTCATACACTATGCTCCCAGGATTAAGAAATATTGTTGTTTTTATGTTACTGAAAAGACGCCTGACGAAGCCAGTGCTTCAGCAGGCGTCTCTCTGTGCGTTCCGTTGCTGACTGCGTTATGAAATCAGGCCATCCACAGACTATGGAGGTTACAGTAGGCGAAAACTTCCTCCACTTCATCTCCTTTACTGAGTGCGAAGGTCGCCGCTGGCTTTTCACCTGGCTTCAGCTCCTTGAGCTGAGCGCCCTGCTTTGTCTTGAGCGCGATCCACTCGATGTAATGCTCTGGGAGCATCGGGTGATCCACCGAGCCGATATTCACCTTAACGAGATTTCCTTCCACCTTGTAGTCGGGAACGTGCTTTTCCGCCGCCGCATCCGTGGTTCCAGGGATGATCTCTTTCATCTTCTGGCCACAGCACATGACAGGAACGCCTTTGTCCTTCACCTTCATAATGATGTTTCCGCAATGCTCGCAGATATAAAATTTCAGTTCCATGTGTAATTCCTCCTTTAGATTATTTTAATAGTTTTCAGCCCGCACTTCAAAATAAGACTGCGGATGCTTGCATATCGGACAAATATCAGGAGCCTTGGTTCCAATTACCATGTGTCCACAGTTGCGGCATTCCCACAGGGTCACGCCGCTCTTTTCAAAGACTTCCCTGGACTCCACATTGTGAAGCAGCTTGCGGTAGCGTTCCTCATGGGATTTCTCAATCGCTGCCACACCCCGGAACTGTTCGGCCAGCTCGTGGAATCCTTCTTCATCCGCTTCTCTGGCCATGCGATCATACATATCCGTCCATTCGTAGTTTTCGCCCTCAGCAGCGTGAAGCAGGTTTTCCGCTGTGTCGCCAACTTCGCCCAGTGCCTTGAACCACAACTCTGCGTGTTCCTTCTCATTGGCGGCGGTCTTTAAGAACAACTCTGCGATCTGCTCAAAACCCGCTTTCTTTGCAACACTGGCAAAGAAGGTGTATTTGTTGCGGGCCTGCGATTCGCCGGAGAACGCCTCCCACAGATTCTGCTCTGTTTTCGTCCCTGCATAGGGATTTTTGGCAGGTGCCGGAGCCGGAGCATCCTCGATTTTCTCAAACTTGCTGGCAGGCTGTTTACAAACCGGGCAGACAAAGTCCTCCGGCAGCGGCCCTTCGTGAATGTAGCCGCATACGGTGCATTTCCATTTTTCCATGACTGTTACCTCCGTTTTTTCATGAAATTGAATTGTTTTAAGTAATTGTTCTACAACATCTGTGCCAATTCCCGGATAGCTCCGGATCGACTCCAGAAATGATTTTGTATTGACACTCTGAGGAAGCATGAAACCGGCCTCCAGGCAAAGGTCTTCCGCCATCAGACGGCTGGATTTCTCCACCGCGGCACTCAGCACATCAGGCAGGGCGGAGGCAATCGCTTCTGCTTGCGCTTTATTCTGGATCAGGCCGCGCAGTGCCTCCACAACATCGTCGTTCTTTGGCTGCTGGGGCGGCATCTCTTTTGGAACCATGGAGATCGCAGAAGATGGACAAGCCTCTGCGCATACACCGCAGCCGATGCATTTGTCTATATCAATGAGACTGTCCTCTGTATCTGTGGCTCCGGTAGGGCAGACATAGAGGCACAGACAATCTTTGGTACAAAGTCTGAGATTTCGGACTGCATATTTATCAGCCATTACATAGCCCTCCCTTCCATCTTTTCAAACTTCCATGAGGGAACCTTACAGACCGGACAGATTTCCGGAGGAGCGTCTCCCACATAGACAAACCCGCAAATGGTGCAGACATACACGCCCGTATGTTCCAGCATTCGATCTCCCTCTGCTTCGTAACGATTAAGCAAAGACTGAAGCATCCTAGTGACTTTTTCACTCCAAACCAAACAGCGGAGCGCTCCACGGTCCGCGTTTTCCTCGGCGACTGTATTTGCATAAGGGTAGCCTGAAGAAAGGTCTTGCTCAATTAAGTCCAGAAGCCTTTTGGTATCGCCAGTTTTGGGTGTCTCAGCCCTGGTACGAAAGAAGTCAGCCAGTTTTCGGAACCCCTCCGACTGCTCAGGTAAATATTGCTTCTCACATCCTCTTGCCAGGTTGGAGCAGATAATGCTCATCTCCATAGGCGACAGCGCTTTTTCTACATGGGGCTTTTCGGCTTTCTGCTTTTCTGAATCAATATCCTCTTTTTGATAAAACGCATCTTTTCCAGCTCCACAGATGGGACATTTCCAGTCGTCCGGAATATCTTCCCATCGTGTCCCCGGTGCGATGCCTGCATCCGGGATACCTGCCGCCTCATCATATACATAAGAGCATATGGAACAGACATATTGAGCCATAGTCCTCACCTCCTGAATGATATAATACCAAATCACTTCCGGCAGTTCCGTGATCTTATCACCATCTGCTCTTTATGTAGCTAATTTTCAGACTCTGAAGAACACTTTTCCATGTCATTATTTTGCGGTTTCCTGCTGGATCGCTTCCGTCATTCGCTTAAGACCTGTTTCAATGGTGGCTCTTGGCATGGCCAGATTCAGACGGATATAGCCTTTTGCGTTTCCGACAAAGAGCGCATCGCCGCCCTCCAGGAGAACACCGGCGTTGTTGGCGAAGAACGCCGGAAGGTCGTCCACATCCGGCAACACAGCGGACAGATCGACCCAAGCCAGATAGGTGGCTTCGGAGATGTTCATCACGGCCTTGGGAATGTGCTTTGTCAGATAGTCCTTCACGAAGGTGAAGTTGTCATCCAAATAAGAACGCAGTGCCTCGTGCCAGTTGCCGCCCCTGTCATAAGCCGCTTTCGCCGCCGTCAGGGAGATGGGATTCACCATGCCGAACAGCTTGTCCCTGTCCTTGAAGCGCTCTCCGGTTGCCGGGGCCCGGATCAGAATATTTGAGAACGCAAGCCCTGCCAGATTAAAGGTCTTGCTGGGTGCCATGCAAGTGATGAGCTTGGGATAGTCCGGCATGATCTTCGCCATGGGGATGTGGGTCTGACCGCGGCGCGTCAGATCACAGTGGATCTCGTCGGAGATGATCCACAGATTATATTTCTGAACGATCTGCCCGATGCGGGTCAGCTCCTCTGCCGTCCAGACCCGACCAGTGGGATTGTGAGGATTGCACCAGAACATGACTTTGCATTTTGGGTCGGCGCACTTTGCCTCAAAATCCTCGTAATCCAGGAAAAACTCACCCTTCTCGTTTTTCAGAAGCGGAGATTGCAGCGCTTCGATATTGGAATACTCAGCGGCATGGAGGAAGTATCCATAGGAGGGCGTGTTGATAAGGATTTTCTCGTCTGCTGTGCAAAGATTTTCAACCAGCTGATACAGTGCCGGAATGATGCCGGGGGAGAAGCAAAGCTCCTCCTGTTTCGGCTCCCAGTCGTAGTGGTCTACGCACCATTTGCAGAAAGACTGAAAATACCCATCGTCATACACACCGGTATAGCCAAAAATCTTGCGGTCAACACGCTTTTGAATTTCCTCAATGATCTCTGGGGCGACGGCAAATTCCATATCCGCCACCCACATACGAACAAATTCCTCGTCCTTGTATGGAAACACCTTCTCCGGACCGGCATGAAATATGTATCCCCGAAAGCCGTCCGTATTCAGAGCGTTCGTGTTTCTTCTGTCTATGATCTCATCAAAATCGTACATAGAGAGTTTCTCCTCGTTTTGGTTTTCATCAATTCTGACATTCCTGATTTTCAGAGTGGGTACACTGCACATCCGGGTCATAGGCGAGCGTTCCCGCCAGGAATGCCGCCACCGCTGCATCTGCCTCGCCGGTCACACCGCCGTATAATTGAATGCCAGCCGATGTAAGCGCAGCCTGCGCCCCGCCGCCGATTCCGCCGCAGATCAGTATATCTGCCTGCATTACGCTGAGTATTTCCGCCAGGATACCGTGTCCATGGCCGTTGGTGCTGACCTCCTCGGATACGGTGACATTCCTGTCCTCAATATCATAAATCCGGAACTGCTCTGTGCGGCCAAAGTGCTGAAAGATCAGGCCATTGTCATAGGGGACGGCAATTCTCGTGATTCCGCTTCCCTTGGGCATTTGAAACGCCTGTTGGATTTCCTGCCTGTAGCATCCGTCCAGTCCGCAGAACTGATTCATACCATTGCAAAGGCGATATTCCCCACCCTCAATTTTAAGTGGCCGTCCATCCACCAGTACATCCGCCAGCTTCTTCCGGGCGGAATCATAGATTTTCTGCGCCGTGGTACGGGCGATCTGCATCCGCTGACTGCATTGCTCCTGAGATAATCCTTCTCTGTCAATCAGGCGGATTGTTTCATATTCATCTACGGTCAGGATCACCGGCTCTTTATCATCTCCATCCTTTGCCGGGATAAACTCCAGCGTCTGTGGGAACCGGCAGATCATTCTGCATTTGGTCGGTCTCGGCATTCCATCACCTCTTTCTTACTTTTCAATGGCCGTCATAATATCGTTCAGCCAGTCTGCGTCTATGGACTCTACATCTCCTCTGTCACAGGAAGCGGCCATTTCCGGCAGCATGGGGATTCTGGCTACAGTCTGAATATGATACTGAGCCGCCATTTCTTTTATGTGGCTGTCGCCAAAGATGAAATGCTTATCGTGGCAGGTAGGACATTCAAAATAAGACATATTCTCCACGATACCGAGGACAGGAATATTTAACATCTCCGCCATCTTTACGGCTTTTCCAACGATCATTCCGACCAGCTCCTGGGGAGAGGTCACAACGATAATACCGTCTACCGGCAGAGACTGAAAAACTGTCAGCGGCACATCCCCTGTTCCGGGAGGCATATCCACAAACATATAGTCTACATCGCCCCAGCAAACGTCCGTCCAGATAAAGTGTACCCCATGTCAAGGACAAATAGGTTTGTGTATACCCTTTTATAGAT
>JAJQBC010000048.1 GCA_021203465.1 Lachnospiraceae bacterium | reverse complement strand
TCTATTGAAGCTTTTCGCGGATGTGTTCAACTTGCACTTGCAATTTTCGAATCTTAATTATTTAATTATAAGGGATTGGGAGACTGAATGTCAATTTTTCAGGAAAAAGTTCACACTTTTCACAGTTTCTTCACAAAGCTCCGCCTAAGAAACGGCAGGGCGATATAAGATCAGACTGAACCAGGTCGCGACATTCTGTCCGTTCAGGAAAGTAATACCATATTTCTCCGCGATGTCGGAGACGATGATGCCGTAGCTCTCAACGCAGGGAAACATTCTCTCCGGATGGCGGCAGGGCGCGTCCGGCCAGGCACATTTTTTACAGATTGCACAGGACTCCGTAGAGAGCACGAGCAACTCCGCCGGTTTTTCCTCAAGAAACAGATTCCGCACCTGACGCGTGATCTCCTCATGCTCCATGCGCGTTGCGAGCGTCTCCTCCAGATTTTCGATGTCTGCGACCTCGCTCACGGTCGTGAAGATAAAGCCGTCAGTGAATCGCGCGCAGCGCGCACGGCACTCTTCCACTGTGCCCACCGCCGGAGGGCAGGCCCAGGACGTATTGTAGCGCGTGCACTCATGCTCGCAGACCCAGCGCACCCGGTCTGAGAAAGCCAGATCCGCTGGGTCGATGAAGGCATACTCACAGATAGGAAACCCCGTCAGGCCGGATTCGATTCTGCTTTGTATTTCCAGTTTTTTATCCATATCTACACAATCCTCTTGAATTTCTTCTCCAATTCGTAGCGGCTCATGGAAATGATCGTCGGCCTGCCGTGCGGGCAGTTGTAGGGATTCTCCAGAGTCAGGAGCTCGTCAATCAGTGCTTTCGCCTCCATCATCGACATATGATGCTTTCCCTTGACCGCGGCCTTACAGGCCATGGAAGCCATCTTGTCAAGCAGGGATTCGCTTGTTCCGCTACCGGTGACATCCGAAAGGCTGTCCAGCAGTTCCATCAAAATGTCCTGTCACGCGATGCCGGGCAGATTGGAGGGTACGGCATGCACCGCCCAGGCATGGTCGCCGAACTCGTCGATCTCAAAACCCATCTCCGCGAAACTCTGCTGAAATTTCAAATAGAGCTGCTCCTCCTGCATACTGAGGTTCAGAATGACAGGCGGCGAGAGAAGCTGGGAATCAACCTTCCGCTCCGAGAGTTCCTTCATAAAACGCTCATAAAGCACCTTTTCGTGAGCCGCGTGCTGGTCGATGATGTAAAGCTTGTCTATGTACTGTACGAGCCAGTAGGTATCGAAGAGCTGGCCGATGATGACGTGCCGGACGGCGGCTTCTTTGGAAAGCAGCTTGCCATCAAAAAGGTCGAGTTGCTGCGGTTCGCCGGTCTGGATGGAGGCTCCGTAACCATTACTCTCGCGGAGAAACTCTTCCCGCTGAGAGAAATCGGCTGTGTGTGCATTACCGGCCTGCTGTGCTGAAGCTTGCACGTATGCACGATCCATATCGCCTGAACCATTTACACGGGAGCTTGCCCCTGGCTGCGTTTTCACTCCGCTCTGTACGGAATTGGCAGGAAAATGACTGCTGTCTGCAGCAATATTTCCCGATCGGGCCTGGCCTGTCACCTCCACATCGGGTCGAAGCGTCTCCTGACTGTGCCGTTCCTCCACCCGTTTCCGCATCTGCTCCATGAAATAGTCGAGATTTTTATCCCGTGGTTCCACGGGCTTCTCCATCGGCTCCGGCGTACGCCAGCGTTTTTCCATGGGAATATCGCCAGGCAGGAATCCCCTGCCGATTGCCGGTGCGCCATTCTGTGCGTTCTGTCTGCCTGAATGATCACTGGCAACGCCGTTTGGTGACGTACTCTGATCGGAACGACCGTCAGAAGGAGTACCTGCCCTTCTCTGGTCTCCTGCAATCGCTCCGCCGCGCCGTGTCTTCTCCGGCTCATCGAACCTCACCTCCGGTATCAGCTCGCGTCCGGACAGCGCGTCTTTCACGGTCCGCAGCAGGAAATCATAGACCAGATTCTGGTTGCTGAAGCGCAGCTCCATCTTGCTCGGGTGCACGTTGACGTCGAGAAGCTTTCCGTCGAGCCGGATATCGAGGCACACGAAGGGATAGCGGTGCTGCATCATGAAAGTCCGATAGCCGTCCTCAACACCCTTCGCAATGATATTGCTCTTCACATAGCGCCCGTTGACGAAATAATTTTCATAATTGCGGTTCCCGCGGGAGATTTCCGGCTTTCCGATATAGCCGCTCACTTGTAGCGGCCCCTCCTCGCGCTCCACCTCGATCAGCCGCAGGGCCGTCTCTCTGCCGTAGATGTGGTAAATCACGTCCTTCCGGCTGCCGTTTCCGGCGGTGTGGATGCGTTCCTGCCCCTCGATCATGACCCGGAACGAGACTTCCGGGTGGGAAAGGCTCAGATGCGTCATCAGCTCGTGGATCGCCGAGGCCTCGCTCATCTGACTTTTGAGAAATTTCTTCCGCGCGGGCGTATTGTAAAAAAGATTGCGGATGATGAAGGTCGTCCCATCCGGCGCGCCTGCGTCCTCCAGGCGCTTCTGCACGCCGCCCTCGATGCAGCAGCGGCTGCCGGTCACGCTGCCCCGCGTCTTCGCGACGAGCTCCACCATCGCCACCGCCGCGATGCTTGAGAGCGCCTCCCCGCGAAAGCCGAGCGAAGAGACGCCCATAAGATCGTCCGCGCTCCGGATCTTGCTCGTTGAATGGCGCAGGAACGCGAGCGGAATGTCGTCCTTCTCGATTCCGCTGCCATTGTCCGTAATCCTCAGATAACCGACACCGCCGTCCCGCACTTCCACAGTCACCTGCGTGGCCCCCGCGTCGATGGCGTTCTCCACCAGCTCCTTTACGACGGAAGCCGGACGCTCGACGACCTCGCCCGCCGCAATCTTGTCAATGGTCTGCTGATCCAGCACCGCGATCCTGCCCATTGCTTCACCACCTGTTCTTCAGCTTATTTTGCAATCGGTAAAGAGTGTTCATGGCGTCCATCGGCGTCATGTTCGTGATATCGAGCTCCGTCAGCTCGCGCACCACGTCGTCGTCCTTCACCGTGTCAAAGAGGGAAATCTGCTCGAGATCCACCTCGTCGTATTTTTTTGTTTTACTCTTCGCTTTCGCCTTCGTCCTGCGCTCCTCGGCAATTTCCTTCGCCCGCACGGAAATGTCCGCCTGGCTCAGCTCCTCCACGAGCTCCTTCGCCCGCGCGATGACGCCCTCCGGCACACCGGCCAGCTTCGCGACCTGGATACCGTAGGATTTGTCGGCGCCGCCCTTGACGATCTTCCGGAGAAATACGATATCGTCACCCTTCTCCTTGACCGCAATGCAGTAGTTATTGACGCCATCCATCGTACCCTCGAGCTCCGTCAGCTCATGGTAATGCGTCGCGAAAAGCGTCTTTGCGCCGAGCAGGCGCTTGTCGGCAATGTGCTCGATGACCGCCCAGGCGATCGCAAGGCCGTCGAAAGTACTCGTCCCGCGCCCGATCTCATCGAGGATCAGCAAGCTGTCCGACGTGGCGTTCCGCAGGATATTCGACACCTCGTTCATCTCCACCATGAAGGTGCTCTGCCCGCTCGCCAGATCGTCGGAAGCGCCCACGCGCGTGAAAATGCGGTCGACAATGCCGATGTCCGCGCTGTCCGCCGGGACGAAGCTGCCGAGCTGGGCCATGAGTACGATCAACGCCGTCTGCCGCATGTAGGTGGACTTGCCCGCCATGTTCGGACCGGTGATGATCGAGACACGATTCGCATTATTATCAAGGTAGGTGTCATTTGCAATAAACAGATTTCCGGGCAGCATGCACTCCACGACCGGATGGCGACCGCCGCGGATATCGATGACGCCGCGCTTATTGATCTTCGGACGAACGTAATGATTTTTCTCCGCCACCCAGGCGAGGGAGGTGAAAACGTCCAACCGCGCCACGGCCTTCGCCGTCCGCTGGATGCGCAGCACCTGAGAGTCGATGTGGTCGCGCACTTCCGAGAAAAGCTGATACTCGAGCGCCGTCAGCTTCTCTTCCGCCCCGAGGATCGTATCCTCCAGCTCCTTCAGCTCCGGCGTGATGTAGCGCTCGGCGTTCGTCAGCGTCTGCTTGCGGATATAGTCGTCCGGCACCAGATTCTTGAAGGAGTTCGTCACTTCCAGATAATAGCCGAAAACCTTGTTATATTTGACGCGGAGATTTTTGATGCCGGTGCGCTCACGCTCGCGCGCCTCAACGTCGGCCAGCCAAGATTTTCCTTCCGTACGCGCGCTGCGGTATTTGTCCACATCTTCATTATAGCCGTCCTTGATCATATTGCCCTCGCGGACGGAGATCGGCGGATCCTCGATAATAGACTTGTCAAGCAGCTCATAGAGATCCGTGAGCGGATCAAGCTCCTCCAGAATTTCCTGCAGAAGCGGCGATTTCAACTCCGAAAGCAGCGTGCGGATCGGCGGCAGCATTTCGAGCGAGGTCTTAAACGCGATCAGATCCCGCGGATTCGCTGACTGGTAGCTGATACGTCCGATCAGGCGCTCCAGGTCATAGATCGGATTCAGGTATTCGCGCAGTTCATCGCGTGTGATGAGCTGGCTGTTCAGCTCCTCGATCGCACTGAGTCGTTTTTCGATCTCGTCCCGGTCGATGAGCGGCTGCTCGATGTAGCCACGCAGTGTGCGCGCACCCATGGCCGTTTTCGTGCGGTCGAGCACCCAGAGCAGCGAACCACGCTTCTGCTTCTCGCGCAGCGTCTCCACCAGCTCCAGATTTCTCCGGCTCGAACTGTCGATGAGCATATAGCTGCCCGTCACATAGGGCTACAGCTTACTAAGATGCGCGAGCGAAGTCTTCTGCGTCTCCGTGAGATAACGCAGCAGCGCTCCGGCGGCGATGACGCCGCAGTCCAGATCCTGTACGCCCAGCCCTTCGAGGGAATTCACATGGAAATGCTCACAGATCTCCTTCCGGCACAGCTCATCGTCAAAATACCAGTTGTCCAGGGAATAGAGCGAGATGCCGAGCCGCTCCTTCAGGTCGTCGAGATCGACGCCGCTGACGAAGAGCGCCTCGTTGCAGACCAGCTCACGGGGCGTGATTTTGGCAATCTCATCGATCAGCTTCCGCGCGGAGTCGAGCTCCGTGACAAAATAATCGCCGGTCGTCACGTCCGCAAAGGAGACGCCGAACCGGTCGCTGACATAGACGATGCTCATGATGTAATTATTCCGGGTTTCGTCGAGCGCCTGGGCATTCAGATTCGTCCCCGGCGTCACGATGCGCACGACCTCGCGCTTCACAAGTCCCTTCGCAAGCGCGGGATCCTCCATCTGCTCGCAGATCGCGACCTTGTAACCCTTTGAGACCAGACGGCTGAGGTAGCCGTCCACCACATGGTAGGGCACGCCGCACATCGGCGCGCGTTCCTCAAGGCCGCAGCTCTTTCCCGTCAGCGTCAGTTCCAGCTCGCGGGACACGGTCTTCGCATCGTCAAAAAACATCTCGTAGAAATCGCCGAGACGATAAAATAAGATGCAGTCCGGGTACTCTTCTTTCGTCTTCATGTACTGCTGCATCATTGGTGTAAGCTCTGCCACTTTCTTTCCTCACTTTCGCCCCTTATCATACCATAAGAGGCAAACCGGGTAAAGAAAATTTTCCAGTCATACGTACAGCTTTCGGAAATGCAAATGCTGATATCCGCCATTACAAAACACACAGTTTTTCCAGACGATCAAGTCTGGAATTAACGCTGGCTCAGGAGAAACTCCTTGTGCTCCTCACTGACCCGAAAGCTCTCCCGGGCCTTGCGGATCGTCATCCGATGCACCCACGGAGCGAGCCTCTTCTCCGTAATATAGGGCAGCACCGCGTCGTACTGCTTCGCCAGCGCCGTGGCGAAGTACCAGGTGATCATCATATTGACGTAATACTCGTCAGAGCGGATCGCGGCGACACGCTCCGGGTATTTCCCATCGAAATCCTCATCCAGAAAATGCTGCATCAACTGCCCGATCCCAAAGCGCAAAATATAAGTGTGTTCAGAAGCAAGCCACCGATCGATGTACGGCAACAGTTCCGGATGATGCTGTCGGAAAACTTTCGGTACGAGCTGGTCGCAGGTCGCCCAGTTGTCGACATAGGGAAGAAATGTCGTAAGTTTTTCCATACAGACATCAAACTCCCGCTCCTCACAGATCAGGAAAGCATGGAGCTAATTCTCCTCAAAATAAGTATGCGGCAGTTCCGTCATGAACTGCCACGCATCCTCCGTCCCTCTCAGCTCCCTCGCGCAGGCCCGCAGGATCGGCGTGCGCACCCCGATCACCGCCTCCGGCGGAACAGTCGGCATCAACTTCCTCTGGAAATCACGATAGCCCATGTCCTGCCAGAACCATAAATATTCTGTAATTTTCATCATCCAGTCTCCGTTTGATCTCTGAACAAAGGCTTCACACCGCAGGCAGGGTTAATTGTTCACAGATATCATAATTTCGTTTCCTCTTTTGGATCGTGCGTCTCAATATACTCTATAATATCGAGTATTTCATCACTGCTCATTCCTTTTTCACGCAATTTTCTGATTAGGTTTACCACTTCTTTACCAGTCATATATTCGCTCACTTTCCATCACCGCCTTTCGTCGGTGATATTATACCATAGCGTAAAGCCTTTGTTCAATTATCAACGTACGCTTTGATACTTTTTTTCTATCCGGAAAATACGATGAGATCTCATCAGGAATCCAGCAGAATTAACAGGACAATTGTAACTTACAAGCGCACAAATCCGAACTCCGTGAGTCCGGATTTGCATACTTGAATGGA
>JAJQBC010000060.1 GCA_021203465.1 Lachnospiraceae bacterium | reverse complement strand
AAATAAAAATATTGAATGATCGGAATCGAAACAAAAGGAGGAGCAGTATGGAAACCATTACCTGTCTGAAGACAAGGAGAAGCATTCGTAAATATAAGGAAGAGAAGATTCCGCGCAGCCTCGTGGAGGAGATCGTTGAGATTGCCCGCTACGCGCCGACCTGGAAGAACAGCCAGACGCCGGGGTATATTGTCGTGGACAGTCAGAGGCTGAAGGAGGAGATCGCGGAGCACGGCGTGATGGGGCATGCAAACAATGCGCGGATGATCCGCACGGCTCCGGCGCTTGTCATTTTGACCTACGGCGTGGGAATCTGCGGTTATAATGCGGACGGTTCTTTCTCTACATCGAGAGGAGCGGCCTGGGAGTCTTTTGATGCCGGCATTGCCTGCCAGACCTTCTGCCTGACGGCCTGGGAGAAGGGACTTGGCACTTGCATCATGGGGATTCTTGAAGAAGCAGAGGTGGCGAAAATTGTGGGGCTTCCGGAAGACAGACGCATCGCAGCGCTGATTGCGCTCGGTTATCCGGACGAGGAGCCGAATGTTCGCCCGCGTAAGGATGTGGGAGAGCTGCTGAGCTTTCGCTGAGAGGGTTTGAGTATGGAAAATCAGAGACTGAGTCGCGTCCGGGCTTTTCTCGAGGAACGCGGCTGGAAATATCAGTACACGGAGGAGGATGGCTGCGGGAGTGTCGATTTTGATTACCGCGGCGTACCTTACCATATCTGGGAGTTTGAGGAAGACGGGGTGTGGGGCGTGGATACGAACCTGCGGCATGGAGGACGCCATGAGGAGATTGGCGGGGATTATGAGGCGGAGCTGCTGGAAATTATAAAGGACTGGCATTAGGACCATTCTTCTGTGTCAGTTTTTGCGTGAAGCGTGCTACATTTTCCGGGAAAGGCTGAAAACGATAAAAATAAAATAGCCGGCAGCCATTATAAAGACTGCCGACTATTTTTCAGCGGAGACGGAGGGATTCGAACCCTCGAGCCCCGAAGGACTACCTGATTTCGAGTCAGGCCCGTTATGACCACTTCGATACGTCTCCACATTTGATATCGGCATCTGAATGCCGCCGACTGCTGTATTCTATCACAGATTCTGAAAGAATGCAATCATGAAAAAACAGTTTTTGCCCTGTGGAACTGTCCTGTCGGATTGACAAATAAATTGTGGCATGTTATTCTTTTAACAGTGACAAAAATCGACTTCCGGCAGAGAAAACGGTTGTGAAAATAAGGTTTACGGTCATTCTTTTTGTTCTGAAATCGGACAGGCTCCCATAAGATGCTGTGAGGCCGGGCGGTCTCTGGAAGTAAGTGTTCTTCTCTGCACCTGTGAAAGAGGGAGAAGGGTAACAGAGTCACATAGAAAAGAAAAGGAGAAGGATGTCATATGAGCAGTAAGACATTTCACGGCGGCGTACACCCTGTCGAGGGAAAAGAATACGCGCGGGATGTCGCTTTTCGTCCATTGCTGCCGAAGGGGGATATGGTATTCCACCTGAATCAGCATATCGGAAAGCCGGCGAAGCCGGTCGTCGCGAAGGGCGATGCGGTACTGGCAGGTCAGGTGATTGCCGAGGCGGACGGTTTCGTCTCTGCGAACATCGTGAGTTCGTGTTCCGGGACGGTCAAGGCGATCGAGAATCGGAGAAACGTGCTCGGCGGCTCCGATCTGTCGATTGTGGTTGAGAATGACGACGCGTACACGCTCGCGGAGGGCATCGGTGTGGAGACCGATTACACGACGCTCAGCAATCAGGAGATTCTCGATCGGATCAAGGCGGCGGGAGTCATCGGCATGGGCGGCGCGGGCTTCCCGACGCATGTAAAGCTGATGCCGAAGAAGCCGGAGGAGATCAAATATGTGATCGCGAACGGCGGCGAGTGCGAGCCCTACATCACCTGTGACGACCAGTTGATGCGGACGTATCCGGATGAGATCGTCACGGGTCTCAAGGTCATGCTTCGACTGTTCCCGAACGCGGAGGGCGTGGTTCTGATTGAGGATAACAAGCCGGAGGCGATCGCGGCGATGGAGAAAGCCTGCGCGGGCGAGGCGAAGATCCGCGTGATGAAGGCGGAGGCGAAATATCCGCAGGGCGGTGAGCGCTCGATCATGACAGTCGTGGCCGGAAAGCACATCAAGCTGGGCATGCTCCCGGCGGACGTCGGCTGTGTGGTCGACAACGTGGCGACGGTCCAGGCGATCTACCGGGCGGTCTGCAAGTCGGAGCCCTCGATGGAGCGCGGTTTCACAGTCTCGGGCGACGGCGTGAAGGAACCCTGTAATCTGATGGTAAAGATCGGTACCGGCCTTACGGAGGTGCTCGAGGCGGCAGGCGGCTTCAAGGACGGCGTGGAGCCGGAGAAGATTATCTGCGGCGGCCCGATGATGGGCTTTGCGATGCCGGATCTCTCCGCAGCCGTCTGCAAGAACAATAACGCGCTGACCGTGCTGGTGAAGGATCCGGTAGCGAAGGCGCAGGAGCAGCAGACCGCCTGCATCCGCTGCGGGCGTTGCGCGCAGGTATGTCCGCTCGGTCTGACACCGCAGATGATGGCGGAGGCTGCGGAGCGCAAGAATTATGAACGCTATGAAAAGAAACTGTATGGGCTGGAGTGCATTGCGTGTGGCTCCTGCACCTTCATCTGTCCGGCGAAGAGACCGTTGATGCAGCTGTTCAAGCAGGCCAAGGCGGAGATCATGGCCGCAAAGAGAAAGTAAAGGGGGAGGATAGAAAATGAGTAAATTATACAATGTTTCTACCAGCCCACATGTGAGGAGCAGGCTGACGACGGGCAGCGTCATG
Organism: Lachnospiraceae bacterium; assembly: GCA_021203465.1. Taxonomy (GTDB): domain Bacteria; phylum Bacillota; class Clostridia; order Lachnospirales; family Lachnospiraceae; genus Hominiventricola. Next base: position 40,901 of record JAJQBC010000060.1, on the reverse strand, counting down.
CTGGATGTGATTCTGTGCCTCATGCCGGCGACGCTTATGGGTATCTGGCATTTCCGGCTGCAGGCGGTTCTGGTCATCCTGATGTCGATCGTCACAGCGACGCTGACCGAGTTTGTCTTCGATTACATAGCGGGCAGGGAAAATACGCTGAAGGACGGAAGCGTGGTGCTGACCGGACTTCTGCTGGCACTCTGCCTTCCGGCCAGTGTGCCGCTCTACATTCCCTTCGCGGGCGCACTGTTCGCGATTCTGGTCGTCAAGTGCTTCTTCGGCGGACTGGGACACAACTTTATGAACCCGGCGCTGGGCGGCCGCTGCTTCCTGCTGATCTCGTTCAGCGGGATTGTGACGAACTACGCGGTCGACGGCTACAGCTCGGCGACGCCTCTCGCACAGATGGCGGAGGGCACGGCGGTGAGCGTGACGCAGATGCTGATCGGCAATACGAGCGGCGTCATCGGCAATTCGGTCGCGGCGCTCTTTATCGGCGGGCTGATTCTCTGGGCGATGGGCGGAATCACCTTTGAAATCCCGGTCGCGACGCTGGTATCCTTTGCAGCCTTTGTTGCGATTTTCGGCGGACAGGGATTTAACCCGGTCTTCATCCTCGCGCATCTCGCGGGCGGCGGCATCGTGATGGCGGCGTTCTTCATGGCGACCGACCCGGTCACGAGTCCGGTCACCTCTACAGGGCAGCTGCTGTACGGTATCATGATCGGCGTATTGAGCGGTGTGTTCCGCATCTTCGGCAGTTCGGCGGATTCTGTCAGCTACGCGGTCGTCATTTCCAATATGGTCGTGCCGTTGATCGACGAGATTACGGTTCCGGTTCCCTACGGCCTGCGCAAGCAGAAGGAGGAGTCCGCGGACGGAAAGAAGAGCTTCCCGATTCCGAAGCCTGCGCTGATTCTGTTCGCGATCACGCTGATCGCGGGCGTGGCGCTGGGCGGCGTGTATGGCATGACAAAGGACACGATCGAGGCGCAGAACCTTGCGGCAAGCGCGGCTTCCTATCAGGAGGTCTGTCCGAATGCGGAGAGCTTCGGCTATGATGACGCGATTACCGCAGCCATTGAAGAGCTGGACGGCGAGGTGTACGGCGAGGACTTCGGCAAGGCCTACATCAATGATATGGTCGTCGGCTATGACGCTTCCGGCAATATTGTCGGTTACGTGATCAGCGCGACGAGCGGCGACGGTTATGACGGAGACATCACATTGTCCATCGGTATTTCCACAGACGGTACGGTGATCGGCATCTCCTTCACCGAGCTGAACGAGACGGCCGGCATGGGCATGCTCTGCGATGAGGATTCGTTCAAGAGCCAGTTCGCCGGGGTCAATACAGACAAATTTATCCTGAATAAATCAGGTGGTTCTACGGCGGACAATGAGATCGACACGGTGTCCGGCGCCTCCACCTCATCCGGGGCAGTCGTCAACGCAGTCAACGCCGCGCTTGATTTCTATGCGGCGAATGTGCAGTGAGGAGGGGTTGCGAGATGAAACCATGGGTAGAACGTATTTATAATGGCGTGGTGAAGGAGAACCCGTCTTTCGTGCTGATGCTCGGCATGTGTCCGACGCTCGCAGTTACGACGTCCGCGATCAACGGCGTCGGCATGGGCGCGTCCACGATGGCCGTGCTGATCCTGTCGAACCTGATTATTTCCCTTCTGAGGAAGGTGATTCCTGACGATGTACGGCTTCCCGCCTATATCGTGATTGTCGCCTCGCTTGTGACGGTGACGGAGCTTCTGATGGAAGCCTACACGCCGACCGTGTACGACGCGCTCGGCATCTATATTCCACTGATCGTGGTCAACTGCATCATCTTTGGCCGTGCGGAGGCTTATGCGTCGAAGAATCCGCCGTTCCTCTCGGTGATGGATGGTCTGGGCATGGGACTTGGTTTTACGATTTCGCTGTTTATCCTCGGCGTCTTCCGTGAGCTGCTCGGCGCGGGCACGGTCTTCGGCGTACAGGTGATGCCGGAGTTCTTCGAGCCGATCGCCATCTTCGTGAAGGCTCCGGGAGCCTTCCTGGTGCTGGCCTTCGTTGTGGCGGTTATGAACGCGCTCGGGATGATGACCAGAGCCAACAAGATGGTCGAGGGCTGCGACGGCTGCTGTGCGGCCTGCGCGAGTCCCTGCGCGGATGAGAAAAAGGAGGGAGAAGCATGACGTCCTTGATTATGATTATTGTGACCAACGCTTTGGTGAGCAATGTGGTCTTAAACCAGTTTCTCGGCATCTGTTCCTTTGTCGGTGTCTCGCGGCAGATTAAGACGTCTGCCAGTCTCGGCGGCACGGTGATCTTCGTCATCACGATCGCCTCGGCGGTGGCGAGCCTTCTTTACGACTATGTGCTGGTGCCTTTTGACCTGACTTACTTAAAGACAATTGTCTTCATCCTGGTCATCGCGGCGCTCGTGCAGCTTGTGGAGATGTTCCTCAAGAAGACATCCCGCGGCATCTATGAGGCGCTCGGCATCTACCTTCCGCTGATCACGACGAACTGCGCGGTGCTGGGTGTCGCGCTCAACAATGTGCAGGATGGTTACAATCTGATTGAGAGCGTGATGGCCGGTTTCGGTACGGCGGTTGGCTACACGATCGCGATTGTGGTGCTGGCAGGTATCCGCGGACGTCTGGACGAGGAGGCGATCCCGCTTCCGTTTCGCGGAGCGCCGATTGTGCTTCTGTGCGCGGCGCTTATGTCGATTGCGTTCATGGGCTTTTCCGGCCTGTAAGAGAGGGAGGAAACTATGCAGGGAATTATCATAGCAATGCTAGTCGTCGGCGTGATCGGTCTGATCATCGGAGTCGCGCTGGTGGGAGCCGGTAAGAAATTTTATGTAGAAGTGGATGAAAATGAGATCGCCATACGGGAATGTCTCCCCGGCAACAACTGCGGCGCCTGTGGTTACGCGGGTTGCGACGCGGTGGCCGCGGCGATCGCGAAGGGCGAAGCCCCAACGAACGCCTGCCCGGTCGGTTCGGCTGAGATGGTCGAGAAGATCAGCGCGATCATGGGCATGGAAGCCGAGGCGGCGCAGCGCAAGACCGCGCTCGTGAAGTGCGCGGGCGACTGCGAGCACACTGCGAACCAGTGCAGCTATGTCGGTATCGATGACTGCCGTGCGGCAGTGCTGGCCGGACTGGCGGTTGGTTCGTGCAGCTTCGGCTGCCTGGGACTTGGCTCCTGTGTGAAGGCCTGTGAGTATGACGCGATTCATGTGGTGAATGGCGTGGCAACCGTCGACACGGACAAGTGCGTGGGCTGCGGCCTCTGCGCAGCTGCCTGTCCGAAGGGATTGATTGAGATCGCACGCGCGGATAGAAGCTATGCGGTGCGCTGTTCAAATAAGAACCGTGGACCGGAGGTCAAGAAGGTCTGTACGGCGGGCTGCCTTGGCTGCAAGGCCTGCGAGCGGCAGTGCGAGCACGATGCGATTCATGTGGAAGGAAATCTGGCGGTGATCGACTACGACAAGTGCGTGGGCTGCGGCAAATGCGCCGAAAAGTGCCCGACGAAGATCATCACCATGCAGTAAGCGATGAGTCGAAAACTTCTGTTGTCCCTACTGGGACTGGCTGCGGTTGTGCTTGTGGTCGGCTGTGTGTATCAGTATCGGCAGAAGGGAAGTAACACCGTATATCAGACACAGATTCTGGCCATGGATACGGTCATGAGCTTCACCGCTTATGGGCGCAATGCTGAAGCCGCCGTAGAGGCTGCAGTGGAAGAGGTGGAACGACTCGATGCGCTGTTGTCGACCGGTAGCGCATCGAGCGAAGTCTCACGTATCAATGCGGACGGCGGCGGAACGCTCTCGGAGAACACGCAGGCGATCCTTGAGGAGGCGCTCGCGATCTATGAGGAGACCGGCGGACTTTTTGATGTGACGGTCTATCCGCTTGTGGAGCTTTGGGGCTTCTATTCCGGAGAGTATCATGTGCCGACGGAGGAGGAGCTTGAGGATACGCTCGCGTATGTGGACGCTTCCGCAATCAGCCTTGAAGGCGACCAGGTGGTGCTTGGGGAAGGGCAGATGCTCGACCTTGGCGGGATCGCAAAGGGCTACACCTCGGCACGGATTATGGAGATTTATGAAGAGTACGGCGTGACCTCCGGCATGGTCTCCCTCGGCGGCAATGTGCAGACGCTGGGGACGAAGCCGGACGGCTCGGACTGGCGGATCGGTATTCAGGATCCGGACGGTGAGACGGGGAGTATCTTAGGTGCGCTTCCGGTCGTGGATAAGGCGGTCATCACCTCGGGAGGATACGAGCGCTATTTCGAGGAGGATGGAAACACTTATATCCATATCCTCGACCCGCGCAGCGGCTGTCCGGCGGACAGCGGGCTGATTTCGGTATCGATTGTCTCGGAGAACGGAATGCTCGCGGATGCGCTCTCGACGGCGCTCTACCTGATGGGACTCGACGAAGCGTCGGAATACTGGAAGGCACATGCCGGTGAATTCGATGCGATTTTTGTCACGGAAGACCGGGAGGTTTATGTGACAGAGGGGATCAGCGGAGATTTCGAGACAGAGGAGGAAGTGACGGTTATAAAAGAATAAAAGCTCATTCAGACAGAGCTTTTATATATCTATTAATCAAGGCCTGTTTGATGTCTATACGTTCCTGTATGCAGTCTGCATGGTCACCATTCAGGTTTTTTACAGTGAAGAAGGAGGGAAAATTGTGGCAAAGAATGGAATTTCCCGCAGCACTTTTATCAAGGGTGTAGTTGCGGGAGTTGCCAGCATCGTGGTGCTTGTGGCGCTGCAGGGGGCGGAAGCTGTGTTTGATTCCGCTGACAGCGCTTCGTCGGGCGGTGCGGCAACGGCGACAACGACGACAGCTTCAGCCGGTGAGGCGGGCACTTACACGCCCGGCACCTATACCGGAGAGGCATCCGGTTTCGGCGGCCTGGTATCGGTCACGATCACGACCGATGACAGCTCCATTACAGCGGTGGAGGCGGTCGGTGACAGTGAGACGGAGACGATCGGCGGTGCGGCGCTGGATGAGCTGGCACAGCAGATTCTTGACGCGCAGAGTGCCGAGATCGACGGTGTGTCAGGGGCGACCTATACTTCGGACGGCATCCGGGAGGCCGCGCAGGCGGCCATCGACGCAGCGGTCAGCGGAACGGATACCTCAGTGGCGGATGACAGCGGAGAGCTGACGTTCACGGCGGGTACTTATACGGGTACCGGCGAGGGATACAAGGGCGAGGTCAAGCTGGATGTGACCTTCAGCGACACGGCGATCACCGATATTCAGGTGAATACATCTTCGGAAACCGCTCATGTGGGAGACGTCGCGTATGATATCATGTTTGAGGATGCGATCGCGGCCAACGGATCGGGCGTTGACTCAGTGTCCGGCGCGACCTTCACGAGCAGGGCGATCCGCGAGGCGCTGAATGACGCGGCGGAGCAGGCGGGCGTCTCGGATGCGAGTACCTTCCAGAAGAATACTGTCGTGCATGAGGCGCAGGAGGATATCGAAGAAACTTATGATGTTGTGATTGTCGGCGCGGGCGGTGCCGGTATGGCGGCAGCAGCGCAGGCAGCGCTGAACGGCGACACGGTGCTAGTCATCGAGGAGAATGCGGAGATTGGCGGCAACACGCTGGTATCCGGTGGCTATTTCCAGTCGGTGATGCCATATCTCGTATGGGATCCGGATGATCCGGACGCGACGACCGGCGTATGGGATTACGATGGCCAGACTTATGACAAGGTCATGTCCGTGCAGGGCTGCATCGATACTTTGAAGACAATTCTCGAGTGGTCAGAGGAGCCATTTGACGAGGAATATTATCAGGATCATGAGTTTGTGGCCGGCGACATCGAGGAGCTGAGCCAGCACAGTGTCCATGAGGAGTATCTGGAGACGCTTAAGGAACTGAAGGAGGAGATTCAGGAGTATCTCGACTGGGCGCAGCCGCAGCTTGACGCAGGCGTTCCGGAGAGCCAGATCACGCTGTTCTCCACCGTCAATCTTCACATCTTTCAGACCTATTACGGCGGACTTCGTCCGAACGATGATATGACGGAGTGGAACTATGGCGATTATGAGCTGGTCAGTCAGTTTATCAATGACGGCCAGGGTCTGAAGGAGTGGCTCGAGGATCAGGGAGCATTGTTTGACGACGCCAGCCAGACGACGTTGATCGGCGCGCTCTGGTACAGAGAGAACGGCTATCTGGGCTGCGACCTGGACGGTGACGGAGAGGCAGAAGAAACCGGGAACTGGGGGACTTATTTCGCAACGCTGAAGAACACGTTGCTCGTCACCTCAGAGACGGCGGATCAGAACAAGATCATGACCCGTACCACGGCGGAGAATCTGCTGCTGGATGATAATGGAGCAGTCGTAGGCGTGCAGGCAACGATGTACGACGGCACGACCGTCTACGCTTACGCGAATGATGGTGTCGTTCTGGCGACCGGCGGCTATGCGGCGAATATTGACAAGGTCATTGAGACCAATGAGTACTGGGATGCAGACTATATCAATTCCGACACGGAGACCACGAACAGATCCTCTCTGCAGGGCGACGGTATTACGATGGCGGAGGAGGCCGGAGCAGCCACGGTTGGCGAGGGCTGGACGCAGATGATGCCGATCTCCTGGATTGACGACGGCGATCTGGCATTCGGCGGTGGCACCGGCTGTGTGTATATTAATCCGACGACTGGCGAACGCTTCGTAAATGAGTCCGCGGAGCGCGATGTTCTGGCGCTGGGTGAGTTTGAGAACGGTATTGAATACAACGGAACGCAGGGCGTCTTCCTTGAGTTTTCCAACGGAAATGTCTCACCGGGTGCGGGCTATCCCTATGAGCTCGATGAGGAAGTGGAAGGCAGGGTCTATCTTGTCTCCAGCGCGGAGGAAATGCAGGAGGTTCTGGACGAGTATGGCATGGAGGCCGATCCCGAAGTGATCTATGCGACGATTGAGGCCTATGACCGCTCGATCATGGCGGGCGAGCAGCCCTCCGACGGCATTGAGAAGAGTCAGGCGAGCGCGCTGATCGGTGACGTTGAGACCGACGAGGACGGCAACTACATCGAGGACAGCTACAACCTGGAGGGCGCGGTTATCCGCATCCGTGTCATGGCTCCGTCGACTCACCACACGATGGGTGGCCTGTCGATTGATACCGATCGTCATGTGCTCGATGCAGACGGAAATGCGATCACCGGTCTCTATGCGGCCGGCGAGGTCACCGGCGGTATCCACGGCGGCAATCGACTGGGCGGCAACGCGATCGTCGAGATTCTCGTTTCCGGACGCACGGCGGCGAATGCGATCGACGCGGACAGCCAGTAAACGCTGAGCAGCAGATTTTCATGTGCAACAGCTTGCCATAACGGCAGCGCATGTTCGTTAGCAGGGCTTTTACACAATTTTTTCGATATGCTCCTTTCCTTCGATGGGAGGGAGCATATCTTCGTTTTACATTAAGAGCTTTTCATTTTTCGCTTTAAGCAAGTGTGGGCAAATCCACTATAGCATTTTGCGAGAACATATCAGGATACTTTTTAAATGGGAAGGATATAAGATTATGTCGAAACAGAAGCGCAATCTGATCGCGTTCGCCACATTGATTCTTCTGATAGCCATCGGAGGACTTCTATTCCAGCGTTATCGGGCGTCGAAAGAACCGGCGGTGTATGCTGTAATCCAGTATCGGGGGGAGGTCTATGAAAAGCTTGACCTCTCGAAGGACACAGAACTGTGCATCGAGGATGATATCGTAGGATACAATGTTATCTGGATAGAAGATGGCGCGGTCTATGTGAGCGAGGCGGACTGTCCCGACCAGATCTGTGTGCAGAGCGGTGCGCTGTCTGAGACCGGCGGCGTGATCGCCTGTCTGCCGCATGATCTGCTCATCTACATTGAGAGCGAGGAAGACTAGCAGTAATAGTGAGCCTCACGAAGGGATGAGGACCTGATGATTTTCTGAAAACGGTCAATATCATCCTGAGAAAATTCGTAGATATCCTCCCAGGTATAATCAGGCAGCCAGCAAGTGGCATGCCGAAAACAATATTTTTCATCTGGTTTTTCCATATAAACCTTCACCCGCCCATCCGAATTCATATCGGAATGAACGATCTCTGTGCCATCATCCAGGGTCATCAGCGGATACATCATGGACAATACCTCCGTTTGAACCAATGTTTTAAAGCTCCCGAATCCCGGAAATGTCCGGGCTGATCATCATCGAGTAGTTCGTGTAGTAGACGACAAAGCCGGGCTTCGCGCCGTTCGGCTTCTTCACCTGCTTCTTCTCGACATAGTCGATCTCGACCTTCTCGGCGTCGCGGTTCGCGCTGTAGTGCGCCGCCAGCCGCGCGGCCTCCTCAAAGGTGGAGTCGGGCAGCGTGTCTCCATTTGTCCGCACGATGACGTGGGAGCCGGGAGCGCCCTTTGCGTGGAACCACCAGTCATTGCCGTTTGCAAACTGGAAGGTCAGCGCGTCGTTCTGCAGATTATTCTTCCCGACATACATATCGTAGCCGTCGGAGGAAATATAGTGGAAGGGCTTTGAGGTAATTTTCGGCCGCTTTGCGTTCTGTGGCCGCTTGCGGATATAGCCGGACTGCATCAGCTCCTCGCGAATCTCGGCCAGATCCTCCTCCTTGAGGGCAATATCGAGCGCGGTCTGGATAGAGCGCAGATGCTCGATCTCCTCGCCGGTTTCTTTAAGAAGGGCGGTGACAGCCTCATAGGTTCTCTTTAATTTTCCATAGCGGTCAAAATATTTCTTCGCGTTCTCCTGCACCGGGATCTGCGGATCGAGCGGGATCTCGATCTCCTCGCCCGTGTAGTAGTTGAGCGCGCGGAAGCTTTTGCTGCCGGGCTCAACATTGTAGCCGTAGGTATTGATGAGTTCCCCATAGACGCGGTATTTCTCGCGCTTTTCGGTGTCCTTCAGCTGCTTTGCCTGCAGATCATATTTCTTCACATTGCGCTCCAGCGCGGTCTGCACGATGCGGCGCAGGTCGGTCGAGCGCTGGCGGATGCGGCTCAGCGTGTTTTTTTCGGCGTAATAGTGCTCCAGCATGAGTGAAGCGCTGGGGTAAGATTCCCGGCGGCAGTCTGCGTAGAGTGTCAGCGGCAGGCAGGAGAATTCGACCGGATTTTTGCCGTCGTAGTAGATCGAGGGCTGGAAATCTGCGTCCTTGCCTGTTGTATCCGTTTCCTTCCATATGCTTATCGGTTCCAGATAGCGCCGGAGCATCCGGTACAGGTGCAGCAGCTCTTCCGGCTCATAGACATTCGCAGGCCGGTCGGAGTCAAGAGAAGCCAGATGACAGATCTCCTCCGCCGCGACCGGGCTTAAGCCCGTGAGCGAGGTATAGAGCGCCTTTGCGAGCTTCGCAGGCTTCGCGCTGATCAGCGTGATAAAATCCTGCTCCACGATCGTGAGCGGGTCGGATTTGCCCTGCGTGTCCGGGATGAAATAGGGCCTGCCCGGGAGCACCTCCCGCACCGAACTCATATTGGCGGACACGCGCTTGATGCTGTCGATGATCTGATCGTCCTGCGTGCAGAAGATGATGTTGCTGTGTTTGCCCATCAGCTCGATGATCAGATATTTGCGGCAGAGATCGCCCATCTCGTCGAGGTGCTCGATCTCGAAGCGCAGCACGCGCTCCATCGAGGGTTGCGTAACCGAGAGAATGCGCCCGCCGCTCAAGTGCTTGCGCAGCAGCATGCAGAAATTCGGCGCCGTCATCGGCGCCGTCTTGTTCATCTCCGTCAGATAGACGAGAGGAAGGCTTGCGGAGGCCGAGAGCAGCAGCCTTAGGTTTCCCTCCTTTGTCTTGACGGTCAGCAGAAGCTCGTCCGTCTCCGACTGTACAATCTTTGAGATGCGCCCGCCGGACAATTTCGTATTTAATTCATGCGCCATGCAGGCGACGGTGATGCCGTCAAAAGCCATAGTTGCGTTTGCTCCTTATGTAAATGAATCGGATTTCCACTCCGATTTTTCATTTTGACATCTGTTATTGTCTTTTCAGTTCTGTAAGCTGCCTTTTTAGTTCTTCAATCTCTGCGCGAGCCGCTTTTTCCCTTTGTTCTGCATCTTTCGCCGCCTGTTTGGCTTTCTCGGCAGCCTCCATAGCGGTTTCTTTTTCAGCCTGAGCAGCCTTCACGGCAGCTTCTTTGGAAGCTTTTTCCTGTTCGACCTCCTGTTGCAGCTCTTCCACGATAAATTTCAGGGTATTGTGATCCAGTGTCCGTATCATCTCTGAATACATTCCGAGTACCTCCACGGGTTTTGTACGAAGCATGGCAATCTCCTGATAGATATCCTCCAGCCATGGATAGATCTGTATCCATGCGTCCGCGTCCGCGAGCGATTCCGTGGCGAGGAGCGAGAGCCATGCCGTCTGCCTGTTCTGAGGTTTATGATACGGGAAATTCCGAAATACGTCAAGGGAGACGAGACAGTATTCCTGAAGGACATATTATTTGTGAAAGCTGCACAAAGAGATTCAGTGATAGGAATGCCGGTATCAGATTTTACTGTTGAAATACTCCTGTGTTACCTTTAACTGTTTTTTCAGAATTTCCTGCCACATATGCGGATGTATTTCCCCGGAACCTTTCGAAACTTTCGTCAGGCGGATACTTCCGTCTTCATCTGTTTTCCTGAAAAAGTAGTGATCTGTATTTTTATAGAGTTCCCAGCCATCGTGCTCACAGAATCTCTTTAGTTCTTTCCATTTTGGCATATGATACAGTCTCCAATCTGCTGCGGATCATCCATGATCAGAGCCTTGAACACATAGGGGATATGGCTTTTGCGATTGGGAGAGTGGCTGTAACGCTCATATTCTCTGTAGTAATCCGTCGCGTATTCCAGAATGGATTTTCCAAGAGCCAGACGGGTATCTGCCTCCTCTTTCCCATTCTCCACCAGATCAATCTCGTTCAGAGACAGGGTAATGGAGCCATCATCTTCTACATATTTCTCTGCGGTAAAATGATAGCCATCTAAAATATCTGCCATGGTGTCCAGACTGGAAAACCACATTTTGTCCCTTGTGCGCTTGATAAATTTTGGCTTTTCATGGATCACGCTGTCACAGACAGCACTCCATTGTTTTCTTACTTCTGTGGCCTGCTCCATTAACATATGAATCATCTCCTGCTTTCATTTTTCTATATTATAATATTTTGCATACGGAATGTCAACAATGAACATAACGTACGTTTTCTATTATATGTTGAAAATGTGGTTTTATACTCTGGAAGTATTTGCAGGAGTTTGCTGATGGAGCAATCAGCTAAAGTATACACAAAGAAACGGGAAGTGTCACCGGAATTTACAAATTGTTCATATTATCTGTGAAAGTTGCACAAAGAGATTCAATGACTGGAAGCGCTATCGTCCTTCAGAAGCATCTCTACCGACACTTGAAAAATCTCAGAAAAATAAAGCAGTTCATAGTCCGGAACGACGCGCTCGCCGGTTTCAATGCGGCTGATAGCCTCCTTTATGCCAAAGATGAGATTCGCTTTCTTGACATTTTTTCCCTCTCTGGCTACAATGATAGCACTGATTTCCCGAATGCAGGGGCAGTGGCTGTAAACCGCAACAACGAAGAGGGCGAATGTACAGATGAGTGAGACAGCAGAGAAAAAGGAAATATTCGAGTCCATGCCGGTGCCGCAGGCGTTGCGGCTGATGGCGGTGCCGATGGTGATCAGCCAGCTGATTGTGCTGATCTACAATATGGCGGGCACCTTCTATGTGGGCCGGACGAACGATCCTTATATGGTCGCCGGCATCTCGATGATGCTTCCGGTTTTTAATATCACGATCTCTCTGGCAGGAATTTCCGGTGTCGGTGGTGGGACGCTGATCTCCCGGCTGCTCGGAAAAGGACAGGAGCAGGAGGCGCGGAAGGTCAGCGCATTCAGCATTTATCTTGCGATCGCGCTGGCGGCAGTTTTTTCTGTCGCTGTGCTGCTGTTCATGGATCCGCTGCTTAAGCTGGTGGGGGCGGGAGAAAATACGATTGTCTATGCAAGGCATTACACTTTCTGTGTGCTGGTAATCGGCGGTATCCCGACGGTTCTGTCAAATGTTCTTTCCAATTTGATTCGCTGTGTGGGTTATTCGAAAAAGGCCAGCTTTGGCATCGCGATGGGCGGCATTCTGAACATCGCGCTTGATCCGCTGTTCATGTTTGTGATTCTGCCGGACGGCTATCAGGTGCTCGGCGTCGGTATCGCGACCTGTATCTCGAACTGTGTGGCCTGCGGCTATTTCTTAAGTTTTCTCTACCGGGGCAGGGAGCAGCATGTCATCACCATGAATCCCCGGGAAGGCATGCCGCGGAGGGAGAGCATCCGTTCTATCCTTGAAGTTGGTATTCCGTCTTCCATTACAGTCTTGCTGTTTGACCTCGATTATGTAGTGCTGGATCGTCTGATGGTCGCTTATGGAGATATTCCGCTGGCAGCGGTCGGTATTGTTCTGAAGGTTGAGCGTTTTCCGCTGAATGTCGGGATCGGTATCTGTCAGGGCATGGTGCCGCTGGTCGCGTACAATTTTTCCTCGGGCAATCATGAGCGGATGGATTCCCTCATCCATTGTGCGCGGAAAACCGGACTCATCGTCGGGCTTGTGAGTATCTGTATCTATGAGCTGTTTGCGACGCAGCTGATGCAGTTTTTTATCGCGGACGCGCAGACGGTACAGCTGGGGACAAACTTTATCCGCGCGCGTATTCTGGCTACGCCGATGATGTTTCTCTGCTTTTCCATGGTCCATGTTTTCAATGCCTTCGGTGATGGAAAGCGTGCGCTGTTTCTGGGCGTTACGAGATGGGTGGTCATCAACATTCCGATGCTGTTCGTGATGAACGCGCTCTTCGGCATCTACGGGCTTGTCTGGTCGCAGCTTGTTTCGGACAGTATCATGGCAGCCATCTCTTTTTATGTCTTCAATCAATATCGGAAAGCGCAGGCTGCGCGGTTGATACCGCCGCGGAATACTTGACGCTCTTTTGAAAATCAACTATAATAGGTATAATTATGGCATGGGGAAGATAACAGAATGATAAAGAGTATGACAGGCTTCGGCCGTTGCGAGGTATCGGAGGGCGATCGGAAGATCACGGTGGAGATGAAATCCGTGAATCACCGTTATCTGGACGCAGCGATCAAGATGCCAAAAAAGCTGAATTCCTTCGAGTCGGCGATCCGCGCGATTCTGAAGGAATATATTTCGCGGGGCAAGGTGGATGTCTTTGTCTCCTATGAAGATATGGGGAAAAAGAGTTCTTCCTTGTCTTATAATGCACCGCTTGCTGCTCAGTATATGCAGTATTTTGAACAGATGGAGCGGGAGTTTGGCCTGAAAAATGATATTTGCGTTTCCGATCTGGCCAGATTTCCGGAGGTGCTGATGATTGGCGAGCAGCAGGAGGACGAGGAGGAGATCTGGCATCTGCTGGAGCAGGCGCTACGCGGCGCATGCGAGCGCTTTGTGGAGGCCCGCGAGCGTGAGGGCGACGCGCTGAGGGCGGATCTCATCGGCAAGCTGGATGAAATGCTCGCTCTGGTCGCACAGATCGAGGAGCGATCGCCGGATATCGTGCGGGAGTACAGGCAGAAGCTCACAGATAAGGTAGAGGAGCTTCTGGGAGACACGCAGATCGAGGAGAGCCGGATCCTCACGGAGGTGACGCTTTTTGCAGATAAAATCTGCGTCGACGAGGAGACCGTGCGGCTGAAGAGCCACATCGAATCCATGAAATCGGTGCTGGAGGCCGGTGGAGAGATCGGGCGAAGGCTTGATTTTATTGCACAGGAGATGAATCGCGAGGTGAACACGACGCTGTCGAAGGCGAACGACCTGAAGCTCTCCGACTGCGCCATCAACCTGAAGACCGGAATCGAAAAAATAAGAGAACAGATACAAAACATCGAATAGCCGGACAGGGCACATCCGGCGAGCGAAGCGCACGAGAAAAACCGAAGGTTTTTCGAGCTCTGCCCATCATACAGGAGATCGCACATGACAACACATAGGAAAGACAGACAGGGCATTTTGATTATTGTATCGGGTTTCTCGGGGGCGGGCAAGGGAACGATTATGAAGGAACTGACCGCCCGCTGTGAGCAGTATGCGCTGTCCGTTTCGGCGACGACCCGGCAGCCGCGTCCAGGCGAGGAGGAGGGCAGGGAGTACTTTTTCCGGACCCGGGAGCAGTTTGAACGGATGATTGCGAACGATGAGCTGATAGAATACGCCAGTTATGTCAATAATTATTATGGAACGCCGAAAGTTTATGTGGAGGAGCAGCTTCGCGAGGGGCGCGATGTGATCCTGGAGATTGAGATTCAGGGCGCGCGCAAGGTGAAGAAGCAGTATCCGAACGCGGTGCTTCTGTTCGTGATGACAAAAGATATCCCGACCCTGATGGAGAGGCTGGCCGGGCGCGGAACCGAGTCGCCGGAGGTGATCGCGGAGCGATTGCGGCGTGCCGCCCAGGAGGCGGAGGGTATCGAAGAGTACGATTATCTGATTGTGAATGACGATCTGGACGCCTGCGTAGAGCAGGTTCACTCGATTATCGAGAATGAGCATGCCCGGGTTGTCCACAACAGGGAAAAAATCGCCCTGATACGGGCAGACTTAGAGAAATTGGTGAAAGGAGAATAGCTATGTTACACCCGTCTTATTCGGATTTAATGAAAACGATCAACAGTGAGGGAGAGAGCGATATGCCGGTGGTAAACAGCCGTTATTCGATCGTTCTGGCCACAGCCAAACGAGCCAGACAGCTTGTCGCGGGCGAGGAGGCGTTTGTGGACAGCCGTGGGAAAAAACCGCTTTCCGTTGCCGTTGAGGAGATGGAAAAAGGATTTGTGACGATTGAGCCGGAGCGCGCCGAGGAGGATGAGGGCGCGATGCTGGAAACTGCGAATTCTGCAGATGCTGTCCCGGAGGAAGCCGGAGAGGAGACGTGTGAAGTGTCATAACACGTTGGGAGGCGCAGCATGATAGTAAAAGAGGGCAGAAGCGTATTCAAGGGGGTGGCAACAGGCAGAATATTCGTCTACAGGAAAGCACAGACGGCGGTCAGCAGGGAGCAGGTTACGGATACTGCAGCGGAGCTGGAGCGCTATGAGAATGCAAAGAGGAAGGCGCTTGACCAACTGAAGGGGCTTTATGAAAAGGCTCTCCGGGATGTAGGCGAGGAGGAAGCGATGATCTTCGACGTCCATCAGATGCTGCTGGACGATCCGGATTACAACGATTCCATTCACAGTATTATTGAAAATGACAGGATGAACGCCGAATATGCGGTCTTTATGACAGGCGAGCAGCTCGCGGCGATGTTCCTGAACATGGATAATGAATATATGCGGGGTCGCGCGGCGGATGTGAAAGACATCTCTGAGCGCGTGATGTCGATCCTGAACGGCGCGCAGACGGATCCGGAGGCAATGCCGGAGCCGGTTATCGTTCTGGCTGAGGATCTGGCGCCGAGCGAGACGGTGCAATTTGACAAATCAAAGATACTGGCGATTGTGACGCAGAAGGGTTCCGCGAATTCCCACACCGCGATACTTGCCAGGACGATGAATATTCCTTCGCTTGTGATGACCGACATCGAGCCTGATCTTGCATATCAGGGGCGCAGGGCGGTCGTGGATGGTTTTGCGGGACTGCTCTACATTGACCCCGATGAAGAGACCATGGCGAGGATGATTGAAAAGAAGGGCGGAGCCGACGCGAAGCGTGCCCTGCTTCAGGAGATGAAGGGAAAGGAAAGCGTCACAAAAGGCGGAAAGCACATTCATCTCTACTCTAATATCGGCAGCGTGGAGGACGTGGACGCTGTTCTGGAGAATGATTCCGAAGGCATTGGCCTGTTTCGCAGCGAGTTTCTGTATCTGGGCTGCGACGACTATCCGGATGAGGAACTGCAGTTTGAAGCTTACAGGACCGTCCTGTCCCGCATGGGAGGCAGGAAGGTTATCATCCGCACGCTGGATATCGGTGCTGACAAGCAGATCGATTATTTTAATCTGCCAAAGGAGGAAAATCCGGCGCTGGGTTTCCGCGCGATCCACATCTGCCTGACACGGGAAGATGTGTTCCGGACGCAGCTTCGCGCGCTGCTGCGCGCGTCCGTCTATGGTGCGCTGGCGATCATGTTTCCGATGATCATTTCCGTGAAAGAGGTCGTGCGGATCCGGAGGCTTGTGGAGGAAGTCAGGCTTGAGCTGGAGCGGGAGAATATCCGGGTAGGCGAGTTTGAACTCGGTATCATGATCGAGACGCCGGCCGCGGCGCTTATCAGTGACCAGCTGGCGCCGCTTGTAGATTTTTTCAGTATCGGATCAAACGACCTGACGCAATATACGCTGGCCATTGATCGCCAGAATCCGTCTCTGGATGATTTTTTTGACCCGCATCACGAGGCGGTTCTGCGTCTGATTCAGACGACCTGCGAGAATGCACACAGACACGGCGCATGGTGCGGCATCTGCGGCGAGCTGGGTGCGGATATGGAGATGACAGCAAAATTTATACAGATGGGAATCGATGAGCTTTCCGTATCGCCGGGCTGTACGCTCGAGCTTCGGAAACGTATCCGGGAATGTTAGAAATCAGAACAGCAGGCCACAGACCGCCTTCTTCGAAGGCTATATGCCGCTTGCGCGTCATATGTCTGAGGCTTGATGGGCGTTCCGCCCATCCCGAAATGAAAACACAGCCTTTAGCAGGTAAACCTGCAAAGTCTGCATTTCCATTTCGACGCTGTTCTGAACTGTTAAAAAATAAAGGAGTGAAAGGTAATGAAATCATTTACCTATACCATACAGGATGAACTCGGAATTCACGCGAGGCCGGCCGGACTTCTGGCAAAGGCCGTCGGCGCTCACAAGAGCACCGTCGTGATTGACAGCGGCGCAAAGAAAGCGGACGCGAAGCGGCTGATGGCTGTCATGAGCTTGGGCGTGAAGAAAGGGGACATCGTCACGGTCACTGTCGAGGGGGAGGATGAGGACGTTGCCGCGGCGGCGATCGAAGAATTTTTCAGGACAAATCTCTGAGAGTGGAGAGAGCCGGGGCGGGTTGCCTCTCCGGCTCTCTCTTTACGATACAGGACTGAATGATACCGGAGGTAATAGAGGTGGAAAAATTAGAGGAACTGGCAGCATATGAGCTGATACAGAGGCAGGAGATGCCGGAGCTCGATTCCGTGGGCTATCTCCTGCGGCACAAAAAGAGCGGCGCTAGGGTCTTGCTCCTGTCCAATGAAGATGAAAATAAGGTGTTCAGCATCGCCTTTCGCACGCCTCCGGCGGACAGCACAGGCGTGCCGCACATTCTGGAGCACACGGTGCTCTGCGGTTCGCGGGATTTCCCGGTGAAGGATCCTTTTATCGAGCTTGCGAAGGGCTCGCTCAATACTTTTCTGAATGCGATGACCTATCCGGACAAGACGGTCTTTCCGGTGGCGAGCTGCAACGATCAGGATTTTCAGAACCTGATGCATGTTTATCTGGATGCGGTTTTTTACCCGAATATCTATAAGGAGGAAAAGATTTTCCGGCAGGAGGGCTGGCACTACGAGCTGGAGTCGCCGGATGCGGAGCTTACGATCAACGGCGTCGTCTACAATGAGATGAAGGGTGCTTTCTCCTCTGTAGAGGATCAGCTGGAACGGGAGATCATGTCGTCTCTCTATCCGGACACGCCCTATTTCCATGAGTCGGGCGGGCACCCGAAGCATATTCCGGAGCTGAGCTGGGAAGGCTTCCTCGATTTTCATCGGGAATATTATCATCCTTCGAACAGCTATCTTTATCTTTATGGAAATATGGATATGGTGGAGAAGCTTGCGTGGATTGACGAGAACTACCTGTCCCACTATGATTACAGGGAAGTCGACTCGGAGATCGCCCTGCAGCAACCATTCGCCGCGCCGGTGGAGCGCGTCGTCCCCTACTCGATTCCGAAGGAGGAGTCGCCGGAGGGCAAGGCCTATTTCAGCTACAGCGTGTCGGCAGGCTCTTCGCTTGATGCGGAGCGTTATATCGCCTTCGAGGTGCTGGACTATGCGCTTCTGTCCGCGCCCGGCGCACCGCTGAAGCAGGCACTGCTTGACGCGGGAATCGGAAAGGATGTCTTCGGCCAGTATGACAACGGGACCGCGCAGCTCAGCTTTTCGGTGATCGCGAAACACGCGGATGCGTCGCAGAAAGAGCAGTTTGTGGATGTGATCCGGAAGACGCTCGCGGACATTGTGAAAAACGGTTTTGACCGGAAGTCGCTCGAGGCAGGTATCAATTACTATGAGTTCCGCTATCGAGAGGCGGATTTCGGCAGCTATCCGAAGGGGCTGATGTACGGGCTGCAGGTGCTGGACAGCTGGATTTATGATGAGAAACAGCCCTTCCTGCACTTGCTCGAGCTGGACAGCTTTGCGAAGCTGAAAAGATGTCTGAACGGGCGATATTTTGAGGAGCTTGTACAGACCTGGATTCTGGACAACCCGCACACCGTGATTCTGATGCTGGACGCAGAACCGGGGCTCGAGGCGAGGGAGGCCGCGGAGCTCAGGGAAAAGCTGCGGATTTATAAGGAAAGCCTGAGCCGGGCGGAATGCGAAGGACTTGTGAAGGCGACGCATGAGCTGAAGGCCTGGCAGGATGAGGAGGATGCGCCGGAAGAACTGAAAAAAATTCCGATGCTCACGCGGCAGGATATCCGCAGGGAGGTAAGGCCCTATGTGAACCGGGAACTTCAGGCAGACGGCTTTACCCTTCTGCACCAGAATATTTTCACGGCGGGCATCAGCTATATTACTCTGTTGTTTGACGCGACGAAGCTGCCGGACGAGCTGCTTCCGTATCTTGGACTCCTGAAATTTGTGATCGGCTATGTGGATACCGCGAATTATAATTACAGGGAACTCTACAACGAGATCAACTGCCACACGGGCGGGATCTCCTACACGGCGAATCTCTATATAGATCGCCATCAGCCTGAGAAATACAGGCTGATGTATGAGATGCGTACGCGAGTTCTCGCCGAGAACACGGATTTTGCCTTCGCGATGATCCGGGAGATTGTGAAGAGCTCGAAGCTGGACGATTACAAGCGCCTGCGTGAGATTCTCTCGGAGGTAAAGTCTCAGGCTTACATGGGTCTGGTCTCTGGAGGTCACTCCGCGGCAGCTTTGCGCGCGCGCGCGAAGTTCTCGCGAACCGCTTCGATAAGCGAGCGTCTGGCGGGCATCATATTCTATCAGTTTGTGGAGGAGATGGACCGTGACTTTGAGAAAAAGAAGAAGGAACTTGCGGAAAAGCTGCGTCTGGTGGCGGACTTTGTACTGAGACCGGAGAACCTCGTCATCAGCTGTACGTCGCGTGAGGATGGACTGGAGGCTGTGACAAAGGAGATCCCGGCGCTGGAGCAGGCGCTTGCGAGAGGAGCGGTCACCTTGCCGCAGACGAGCCATGAGCCGGAGGAGATTCTGGCGCTTCGGGAGGGTATCACAATTCCGTCCCCGGTTCAGTATGTGGCGCGCGCGGGGCACATCAGCCGCTATACCGGCGCATATCATGTGTTACGAGTGATTTTAAGCTATGAATATTTGTGGAGTCAGGTGCGGGTGAAAGGCGGTGCCTATGGCTGTATGAGTGGTTTTGGCGTCCACGGAGACGCGTTTCTCGTTTCCTACCGTGACCCGAATCTGCGGCAGACGAACAAAGTTTTTGAGGAGACGGCGGATTATGTCGCGCAGTTTGATGCGGATGAACGGGAGATGACGAAGTATATTATCGGGACGTTCAGCGAGCTGGATACGCCCCTGACGCCGCGTGCGGCCGGCAATCGTTCCATGACGGCATGGCTCACCCACACGACGGAAGAGGACGCGCAGAAGGTGCGCGATGAGGCGTTGGATGCACAGCCTGCGGATATTCGCGCGCTGGCGGAGGGCATCCGGGAGCTGCTGGATGCGGGAAGCCTCTGCGTAGTCGGAAACGCGGAGCACATGGAGCAGGACCGGGATCTCTTTGACACGATTTTCAGCGTCAACGCATAGGGGAAAGAAGATGGAAGAACAGAAGAAAACGGGTTTTGCCGCGCTGATCGGCAGGCCTAATGTGGGAAAATCAACGCTGATGAATCGGCTGATCGGACAGAAGATTGCGATCACGTCCCATAAGCCGCAGACGACGAGGAACCGAATCCAGACGGTATATACCTGTGAGCGCGGACAGATCGTCTTTCTCGACACGCCGGGGATTCACCGGGCGAAGAATAAGCTCGGGGAATACATGGTCGGCGTTGCGGAGCGCGCGCTGAAGGAAGCGGATGTCGTGCTCTGGCTTGTCGAGCCTGACAGCCATATCGGAGCCGGGGAGCAGCGCATCGCGGAGCGGCTCGCGAAAGGGGCAGTTCCGGTCGTGCTCGTCATCAACAAGGTCGATCAGGTGAAGAAGGAAGAGGTGCTGGGCTTTATTGATGCCTGGCGGAGGATTTTGGATTTTGCGGATATTGTGCCGGTGTCGGCGCTGAAGGGGACGAACACGGATACGTTGATCGACGTGATTTTTAAATACCTGCCCTATGGGCCGATGTTCTACGATGAGGACACGGTGACAGACCAGCCGCTGCGGCAAATCGCGGCGGAGATGATCCGGGAAAAGGCGTTGCAGCTTCTGAGCGAGGAGATCCCGCACGGCATCGCGGTGCAGATCGATCGGATGCAGCCGCGCCCGGACGGGCGGATCTGGGACGTCGAGGCGACGATTGTCTGTGAGAAAGCTTCCCACAAGGGGATTATCATTGGAAAAGGCGGCGCCATGCTGAAAAAGATCGGTTCCGCGGCGCGCTTTGAGATCGAGCGGCAGCTCGGGGCGAAGGTGAATTTGAAGCTCTGGGTGAAGGTGAAGAAGGACTGGAGAGATTCCGATTTCCTGATGAAAAATTTTGGATATGACCGAAAGGAAGTATAGAGGCCGCCCGCTTCGGAGATTCTAAGGTTGATGTACACGACCCATGAGGAAACGAAAGGAAGCGGCGGAAGATGGATCATTGGAGTCAGTTTGTAAATACCGGTGACGTGAGGGAGTATCTGGCCTACCGGGAACAGGCGGGCGAAAGAGAAAAGGCGGGAGAGAGAAATGAGCGGCGAGAGCTTCACGGTGACAGGGATCGTGTTGTCCGCGAAACCGGCGGGCGACTATGACAGGCTGGTCGTGCTTCTGACGAGGGAGCAGGGAAAGCTCCGCGCTTTCGCCCGGGGCGCGCGCAGGCCGAACAGCCAGTTGCTGGCACCGACCAATGTATTTGCCTTCGGGCAGTTTCAGATCCGGGAAGGGCGCACGGCGTATAGTGTCGCCCAGGCTTCGGTGACAAACTATTTCAGCGAGCTGATGACAGATTTTGAGGGCGCCTGTTACGGGCAGTATTTTCTGGAGTTTGCGGATTATTATACAAGGGAGAATGCGGACGCGGGGGATTATCTGCGGCTTGTCTACCAGTCTCTGCGTGCGCTGTCGGTTTCTTCCCTGCCAAGGCCGCTCGCGCGCTACATATTTGAACTGAAGGCGATGGTATTCAGCGGGGAGTGCCCGCAGTCGCTCGAAACCTTCGAATCCTGGAATCTCGATGTCTCCACCCGCTATGCGTTTCAGTATGTGGTCGCCTCGCCGGTGGAGAAGCTCTATACTTTCACGCTCAGCGAGCCGGTATGCGCGGAATTTGGCCGTGTCGTGACCTGGCTGCGTGAGCGTTATGTGGAACATCATTTTAAATCGTTGGAAATACTTGAAACTTGTCTTTAAAACGGGTATACTTTGAAAGAGTTCGTGTGGACTTCGAGGAGGAGAGTGCATGAAAAAATCTTTGCAGACCGTATGCGTGCTCTCAGCCGTGCTTTTCCTGACAGGCTATGGTGGCAGTTCCTTCGAACCGTCGGCTTCTTCCCTGTACATACAGAAGGACGGAAGCATCACGGAGGCAATCGTGGAGAGCTTCGCTCAAGAGTATTACAGTTTTGACGAATTCGAGTCTATGGTTGAGAAAGAGGTCGAGACTTATAATCAGGGTTTTGACGAGGAGCAGGTGTCGATCCAGAGTGTGGAACTGAAGAACAGCGCAATCTATCTGCTGCTGGATTATCCGGATGCGGAGGCTTACAGCGCTTACAATGAGCTTTACTGTTTTCAGGGTACTGTCGCGGAGGCGCTCGCGGAGGGACTGACCTTTGATATGGTCTTCCGGGATGTCGACTATGAGGAGTACGACACGGTCGAGGTGACGGCGAAAAGCTCGAATAAGGTGCTGGTGCTGCGCGATGAATGCGTTGTGCAGACGGAGTCCGCGATCAAATATGTCAGCAATAACGTCGAGATCCTGAGCAGTCACATGGCGGAGGTCATGCCGATCGACGACGAAGAGGAATACGCTTATATTATATATTAATACCAGGGTCAAAAAGTCGTGAATCGAATGCTGGCATTCGAATTCATGACTTTGGGACCCGCGCAAATATGAGCAAGTAGCCCGATTAGGGCGGATTGCGAATATTTGTAGGATTGCGGGAGCGCGAAGCGCGTAGTAATCCGTAGTATTAAAATAGAACGAGGAGAACAGACAGATGGAAAAGACAATGGACAAAATTGTGGCGCTCGCCAAGAACCGCGGCTTCGTATACCCGGGCAGCGAGATCTACGGCGGGTTGGCGAACACCTGGGATTACGGCAATCTCGGCGTGGAGCTGAAGAACAATGTGAAGAAGGCCTGGTGGCAGAAATTTGTGCAGGAAAATCCTTATAATGTAGGCGTGGACTGCGCGATCTTGATGAACCCGCAGACCTGGGTGGCTTCCGGGCATCTTGGCGGTTTCTCTGACCCGTTGATGGATTGTAAGGCCTGTAAGGAGCGCTTCCGCGCGGATAAGCTGATCGAGGATTACATGAGCGAGCAGGGGATTACCTCGGAGGTGCCGATCGACGGCTGGTCGCAGGAGCAGATGAAGACCTATATCGACGAGCACGACATCGTTTGTCCGAGCTGCGGAAAGAAAGATTTTACCGACATCCGCCAGTTCAACCTGATGTTCAAGACCTTTCAGGGGGTCACGGAGGACGCAAAGAATACGGTGTACCTGCGCCCCGAAACCGCGCAGGGTATTTTTGTGAACTTCAAAAACGTGCAGCGTACCTCTCGCAAGAAGGTGCCCTTCGGCATCGGCCAGATTGGGAAATCGTTCCGCAATGAGATCACGCCGGGGAACTTTACGTTCCGCACGCGCGAGTTTGAGCAGATGGAGCTCGAGTTCTTCTGCCGTCCCGGGACGGATCTTGAGTGGTTCCAGTACTGGAGAGGCTTCTGCCGCGACTGGCTCTTGAGCCTTGGCATCAAGGAAGATGAGATGCGTCTGCGCGACCACTCGCCGGAGGAACTCTGCTTCTACAGCAAGGGGACGACCGACATCGAGTTCCTGTTCCCCTTCGGCTGGGGCGAACTCTGGGGCATCGCGGATCGCACGGACTACGACCTGACGCAGCACCAGAATGTGTCCGGTCAGGATATGAGTTATTTCGATGACGAGTTGAAGGACAAGTACATCCCCTATGTGATCGAGCCTTCGCTCGGCGCGGACCGCGTGGTGCTGGCTTTCCTGTGCTCGGCCTACGATGAGGAGGAGCTCGAGGGCGGCGATATGCGTACCGTTCTTCGCTTCCATCCGGTTCTGGCTCCGGTGAAGATCGGCGTGCTGCCGCTCTCGAAAAAGTTGAATGAGGGCGCGGAGCAGATTTACGCGCAGCTTTCGAAGAAGTACAATTGCGAGTACGACGACCGCGGCAATATCGGCAAGCGCTACCGCCGTCAGGATGAGATCGGGACGCCCTTCTGTGTGACCTACGATTTTGAGTCGGCGGATGACGGTTGCGTCACGGTACGCGACCGCGACACGATGGGACAGGAGCGTGTGAAGATTGAGGAATTAGACGCATATTTTGCAGAAAAGTTTGTGTTTTAAGTAACAGTTCAGAACAGCACGAAATGGAAAGACAGACTGTGCAGGTTTACCTGCTAAAGGCTGTATTTTCATTTCGAGATGGGCGGAACGCCCATTAAGCCTCAGACATATGACGCGTGAGCGGCATATAGCCTTCGTAGAAGGCGGTCTGTGGCCTGCTGTTCTGAATAGTCACTGTTATTATAAATCATATTTAAAAATTTTCAGGAGGATGAAGAACATGAGCGAATTAAGAGGAGCTATGATTATCGGACAGTCCGGAGGACCGTCTTCTGTCATCAACGCGAGCTGCTACGGCGCGATCAAAGCGGGTCTGGACGCGGATTGCATCACGAAGGTCTACGGCGTGGCGAATGGTATCGTCGGTGTTCTGAACGACCGTCTCTATGTGATGGACGAGGAGGACGCGGAGGAACTGGCACTTATGAAGTACACGCCGTCATCGGCGCTGGGTTCCTGCCGTTATAAGATTGCGGATCCGGATGAGGATGAGACCGATTATAAGAAGATTCTTGAGATCTTTAAGAAATACGATGTCCGTTATTTCTTCTATAATGGCGGAAACGATTCGATGGACACCTGTAACAAGATCTCCAAATACATGAGAAAAGTCGGCTATGACTGCCGTGTGATGGGCATCCCGAAGACGATTGACAACGATCTCTTCGGCACGGATCACTGCCCGGGCTTCGCCTCTGCGGCGAAATATATCGCGACCTCGCTCGTGGAGGTCTATCAGGATTCGCATGTGTATGACAAGGGTCAGGTGACGATCGTTGAGATCATGGGCCGTCACGCGGGCTGGCTCGCTGGTGCGGCTTCCCTCGCGAAGGTGGCGGGTTATCCGGCGGATCTCATCTATCTTCCCGAGGTAGACTTCAAGATGGACGAGTTCATCGAGGATGTGAAGAGCATCTGGGATGCAAATAAGAATGTGATCGTGGCGGTATCCGAGGGTATCCATTATGCGGACGGCCGCTTTGTATCGGAGGCGGAGACTTCTGCGACAGACGGCTTCGGCCATGCGCAGCTCGGCGGCCTGGCGGTGAAGCTGGCAGATGTCGTGAAGAACGCGATCCCAGGCGTCAAGGTTCGTCCGATCGAGCTCTCCCTGCTGCAGCGCTGCGCGGAGCACTGCGCTTCCCAGACTGACTCCGACGAGTCCTTTATGGCAGGCCAGACCGCGGTGAAAGAGGCGATTAGCGGCGTGACCGACAAGATGGTCGGCTTTAAGTGCACGCGCGGAGCGAGCGGTTACAAGTGTGAGGCGGAGCTTCTTGATCTCTCCAGCGTCGCAAACTATGAGAAGAAGGTTCCGGTCGAATGGATCAATGAGAGAGGCAATAATGTCACCGACGACTTCATCGATTACGCGCTGCCGCTGATCCAGGGCGAGATCGAGATGAAGAAGGAGAACTCTCTGCCGCGCTTTGTGAAGCTGAAAAAGGTGCTGGCGAAATAAACATGTGAAAGTCAGATTGACTTTTGCTTTTGGTATGCTATAATATTTTATGTGTGCGGCAGTGTATTTGAAGTACACACCGCGCACATTTTATTATTATTTAACGGCAGGAGGATTTGGGATGGCAAAATGGGTGTACCTCTTTAAAGAGGGTGATGCGGGTATGCGCAATCTGCTGGGAGGCAAGGGCGCGAACCTCGCGGAGATGACGAATCTGGGGCTTCCGATTCCGCAGGGATTTACGGTGACGACCGAGGCCTGTACGGATTACTATGAGAATGGGAAGAAGATTTCGAGGGAGATTGAGGCGCAGATCAACGCCGCGCTTGTGTTTCTGGAGGGCATACAGGGCAAGCAGTTTGGCGATAATGAAGATCCGCTGCTGGTTTCGGTGCGTTCCGGTGCACGGGCATCGATGCCGGGCATGATGGACACGATTCTGAATCTCGGCCTGAATGATGTGGCCGTAGAAGGCTTCGCGAAAAAGACGGGAAACCCGCGCTTCGCCTACGATTCCTACCGCCGTTTTATTCAGATGTATTCAGATGTTGTGATGGAGGTTCCGAAGTCCTTTTTTGAGAAGATTATTGATGAGGTGAAGGAGGCTAAGGGCGTAAAGTATGACACTGAGCTGACAGCTGATGATATGAAGGAGCTGATCGCCCGTTTTAAGGCCGTCTATAAAGAGGCGAAGCAGGAGGATTTCCCGCAGGATCCGAAGGAACAGCTGATGGGCGCGATCAAGGCCGTGTTCCGCTCCTGGGACAATCCCCGTGCGATCGTATACCGTCGTATGAACGATATCCCGGGCGACTGGGGCACCGCGGTCAACGTGCAGGCCATGGTTTTCGGAAATATGGGCGAGACCTCCGGCACCGGCGTGGCTTTCACGCGCAATCCGTCCACCGGTGAGAAGGGCATTTACGGAGAATATCTGATCAACGCACAGGGAGAGGACGTCGTGGCGGGCGTGCGCACGCCGCAGCCGATCACGAAGCTGAAGGAGGATCTGCCGGAGTGTTACGAAGAGTTTATTAAGATCGCCAACAAGCTGGAAAATCATTATCGCGATATGCAGGATATGGAGTTCACGATCCAGGAGGGCAAGCTGTATTTCCTGCAGACCCGCAATGGCAAGAGAACCGCTCCGGCAGCCCTGCAGATTGCCTGCGATCTGGTCGATGAGGGTATGATCACGCAGAAGGAGGCTGTGCAGCGCATCGAGGCAAAGTCGCTTGACCAGTTGCTGCATCCGACCTTCGATCCGGAGGCACTGAAGAAGGGCGAAGTGATCGGATCCGCGCTTCCGGCATCTCCGGGGGCCGCGGCGGGTAAGGTCTACTTCAACGCGGAGGACGCGAAGGTGGCGCATGAGAGCGGCGAGCGCGTGATCCTTGTCAGGCTTGAGACTTCCCCGGAGGACATCGAGGGCATGCACGCGGCGCAGGGTATCCTGACGGTGCGCGGCGGTATGACGAGTCACGCGGCGGTTGTGGCCCGCGGTATGGGCACCTGCTGTGTATCTGGCTGTGGTGAGATCAAGATCTCTGAGGAAGGAAAATGGTTCGAGCTGGGCGGCCATCATTTCGTTGAGGGAGATTACATTTCTCTGGACGGGACCTCCGGCAATATTTATAAGGGCGATATCCCGACCATTCCGGCGACGATCACCGGCAATTTTAAGAGAATCATGGGTTGGGCGGACAAATTCCGCCGTCTGCAGGTTCGCACGAATGCGGACACGCCGGCGGACACGCTGAACGCGATCCGTCTGGGCGCGGAGGGTATCGGCCTCTGTCGTACCGAGCATATGTTCTTTAATGAAGAACGCATTCCGAAGATCCGCAAGATGATCCTCTCCGATACGCATGAGGCGCGCGAGGCCGCTCTGATGGAGCTGCTGCCCTATCAGAAGGAAGACTTTAAGGCGATGTATAAAGCGCTGAAGGGTCGTCCGATGACGGTGCGTTATCTCGATCCGCCTCTGCATGAGTTCGTGCCGACCGAGGAGGACGATATTGCCGCGCTCGCGGTGGATATGGGTCTTTCGGTCGATGAGGTTCGGGCGAAGTGTCAGGAGCTTCACGAGTTCAACCCGATGATGGGACATCGCGGCTGCCGTCTGGCTGTCACCTATCCGGAGATCGCCAGAATGCAGACCCGTGCCGTAATCGAGGCCGCGATTGAGACCGAGCGCTCGGAGGGTTTCGACGTCACGCCGGAGATCATGATTCCGCTTGTCGGCGAGCGCAAGGAGCTGAAGTTCGTGAAGCAGGTCGTCGAGGAGACGGCAGAGCTCGTGAAGAAAGAGATGGGCAGTGATATCCAGTATCACATCGGCACGATGATTGAGATCCCGCGTGCGGCGCTGACCGCGGACGAGATCGCGAAGGAGGCGGAGTTCTTCTCCTTCGGTACGAACGATCTGACGCAGATGACCTTTGGATTCTCGCGCGACGATTCCGGTAAGTTCTTGGATTCCTACTATAAGGAGAAGATCTATGAGTCTGATCCCTTCGCGAAGCTGGATCAGGAGGGCGTCGGCAAGCTGGTGAAGCTGGCTGCTGAGCTTGGACGCAAGACCAGACCGGATATCAAGATGGGTATCTGCGGCGAGCACGGCGGCGACCCGTCGTCTGTGGAGTTCTGCCACAGGGTCAGACTGAACTACGTGAGCTGCTCTCCGTACCGTGTGCCGATCGCGCGTCTGGCGGCTGCACAGGCGGCGATCAACGAGGAGGAAGCGACCGCGTAAAATCGGTTACGACTTTATCGGAAATAAAGAGAGGAGGGCGCGTGATGGTCAGGCTGAAGATCAAGGTTCAGTTTGTCGCGGACGCGCCCTTTTTCGGTCCCGGCGTCTGTGAGCTGCTGGAGCGGATTGATGAGTGCGGGTCGCTGCAGAAGGCCTGTATCGCGATGAATCTCTCCTACAGTAAGGGAAGCCGGATGATACGCGGCCTTGACCGGCAGTATGGCCGGCCGATGGTGGAGTGCAGAGTCGGCGGCCCGGATGGAGGCGGTTCGACGCTGACCGAGGAGGGCAGGCGTCTGGTAGATACCTACAAAAGAATGCTCGCGGAGCTTGAGCATGATACAGAAAGACTGTATAAAAAATATTTTGAAGAAGGAGATGGGCAGCTATGAAACTGATCCGGACAGAGGACGCGGTCGGGCATGCGCTTTGCCATGACATTACGCAGATTATCCGGGGCGTCACAAAGGATGCGGTATTTCGCAAGGGACATATTGTGACGGAGGAGGATATTCCGGTTTTGCTGAGCGTCGGTAAGGAAAACCTCTACGTCTGGGAGAAGGAGGAGGGCATGCTCCATGAGAACGAGGCGGCGGAAATTCTGCGGAAGATCTGTCAGGGTGAGCATATGCATCCTTCGGATATCAAGGAAGGGAAAATTGAGCTGATCGCCGACGAGGATGGTGTCCTGAAGATAGACCGGGAGAGACTGAAGAGGATTAATGCGCTCGGGGAGATGATGATTGCCACGCGGCACGGTGACTTCCCGGTGAAAAAGGGGGATAAGCTTGCCGGGATGCGCGTGATTCCGCTCGTGATCCGCGAGGAGAAGATGAAGGAGGCACAGGAAGTGGCCGGTGAGCAGCCGATCCTCACGATCTTGCCTTACCAGAAGCGGCGCGTCGGCATTGTGGCGACGGGAAGTGAGGTCTACTACCATCGGATCGAGGACACTTTCACACCGGTGATGGTCGAGAAGGTGGAGGAACTCGGGGCGGAAGTCGGAGCGAAGCGGACCTGCAATGACGATCACGAGATGATCACGGCGGCAATTCTGGAACTGATCGGCGAGGGCTGTGACCTGATCCTCTGTACCGGCGGTATGAGCGTTGACCCGGACGATCGGACGCCGCTCGCGATCAGGAATACCGGGGCGGATATCGTCACCTACGGCGCGCCTGTATTGCCGGGGGCGATGTTCCTGCTTTCTTATTACAAGGAGAATATTCCGATCCTGGGAGTTCCGGGCTGCGCGATGTATTCAAAGAGAACGGTGCTGGATCTGGTTCTGCCGCGTCTGATGTGTGGCGAGCGGCTGTGCGCGGAAGATCTCAACCGTCTGGGAGAGGGCGGGCTTTGCCTGAATTGTAAGTCCTGCACCTTCCCGAACTGTGGATTTGGAAAAGGAGTCTGAATGGGATGACGGAGCTGTATCGAATGCTCTCGGAACAGGATTCTAATCGGCGAAGTGTAGTGCTGACCGTGCTGGAAGAGCCATATCTGGGGGAGAAAGCCCTGCTGTGCGAGGGAAAGCTTCTCTGTTGTTCTGATCCGGAAGGGCTGCTTGCGCGTCAAAATCTGGAATTTATGCAGACAGAAGCGTGTGATGTGATCGAGCTGGAAGGGAAAGCGGTTTTCTGCGAGCCTGTCGGACGGGAGAAGACGCTTGCGATCTGCGGAGGCGGCCATGTGTCCGCCGCAGTGGTTCGTCTGGGAAAGATGACCGGGTTTCATACGATTGTCTTTGAGGACAGGCCGAAATTCGCGGACAACGTGAGGCTGGCCGGAGCTGACGAGGTGTACTGCGAGCCTTTTGAGACCGGACTGGACCGGATCGAAGGAAGTGCAGATACGTACTTTGTAATCGCAACCCGCGGCCACCGCTATGACCATGTCTGCCTGCGGAAAATCGCAGAGAAGGACCACGCTTACATTGGCATGATCGGGAGCAGGCGCCGGGTGGCGATGCTGAAGCGGACACTGGAGGAAGAAGGGGTGAACCGGCAGGCTCTCACTGAACTGCATGCGCCGATCGGCCTTGCCATCAACGCGGAGACGCCGGCGGAGATTGCGGTCTCAATCATGGCAGAGATTATTTCCGAAAAAAACAGGAAAAATCGAGCGGGGGAATATCCGCGGGAGCTGATGCACGCGCTGCTCGACGAAGGGGCAGAGCATGGCAGGAAGGCGCTGGCGACGATTGTGAGGCGAAAAGGTTCGGCACCGCGTGAGGTCGGGACGAAAATGCTGATCTATGAGGACGGCACGACGGTCGGAACGATCGGCGGCGGCTGTGCGGAGGCGGAGATCTTCGGTCAGGCGCGTTCCCTGTTATTGTCGGGTGCTGTCGGGGCGCGTATCTGCCATGTCGACATGACGACTGAGAATGCGGAGGACGAAGGTATGGTCTGCGGGGGCAGAGTTGACATCCTGCTGGAGGTGGTGTAAAGTATGAGTAAGTTTACACATTTCGATGGAAACGGCAGTGCGATTATGGTGGACGTCAGTGCGAAAGCGGACACGGTAAGAGAGGCGGTTGCCTGCGGCAGAATCCATATGAGCCCGGAGTGCTATGGGAAAGTGAAAGCCGGTGCGATGTCGAAGGGCGATGTTCTCGGGGTCGCGCGGATTGCTGGGATCATGGGTGCGAAGAAGACTTCTGAGTTGGTTCCGCTCTGCCATATTGTGAAGCTCACCGGAGTTAGCATTGATTTTGAATTGCTGGATGAAGGCTGTGAGATTGAGGCGCGGTGTACGGCGCGGACCGTCGATAAGACCGGCGTCGAGATGGAGGCGCTGACCGGTGTACAGATTGCCCTGCTCACGATCTATGATATGTGTAAAGCCGTGGACAGGGGGATGCGGATGGACGGCATCCGGCTACTTGAGAAGTCCGGCGGCAAAAGCGGTATTTATAAAGCGCCTGAGTGATACAGGGAATTACGGATTCTTCGGAGTTCGTTTTTCTGTCAGACCGTTATATTTTTAAAAAGAGAACGATTTGACAATATAATATTTCTCAAAGGGAAAGGAGAGAAAAAGTATGAAAAAGAAAGTATTGGCAGTAATGCTGGCGGCGACCATGGCCTTCGGCCTTGTGGCCTGCGGCAGCAGCTCCTCGTCGAGCAGCAGCGAGGCGGAGGAGACAACGGAAGAGGAGACGGCGGAAGAAGAGGAAGAGGAAGCTGTCGAGACGGAAGCGGAGGAAACAGAGGAGGCTGAGGCGGAGGAAGAGACTGCGGAGGTCTTTGAGGAGACCGAGATTCAGGTCTTCATCGCGGCCAGTCTGAATACGGTGATGCAGGAGATCGTCAGCATGTACAACGAGATCCAGCCGAACGTGACGATTACGCTGAATGCGGACAGCTCGGGCACTCTGCTTACGCAGATTGAAGAAGGCTACGAGTGCGATATCTTCTTCTCAGCGGCGCAGAAGCAGATGAATACGCTTGAGGAGGACGGCCTGATCGTTGAGGGCATGAGGGCCGATGTGCTGAATAACCAGGTGGTTGTGATCACCTATGCGGGCTCTGAGACGAGCGTCACCGGCCTTGACAATATCGGCGATGCGGAGAGTATCGCACTCGCGGACGGCAGCGTGCCAGTCGGCAAATATACGCGCGAGGCGCTGATCAGCATGGGCGTGCTTGACGGTTCCAAAGAAGCGTCAGAATACACGACGGAGGAGGTCTCCGAGGCGCTCGGCGGCGTGGAGATCAGTGAGCAGAGCAATGTCAGCAAGGTGCTTGAGGCCGTGAAGGAGGCTTCCTGCGAGGTCGGTATGACCTATTATTCTGATACTTACGGTTATGAGGAACTGGTGGAGATCCTCGAGGTGGTCAGCTACGATCTGACCGGCGATGTGATCTATCCGATCTGTCAGGTGCAGAACGATGAGGCGGATGAGCTGCAGACCGCGGCAGCCGCGGATTTCCTCGCCTATATTCTGTCGGATGAAGTGAAGGATGTGCTCGACAGCTACTACTTCGATACGGATCTGTAAGTCAGACAAATGACAGGGGCTGGCGTGGGGGAGCGTATACTTTCGCGTCAGCCTTTTCATGATTTGTGCCGCCAACCAGAGAGCGGCGGAATGGAGATTGATATGGAAGAAATCATGGAAATTCTGGAGGGCCTGAACTGGAGTCCGCTGTTCATTTCGCTGAAAACGGGGATTGTGGCGACGATTATCTGCTTTTTTCTCGGCATTTTTGCGGCGCGCAAGGTGCTGAGGGCGGGGCCAAAGGTAAAGGCGATTGCGGACGGCATTCTGACCTTGCCGATGGTGCTGCCTCCCACAGTGGCGGGTTTTTTCCTACTTCTGCTGTTCAGTCGCAGAAGACCCCTCGGCATTTTTCTGTATGACAATTTCAATATCAAGATTGTGCAGTCCTGGACGGGCTGCATTATCGCGGCGACCGTGATTGCCTTTCCGTTGATGTATCGCAACGCGCGCGCGGCTTTCGAGCAGGTGGATGTGAACCTGATCTATGCGGGGCGCACGCTGGGGATGAGCGACACCACTATTTTCTGGAAAGTGACGGTGCCGACTGCGGGACCCGGCGTTGTCTCAGGCACGATCCTGACCTTCGCACGCGCGCTCGGCGAGTACGGCGCGACCTCGATGCTGGCCGGCAATATTCCGGGAAAGACGGCGACGATCTCGCAGAAAATCGCGATGGTGATCCAGGATGGCGACTACGCGACCGCGGGCGTGTGGGTCGTGATTATCCTGATCATCGCTTTCGTAATCATCTTTCTGATGAATCTGGTCACGGGCGGAAATATGAAGAATATCAAGCAATGGTAGGAGAGCGGGGAGAAGTACATAGATGGCGATAAAAGCGGATATCAAAAAGAAGCTGGGCGATTTTTCCCTGCATGTAAAACTGGAGAGCGACTGCCGGAGGATCGGAATCCTCGGCGCTTCGGGCTGCGGAAAGAGCATGACGCTCAAGTGCATCGCGGGCATTGAGAGACCGGATGAGGGGCAGATCGTGATCGACGGGCGTACGATGTATGACTCGGCCACGAAATGCAACTGGAAGCCGCAGAAACGAAATGTGGGCTATCTCTTTCAGAATTACGCGTTATTCTCGACGATGAGCGTGAGGGCGAACATCGCGGCGGGGCTTAAATGCAGCAAGGAAGAGAAGGCGGAAAAGGTGGAGCGCATGCTGCACCGCTTCCAGCTGGACGGGCTTGGAGAGAGGCTGCCGGGCGAGCTCTCGGGCGGGCAGCAGCAGAGGGTCGCGCTCGCGCGCATCATGGTCTACGAGCCGGACGTGATTATGCTCGATGAGCCCTTCTCGGCGCTGGACGCTTTCCTGAAGGAACGACTGCAGCAACAGATGCAGGAGCTGCTCGCAGAATATAAGGGAAACGTGATCCTTGTGTCTCACAATAGGGACGAGATCTACCAGCTCTGCGACGAGCTGCTGATCATGGATCAGGGAAAGGATATCTGCTATGGAAAGACCGGGGAAATCTTTGCAAATCCACAGCACAAGGAGGCTGCGCGGCTGACCGGCTGCAAGAATATTGTTCAGGTTCGGCGGTCTGACGCGCATACGCTGGAGATCCCGCAGTGGGGGACGAAACTCACGCTGCAGCGGAAGATTGCGGAAGATATTTCCTATATCGGGCTGCGCGCGCATGATTTTATCCCCTGCTGGGAGGAGGAACGTCCGGCGAACTGCATCGCCGTGCAGGTGAATAGTATCGCCAGACTTCAGTTCGAACATAAATATTTTCTGGCTGCGCAGCAGGAGGGAGCGGATGAGATCTGCTGGTTCGTGCAGCGGAATGAATGGCCGCTCTATGAGGAGAATGGCCTGCCGCGCTGGCTCGTGATACCGGAGGAGAAGCTGTTGCTGCTGAGGGACTAGTGTGGCGTTTCATAAATGACTGGGCCTTACGTGCAGGAAGTTCCGCTTAGTTCGAGGAGACTGTACCAGAAGGGTAATGGTTATTTTTAGAAGAAAACCTGAGCTTGAGAGTTGATACAGCGAAACGAAAATGATACAATGTCAGAGACATGACAGGAAAGAAGGACACGATTTACCATGGGAAGGGAGAGCCAGCTCATCATCGTCAGAGGTGGCGGCGATATCGCCACGGGGACGATTCACCGGCTGCACCGCTGCGGTTATCCGGTCATCGTGCTCGAGACGGCCAGCCCCTCGGCGATTCGCCGCAGGGTGGCTTTCTGCGAGGCGGTATATGACGGTGTGAGCGAGATCGAGGGCGTCCGTTGCAGAAGAGCGTCCGACTATTTGGAAGCGCAGGAGATTCTCTCGCAGGGTGATGTTCCGATTCTCGTCGATGGAGACTGCCAGATTCTGGAAGAAGTACGCCCCTGGGCACTGGTTGACGCGATTCTCGCAAAGCGCAACCTTGGCACGACGAGGGCGATGGCGGACAAGACGATCGGTCTTGGCCCGGGCTTTACGGCTGGCGAGGACGTTGACCTGGTGATTGAGACGATGCGCGGCCACAATCTGGGGCGCGTGATAGAGTCAGGCAGCGCACAGCCGAATACCGGCACGCCGGGTCTTATTGCAGGCTATGGGAAGGAACGGGTCATCCATTCTCCGGCTGCAGGAATTTTTCGGAGATACGCCGAGATTGGCGATCTGGTGGAAAAAGAGCAGGTGATCGCTG
Organism: Lachnospiraceae bacterium; assembly: GCA_021203465.1. Taxonomy (GTDB): domain Bacteria; phylum Bacillota; class Clostridia; order Lachnospirales; family Lachnospiraceae; genus Hominiventricola. The sequence continues at coordinate 5,942 of JAJQBC010000060.1, read as the reverse complement.
CCGTGGAGACGGAACAGGCTAACGTGGAGGTGCGCGCTTCCCTCACGGGTCTGCTGCGCGGCATCATCCGGGACCAGTATCCGGTGACGAAGGGCTTCAAGATTGCGGACATCGACCCGCGGGAGAGCGAGTATAAGAATTGCTTCACGATCTCAGATAAGGCGCGCTGTATCGGCGGTTCCGTGCTGGAGGCGCTTCTGTATCTGGAGCAGAAGCAGGGGTATTAGTATATGAGACTTGCGCTGATCTACATGGCGTCCGGTTTCGGACGCCGTTTTGGTTCCAATAAGCTTTTGATCCCGCTGGAAGGGCAGCCTCTGTACCGGCACGGCCTTCAGCATCTTATGGAAGCTGCCGGGCGACTGGAGAGCTCCGGGCGTTTCCAGACGAGCGTAATTGTGGCTTCCCAGTATGAAGAAATTCTGGAGTATGCCCGTTCGCTGGGGGCGGAGGCTGTCCAGAATCCATACAGTGCGGAGGGTATCACCGCGTCCATCCGGCTGGGGACAAAAGGCGCGCCCGCGGACGCAGAGCTTTATCTCTATTTCGTCGCGGATCAGCCGTATCTTTCCGCGGAGAGCATCGTGAGGCTGGTGGAAGGCCTTATGGAAAGTGACCGTGGCATCGGCTGCGTGAAGAAGGGGAGTCCCTGTATCTTTAGGGTAAAATACAGGGAAGAGCTGCTGGCGCTGGCAGGCGACCGTGGCGGCAGGCAGATCATCCGGTGTCACCCGGAGGATGTCTGGGAGATGGAGGTTTCGGAAGAGGAGCTGCGGGATATTGATTTGCCTGAGGATCTATTGTGAAATCTGTGCGTGAGGGTTTTGCAATGTATAATATATTCAGAAAGTATAAAGTTGGCGGCTTTCAAAATGTCATAGTGATCTGGGTGGAAAGGGAGAGGAAATTTTGAAACAATATTGCATCGCCGTTATCGGCGCGGGAGGAAAGACGACGGCGGCGAAACAGCTGGCCGCGGCGGGAGCGGAGCGCAGTGTGCTGCTCACCACCACGACGCATATGTATCCGGTCGAACCGCCGGAGTGCCGGAAGCTGCTTTTGAATCCATCTATGGAAGAGCTGATGGAGGAAGTAAAAAAGCCGGGGATTCTCTGCGCGGGAAGCAGAGCGGAGAACGGAAAGATGGGAATCCTGCCGGATACCCTTCTGGAACAGGCTGTACGCGCGGCGAAATTGACGGTCTACGAGGCGGACGGTGCGAAGCGGCTGTCGCTGAAACTCCACCGTCAGGGCGAACCGGTGATCCTGCCGGATACGGATATCTGCCTTGTCGTGGCAGGTCTTTCCGCATTTGGAAAGCCGGTGGGAGAAGTAGTCCATCGCTATGAGCGCAATCCGGCCTGGGCTGCGGCCGCGGGACAACCCGTCGGGCCGGAGGAGTTTTTATACTGCGTGCTGGAAAATATTTGCTCCTGTGAGCTGCCTGTGGATCGCATCCGCGTGCTGCTGAACCAGACGGATTGTCTGACCGATCCACAGGCAGGAGAGCGGCTTGTCTGCGCGCTGCGCGCAAAAGGGCTGGACTGCAGGATGGGAAGCCTGCAGCACGAGCCGGAGCTTTTGAAAACGTGGATATTTGATTCGAATTAATAATTTCTTTATAATTACCGTCTTGACAGATAAACTCATGGTAGCTAAAATAAAACAAGCAGCAGTGGTTGATCTGAAATTCGTGCCCAGAAGGCAGTCAGGCGTTTCGCCGTATTTTCAGAGAATGGAGTTGAATACAGGTGAAACGAAAGAGTAGCTTGTCTTTCTCATAGTTTCGCCATAAGGAGGACTATGGGAAGAAAAGAAGAACCTCTTGTAAAGTATTATGAGGATGCGGAACACTTTGCAGAGCTCATGAATGGCTGGCTGTATGCAGGACACAGAGTCCTGACGTCGGAGCAGGTGCACACGAGGAATATTCGTTATACGGGGAAGACAGGGAAGGGACGTGCGACGCGGTATCGCAGCAGATATCGCGATATAGTAAAATATGTGGATGGACTGCATATCCGTCTGGTGATGGGTACAGAAATTCAGACTTACATAGATTACGCGATGACGGTCAGGATGATGGATTATGACGCGGTTGATTATACAGAGCAAATGGAAGAAATACGACATTCCCGTGAAAGCGTTCCAAAAGAGAATCCATTGTCGGTTTTACGAAAGACGGACAGGCTGACACCAATCCTGAATCTGGTGTTGTATCTGGGCGAGAAACCGTGGGATGCAGAAAATCATCTGCATGGTATTCTGGATATGGAGAAAGTGCCGGAACAGTTGAGAACCTATATCCCCGATTACAATATTAAGGTACTGGATATTCGACGCATGCCCGATGAGCGGTTGTTAGAGTTTCCAGATGATATAGCCTGTATGTTTCTGATTATAAAATATGAGAAAGATGCGTCGATGCTGAGAACAGTGATGCAGGGGATATCTGCGTTTCGGAATATGGGAGAAGATGCATATGATACGGTATGGCATTTTGTAAGTGATCGCCGGATGCTTGAACAAAGTATACATATGGAAAAAGAAAATGGAGGGGTGAACATGTGCAAGGCAATTGATGACATTTATGCGGAAGGAAAAGCAGAAGGAAAAGCAGGGGAGATAGGAATTATTCGCCGTATGTATGAGCGGAATATGAAGACAAAAGCGGCAGCGGAGCTTCTGGGTTTTTCAGATTCATATATTATGCGGATCTACTCGATGTTCAGGGATTATCCGGAGGAGAATGATATGCAGATTGCTGCACGTAGTCTGTAGATCTTTAGAATAATGCCGTATTTCGAGTGATAACAGGAATATGCCAGTTTTTCAGTGGAGCGCGGCTAAAGACAGCGCCGACGGAGCCTGTGCCCGTCGGCGCTGCGATTATTCTATGATGAGTTCTTGCTCTTTTAATTCTGTCATGTAACCTATGATCTTCACGCCGTCCATCTGCGCCTGCAGCTCGCGCAGCAGCGTCTGCGCGTCCCGCTCGGCGACGGCGATCAGCAGCCCACCGGAGGTCTGCGGGTCGAAGAGGATGTCCTGCATCGGGCGTGGGATCGCTTTTTCCCACTTTACATGAGGTTCCACATAGTCGCGGTTGCGGTAGGCCCCAGCGGGGACGAAACCCATATCCGCCATGTCCCATGCCTCGTGATGGTAGGGGATTTCGGATGTCTGAAGGTGGATCGAGCACTCGCTGCCGGCCGCCATCTCGTAGCTGTGTCCCATCAGCGAGAAACCGGTCACATCGGTGCAGCTGTGGATCTCATACTTCACCATGCTGTCGCGGGCAGCGCGGTTGAGCTGCGCCATCTGCGCGTAGAGCTTCTGCATGGTGGAGTTCTCCACGAGGTCAGCCTTGGCCGCGGTCGTCAGGATGCCGACACCGAGCGGTTTTGTCAGGATGAGTGCGTCGCCGGGCTTTGCGCCGGAATTTTTCAGGATGCGCTTCGGGTGGACGAAGCCGGTCACGGAGAGTCCGTATTTCGGCTCCAGATCTTCGATCGTGTGGCCTCCGGCGATGATGGTGTCCGCCTCCCAGGCTTTTTCATAACCGCCGCGCAGAACCTCCTGCACGGTCTCGCGCGTCATCGCGTTGGAAATTGTCATAATATTGAGCGCCAGCTTTGGCTCGCCGCCCATCGCATAGACGTCGCTGAGCGCGTTGCAGGCCGCGATCTGGCCGAAGAGACGCGGGTCGTCGACGATCGGTGGGAAGAAGTCCAGCGTCTGGACGATCGCGGTGTTGTCGTCCACCACATAGACGCAGGCGTCGTCACTCTTGTCATAGCCGACGAGCAGCCGTTCGTCATAGCGGACGGGCAGATCGCTCAGCAACTTTACGAGCATGCCTGCGCCGACCTTGGCGCCGCAGCCGGCGCAGGACGCAAGCTTTGTCATTTTGATATCTTCATTCATGAGGAACTCCCTTCCAAAGTTCTGGCACGGTGGTTTCGAAATAACCAGACATTCCTGCCTGTCTGTTTCCCCGACAACACAGGTCAAAAATCTTTAGAAAACATCCTGTGCATAAGGCCCGGTTATTTACGAAACGATTTACTAACTGTCTTCCGCACGATACACACATTCGTAGCCATTGTCTGTCACGCAGACAATCTGCTCGATCTCTCCATGCAGATCCTGAAAATCCGTCTGTTCCGATTCAAATTCTACGCAGGTGCCGCAGGAGGAGCTTAAGTTTCGCGGAACGGGCATTACCGTCCCGCGAGAGCCCTTCGCGCGCAGTTCTCTTTCAAAGCGAATCGCTCCGAAGTGTGAGTAAAAGGTCGCGATATATTGTTTCATCGCGTGAGCGTCAGGAGGAAGTCGTCCCCCTTCTCCTCGACATGGACTTTGTAGCCGCTGTGCTCGGCGAAGCGCGTCACGTTCTCGACTGAGACGTGGTTGTCGACCATGATTTCATAATTGTTTTCTTTTGACTCCAGAGCCTTTTTCAGCATGATGACCGGTTCCGGGCAGGATCTTCCTCTTGCATCGATCATTTTCACATTCTCCTTTTTAAATTATAATGATATTAGTACAAAAGCACTTTCCGGTGATCTGTTTTTTGCCTGATTTGTTCATATTTCGGAAATCCTGAAACGTCTGAGATTTGTCGGACTACATTCAGAATATGTTTGTTTTATTCTTTGCGGAAAGTGTTTGCTGCCGCGATTACCGTCACGACGACAAGGCCGATAACGACCGCGATCTTTCCATTTGCGGTCGCGCCCGCCGTGGAGGAGGCGAGACCAAAGTTGTGTGCGAAAGCCGCTCCGATGAGCAGTCCGATAAAGGTTACCGCCGAGTCGACATTGCCCTCGCCCGCGAGCACGAGCTGGCGCAAGGGGCAGCCGCCGAGCAGCGCGCAGCCGTAGCCGACCAGCAGCATGCCGAGGAAATTCCACAGACCGTCGCTGTGCGCAATCGGCTGGTCGATAAAGCCGAGGCTGAAGGAACCGACGAGCAGATTGCAGACCAGGGCTGCGACAATGATCATGAGGAAACCAATGAGCAGCCGCGTCTGGCGGAAGAGCAGGAAATCACGAATGCCGCCGACCATACAGAGCCGTGTCACCTGCGCGAGCGCGCCGACGATCAGACCGGCAGCCAGCGAGATCAGGATCGGCGCGTGCAGCGCGCCGGGTCCGCCGCCGGCCTCGGTGAAGTAGATAAAGGCAGGAGCCGCGATCAGCAGGACGAGCATGGCAACCTCGATGACCGGCAGGACAGCGCCTTCCGCCACGGGCTGTTTATAGGTGCGTTTCAGCGAGTAACCGCGGTTCAAGAAGAGAATGCCAACGCCGATACCGACTGCGAAGCCGGCAAGACCGACGATCGCGTTCAGGTCGCCGCCACCAATGCGCAGCACCATGCGGAAGGGGCAGCCAAGGAAGATTAGGCAGCCGATCATCACAAAGAAGCCGAGGATAAAGCGTGTCAATGGAGCGGAGCCGCCACGCGGCGAGAATTCTTTGCGGAACAGCGCCATGAGAAATGCGCCGAGCACGAGCCCGATAACTTCCGGGCGTATGTACTGAACCGCCGCTGCCCGATGGAGCCCGAGCCCGCCCGCTGTGTCACGGATAAAGCAGGCGATGCAGAAGCCCATATTCGCCGGGTTTCCAAAGACAGTCAAAGCGACAGCGATAACGCCGATGATGAGGCCGACGACAGCAATGATGAGAGTTTCATTTCCGGATGTTTTCATAGTTACTTGTCTCCTTCGTTTACCAAAAGCGTTCAATTAATTATAACAGAACGGTGCTGCTTCGGCTATTCTTTTATTTAATATTCAGAATTAGACTATTGATAAAAACGATAAATAAGAGAAAAAGCGGTTGTAAACTTTTATGCCCTGCAATATAATAAAAATTAGTTTGGTCGATTGTAAAATGAAGTTGAACGGTCGATTGTAAAATGAAGTTGAACAC